>NZ_JBHYZP010000033.1:0-110605 GCF_042752355.1 Streptomyces sp. NPDC059255
GGGTGGGGGGGGGGGGGGTGGGCCCGGTGTAGCGGCGCGTGGGGGGGGCGCCGCCTTGAGGGGCGGCGACGCCTCACGGCCTCGGTCCGGTCAGTGGTTGACGAGCTCCGCGGGGAGCTGGTCGAACGTCATGAACTCGCGTAGCTGGGTGCCCCAGGGGGCCTGGTGGGCGAATCCCTGGGCGATACGGGTGCTGGTCTGGGAGGGCTGGGGGAGGTTCAGGGCGGAGTAGCCGAGCATGCCCGCGAAGGCGCGCCACACCCGGGCGTCGGGTACCGATCCGACCGCGGCGTGGTACGCGGCGAGCAGGTGGGCGGCGAGCGGGTCGCCGGCCCCGGCGGCGAAGCGCCACCAGTACAGGGCGCTCTCGCGGCGGTCGATCGTGTAGAGCAGGCACGCGAAGGTACGGGCGCCCGCCTGGTCGTAGTCCGTGTCGAAGGCCGTCAGCGCGTGCACGTCGTCCGAGCGCAGCACGGTGTCGCATAGCTGGCGGACATGGGCGAGGACCGCGCTGGGATGAGCGCTCGCGTCGCTGGTGACGATCGGGGTGGGACGCCGGCGCGGTTGCCGCCGGTATCGCGGGTGGGTGGAGCGCTGAGGCTGTGCGGTGAACGACGGTGGCGGTGCCGCCGGGCCGGACTCGCTGCGCACCCTGGGAGGGCGGGCCGCGTCCTGGGCGATACGGGTGGCCAGGCGGCTCATGAAGTCACCCGTGTCGTGGGTGCCGAGCATGTCGTGCAGGACCTGCGCTTCTGCGCGCAGGGTTTCTTCGAGCATCAGGAATCCCCTTCCTCGGTGAGATCCATGAAAGCCTGGAGTTTCTTCACTCCGAGATGAACGTTCGTTTTGGCCGCACCTTTGGTGATGTTGAGGTATTCGCCGATTTCTTCGAAACTCATGTCGGCGAGGTAGCGCAGCTGGACGCACTGGGCCTGCGTGGGGGCGCATTCGCCGAGGCTGGCCAGCGCCCGGTCGAGCCGGTCGTAGCCGCGCAGGGCGAGGATGTCGTCGACGGTCGGGATGTCGGTGTAGACAGGGTCCGCGACGGGGACCTCGTAGCCGGTACGGCGGGCGCGGGACCGGTAGAAGTCGATGATTGCCATGTTGACAATGCGGAAGGCGAGGGCCGCCGGGTTGGGGTGGGCCTTGATGCGGGGCCACTTACGGTGCATTTTTATGGCGGCGTCCATCAGCGCCTCGTCGGCGTCGTGCATGTTGCGGAGCTTGCTCATGGCGATACGCATGTATTCGCCTTTGTGTTCTGTGAAGAAGTCGGAGAATTCCCTGTCCAGCCCGGCTGGCCGCGTCAGGTCCTGCTCAGGGGAGTCGGTCACGACTGCGCCCCCTCGATCGGGGGACGGGCGAGCGCGGCGGCCCGGTCCGGCCCGCACGGAAGAACATGTCGCGGAGCCTGCGGCTGCTCGCGGACGGTACGGCGAGCGGTGGAACCGAAACCCGTCTCGGTCGTCCGGCAGGCGCCGGCTCGCGCCGGTGTGTGCCAGGCCCTGTGGAACCCCACGGACCCTCCTCGTTCCAAGTAGGTTCCCGGCGGGCTTCGTTGCGCGCCAGGTGCGCTGCGTTCTCACCCCTACACCGAGCAGGAACCCCGCCGGGGTTAACTCTGAGACATCCGTTCTTCGCGGAATGTGATCATCCAAACGTCCGCACGGTGCGTGACCTGCGATATCGAATCTGTGACGTGACCTTCATCACGCGTTCGGGAGAGAGGTCGTATAAATCTGGTCAACCACACCCGCATCACCCGTCACGCACACCCGTCGGCCAGCACCGCGCCGCCATACCCGCAACGAGACCTGCCGGGTCACGGCGGCGCCGTACACGCCGATGTGCGGGGACGGCCCAGCGGCCGGACGATGACAGGAGAGGTGATCTGCATGAGCAGGAACAGCAGAAGCGGCAGCGCGAAGAGCGGCGGAAGCAAGCACACCCCGATGACTCCGAAGGCCGCCTCGCGGGTCCAGTCCACAGTGAGTAAGAACGCGTCGAGCCGGTCCGCGAAGACGGGCTTCGGGCCACGGGCCCAGTCGTCCGGCGCGCGGAACGACAACGGGAAGCACGGCTCCTGACGTCACGTACGGATGAGTAGGAGACACGCGGAGCGAGCCCCGGACCGCGGATGGTCCGGGGCTCGCGGCTGTTCGGGGCGCGGCCTCTACAGCTGGAACTTCAGGTACGCACACCGCCTGGTCCAGGTGGGTCCGGCGGTGAAACGGCGAGCCTCCGAACGCGCGAGCGGGGACTCGGGGCGTACCTCTCGATCAGGCTCAGCGAGTCCGTGGTGAGTCCGGTAGCGCCCGAGACGCGTGAGCATCCGTCAAACAGCTTGCGCAATCTCGGGGTTGGTACGCCGCTAGCCTTGTCGTTCGGTTGCCTACTGGGTCGTACGAGGCCGGGAAGAGAATCATGGTGTCTGTTCTTATCGCCGGGGGAGCCGGTTACATCGGGAGCACCGTCGCGTCGGCCTGTCTGGACGCGGGCATCACTCCGGTGATCCTGGACAACCTCGTACGGGGCCGTCGGGAGTTCACCGATGGGCGGATCTTCTACGAGGGTGACATCTCGGACGGGGCCCTCGTCGACCGGATCTTCGCCGAGCACCCGGATATTTCCGCCGTGGTGCACTGTGCGGCGCTGATCGTGGTTCCGGAGTCGGTTGCGGACCCGATGGGCTACTACGAGGCGAACGTCGCCAAGAGCCTCGCGTTCGTCGGGCATCTTCACCGCAACGGCTGTGACCGTCTCATCTTCAGCAGTTCAGGCTCCATCTACCGGGCCGAGGACGGCTCCCCCGTCACCGAGGAGTCGCCGCTGGCGCCGCAGAGCCCCTACGCGCGGACGAAGGCGGTGTGTGAGGAGATGTTCGCCGACATCGCCGCGGCCGGGGCGATGCGGGTGCTGTCGCTGCGGTACTTCAATCCGGTCGGCTCCGATCCTCTGCTGCGTACGGGGCTCCAGCTCAAGAGGCCCAGCCACGCCCTGGGGAAGCTGATCCAGGCGCACCAGGAGGGCACGGCGTTCCCGGTGACCGGGGTGAACTACCCGACCCGTGACGGGTCGGGGATCCGGGACTACGTGCATGTCTGGGATCTCGCGGCGGCTCACATCGCGGCGGTCGACCGGTTCGACTCCGTTCTCACCGAGTCGAACCGGTCGGTCGCGATCAATTTGGGCACGGGTTCCGGCACCACCGTCCGGGAGCTGTGCGCGGCGTTCAACAACGTGGTGAGCGCGCCCTTGGCGACGGTCGACGCCGATCCGCGTCCCGGTGACGTCGCCGGCGGTTACACCCGCAGCGACCGGGCCGAGAAGCTGCTGGGGTGGACACCGAAGCTGTCCCTGGAGGAGGGCATCCGGTCCGCTCTGGACTGGATCCCGGTACGTGACGGGATGCTCAAGGACTGAGCCCCTCCCTCTTCCCGCCTTCACCTCTCGCCGGGCCGTGGTGGAGGCGGGTTTCGAGGGTGAGGAGGTGCCGCATGGCCGGAGCGAGCCATGCGGCGTCCCACCGGTGGTCGGCCGGAGCGTCCCGGTAGGCGTGGTGGGGAATGCCGAGCGAGTCGAGGAGACGGTGGCCGGCCGTCCAGTCGGCTTCCAGCGTGCCGATGCCCCCGAGCGCGATCCGGCAGGCCGCGCGCAGGGCCCCTCCGTGGCGGCGCAGGTTGAGCCGTACGTCGTATTCGTCGAGCCGTCCGGTGCTGCCGGCGGCGTCGGCGAGCTGCGGGTGGGGTGGCCGGTCGCTGAGGAGCGAGGGATCCCAGACGCTGGCGGCGGCGAAGAGGGCGGGGTGTCGTGTCAGCAGGTTGAGGGCTGCGAAGCCTCCCTTGCTGAACCCCAGCAGATGCACCGGCAGCCGGGCCGCCTGCGCGTCGAGCAGGGCGAGGACGGTGGGCACGACCACGCGGACCAGGTGGTCCTCCTGCCGCCGGTCGGTCCGGGTCGCGTGGTTGACCAGCCACGGCGATGCGCTGAAGGTCGGCGCGGCGAAAACGGTCCCCGCACGCAGAGCGGCGGGGAGCCGGCCGATTTCGGCGAGGGCGTGGCCGTACTTGTGCCCGTCGCCTTTCTCGACGGGCAGGGCGAGCACGATCCTGCGCGCGGGCTGCTCGGGCAGGATCACGGTGACCTGGGTGCCGGGCTCCTGGAACGGGCTCTCCAGCGGGACGGCGGTGCGTTCAGGCGGGGAGGGTGGCGACGGCATCGGTGTAAGTCTCCCAGTTGTCGCAGTTGAAGCGGAATTCGTCCGGCAGGAGAGGCAGTGCCCTGAGGCTGTGGCCTGTGCTGATCCAGTGCCGGACGGCGTCGATGAGGTACAGCTCCCCGCCCGGGCGCGGCGGGCATGCGCGCAGGGCGGGGAAGGCGAAGGGCCCGAGGACCCAGCGGGCGGCGCAGGCGTGGACCCAGCGGGCGCGGGTGTGGTCCAGGAGGTGGCTGCCGAAGTCGACGGCGCCCGGGCCGGGAGCCGTTGTGGGCGGGGTGGCCGCGCCCAGGAGGGTTTCGTGCGGGGGGATGCTGTCCGCGGGGAACAGCTGAGTCAGGACGGAGCACGGCGCCGCGGCGCTGCCGTGGACCAGGCGTCTGAGCGGCGTTTCGCCGCCGGTGGCCGAGCGGATCAGGTTGTCGCCGAAGGCGAGGACGAACGGCTCCCCCTGGGTCCAGGTTTCGGCGGTGAGGACCGGAGCGCCGGGGCCGGCGCCGTTGTCCTGGACGCGGTAGGAGAAGTCCATCCCGTACGCGGTGCCGCTGCCGAAGTAGGCGGGGATCTGGGTCTTGTGCGCGGGGATCACGAAGAGGACGTCGGTGATCGCGGCTGCCTGGAGTTCGTGGACGAGGTGTTCGAGGATCGGTGTCCGTGCGACGGGCAGCATCTCTTTGGGGATGATGCGGGTGATCGGGGCCATCTTGGTTCCTGCTCCACCGGCGGCCACGACCGCCCTGCTGATCGTGCGGGTCATGGGGTCCTCCCCGTGGGCCGGGCGCTCGGGTCGGTGAGCCAGTGGAGCCAGGTGCCGTAGACGTCGCAGTGGGCCACGACGTCGCAGCGGCTCACACCCCCGTCGTGGGTGGCCATGATCATGCGGGGGGTGTCGTGGCCGAAGTGGCCGATGGAGATTTCGTGGATCGGGCGGTGCCGGCTCAGTTCGGAGAGGGTGGCGGTGAGGCGGTCCCGGCCGCCGGGGGAACCGAAGATCTGGTAAATCGACCAGGAGAAGACGAGGCACAGGTGCTGGCCGGGCGGGGTCTGGGTGACGACGTCGGCGAGGTGGTCCTGAGCCCGGCCGGCCAGGATCGTCGGCGGGGTGCGCGCGGCGAGGGCCAGGGCACGGTTGAGGGTGTTCTTGCGGGTGGGCTGCTCCGGCCAGGTGAGGCTGAGCAGCCACTGGGTGGCCGCGGGGTCGGTGACGTCGACCGGGCTGGGCTCGATCCCGACCGGCCGGGCGAACCGCGTGGTGTCGAGGGACAGGGGCGGTGTTCCGCCCTTGATCTCGCAGGACAGGACCGTGTCCGGATCGCTGGCGGGCAGGGTGATCCGGTGTCCTGCGTAGTCGTAGGTGTAGCGGTCCCAGAGCAGGTTCAGTCCGGCGCTGGCGCCCACGTCCACGATCCTGACGGGGCGTTCGTCCAGCTGGCGCTGGAGCGTGGCGAAGGCGGGCAGGAGGACGGCGCAGCGGTTGACCTCGTTGGTCTGGACGGAGCGGGTCGAGATGATCCGGGTGATCTGTCCGGCGTGGCGTCGGCAGAAGTCGGTGAGCAGGATGTCGGCGCGGGCCGCGGTCAGGGTCTCGTGGCCGGTGAAGTACGTGGACAGCGGGTGGGGGACGCTGCGGCGCACGAGGTGGTGGATGGCCCCGAGCAGCAGGTTGGGGGCCGGTTGTCCCGGCCGGGCGCGGGCGGCGAGGTCGAGGAGCTCGGGCGTACGGGCGACGGTGCGCGAGAGGGTCTCGTACAGCGGGGAGGTGCCTGCGGCCTGCTGGGCGGCGAACTTCTCGAAGGTGCCGGCGAGCTGGGTGTGTCCGGTCATCGGCGGGGTGCTCCTCAGATGATCGTGTAGCCGGATTCGGTGAGCTGCTGGACGGCGCCGAGGCTCTTTCCGCGGCGGCTCCACCACTTGGCGGCCTCGGCGGTCAGGGCGGCCTGGGTGGTGGCGATGACGGCCGCGACCTGGTCGCGGGGGACGACCACGGTGCCGTCCTCGTCACCGACCACGACGTCCCCGGGGCTGATGAGGACGCCGTCGATGTCCACGGGAACGTTGACCGCGCCCTCCTGGCGGCCGGCGGGGTAGTCGTAGTTGAGCGGGGTGGTGCCGCGGGCGACCGTCGGGAAGGCGATGCGGCGCAGTTCGGCGGTGTCGCGGACCATGCCGTCGACCAGGACGCCGGTGATGCCCCGGCTGTGCATGTGCGCGGCGGTCACGCCCCCGAAGCAGGACCGTTCCTTGCCGCCGCCGGCCGCGACCACCACGATGTCGCCGGGCTGCGCGAGGTCGATGGCGGCGCGGCGCACGGTCACGTCCGGGCCGAGCGCGGTGACGGCGCTGCCGCACAGGATCAGGCCGGGGGTCTGCAGGCGCAGGCAGTGCGAGAGGGCGCCGGTCTTGCCCAGGGCGTCCACGATCGAGGCGACCGGGAGGCGGGACAAGGCGGCGATCTCACCCCGGGCGGGCCGGAGGAACTCGGTGTGGATCTCGCGTGCAGGCATGGTGGGGCCTTTCGTCCGGAGGGAGTTCGGAGTGGTGGAGAGTTCTCGCAGCGGCGCCAGGTCCTGCGCCATCAGGTCGTCGGGCGACAGCCCGGTGGCTGCTGGACGGCTGGGCTGCGCGGCGAGCGCGGCGCGGGTGGTCCGGCAGACCAGATGGGCGACCGACTGCACCAGAGCCGCCAGCGTGAAGTGACCAGCGGACGGCAGCACGAGGCGCGCGAGGCGGCGGTCTGGCCCGGCGGCCGGGCGGGCGGGACCGTGCGGGTGGAGGAGGAACAGCCGGGTGCCGGCCGCCGTGGCGGCGCTGACGGCTTCCCGGGTCGTGCGGCTGTCCCGGTCGTAGGACAGGAGGAAGACGACGTCGTGCGGGGAGGCGCTGCCCAGCTGGTGGCGGACGCCGTGCGCGGGGTCGGGGTGGTCGTTGTAGATCGCGCTCATGTCCGCGAGCGACGGATCACCGATGACGACCGGCGGCCGTACGCCCTCGACACCGAGCGGGGCGTCCCAGTTCAGGTTGTGGGCGAAGTGCTCGCCGGCGAGAGCCAGGGGCCCGCCGTCGGGGCACAGTACGTAGATATGGCGCCTGCCGCGGATCGCGTCGGCGACCGCCTCGGTGGCCTCCTCGAGGAAGCCCGCCAGCAGGACGGTGTCCACCGCGTGCAGGGTGTCCAGGTACCGCCCCCACCGGGTGGGCAGCGGCACCTCGTGCGGGTCGGGCACGGTGGCGGCCGCCAGGGTCAGCACGGCCAGCATGGCGTCCTCGCTGACCTGCTGGTCGGTGGTCCCCGTCGCCCAGACCATGCCGTCCACCAGCGCCATCTGGGTCCCGTCCCCGCCCACCAGCGCCAGCACCGGCACCGGTGGCCGGCCGGCCCCGCAGAGCCGCACGGCCTCCCGGACACTTTCGGACCGGCCGCTGACGCTGGCCACGACGACCAGGCCCGTCCGGTCAAGGTCCCTGCCCAGCGACCGGGCGAAGACCGTGCCGTAGCCATGGCGCTGAGCGCCGTAGGCCAGGGCCGCCGGGCTCATCATCGAGTCGTCGACCGCCTGCCCGGCGTGCTGGTGGAGCTGGAGAAGGGCGGACCGGACGATCGCCGAGGAGCCGCCGTTGCCGAACGCGCGGACCCTGCCCCCGCCGCCGGTGGCCTTCGTCAGCAGCTCGACGGCCTGGGCACCACCGGTGAGCATGCGCCGGACAGCGGCGGCCACCTCCGTCACATACGCGCGGGCGAAATCCTCGTACACCATGGACGTCACGCCCCCTCCCGGCTCGCGGCGGGCCGGGCGAGGAGCCAGGGCTCCACCACGGGCGGGAACTCCTCGCTGAACAGCCGGCGCCGGACCGGCCCCAGAACCTCGGGCAGACCCTGGCAGTCGAGGCGGCAGTCAACCGGCCGCTCCCCAGCTGCATCCGTCGCCCCGGCCCGTATGCGAGCGGACAGCCCGAACCTGCGCGCGATCAGCACACCCATCCGATACTTCGTAAAGCCCTGCTCCGCACTCCAGTGGACAACCGGCCCCAGCCGCCGCCCCTCCACCAGGGCCCCGGCGAGCCGGCGGCACACCTCGGCAGCCTCGTCCACGTGCGTCGGGTAGCGGACACACACATCGTCCAGCTCGACCGGGCCCCCCGCGCCCAGTCGGCGGGCGATCTCGGTCAGGTTCGTCTCGCCGGCGAACTGCACGGGACCGTAGAGCACGGGCAGCCGCAGGATCACCGCCCCCGGGCACGCGGCACGCACCGCCTGCTCGGCACGAAGTTTCCACCGGCCGTAGGCGTTCAGCGGATTCGGCAGGCTTCCCGGCCGGTAGGGCGCCGCCGTCCCGTCGAACACATAGTCGCTGGAGAGATGCAGAAGCCGGGCTCCGCACCGGGCCGCGCCCTCCGCGATCAGCCGGGCCGCCTCCACGTTCCTGCCCCGGGCGTCGCCGGGAGAGGCCGCCCACACATCAGGCCGGCGCTCCCCCACACAGTTGACGACGACATCCGGCCCATCCCGCCCGAGCAGACGCCCCACCCCGGCAGCGGACGTGGCGTCGACCCGGACCAGCCCACCGGCGGTCCGGCTCAACCCGGTACCCGTCACGGCCACATCGCCGAAGGCATGCAGCACGCTGCGCCCGAGCAGCCCGGAAGCGCCGAAGATCACTGCTCGCATAACCCGCCCCCACATGGTTCCGCAGGGCGCGACGGCCGGACGGCAGCGACTCCGTACCCGGCCTCGGTCACGTACGCCTTCCCACGGCGGAAAACAGCGCGCTGGGACACAGGAATCTCCTTCTCTCCGGGGAAAGTTCGGCACTCGCCGGACGGACCGCCCGCGCTCCGCGGGGGTCCGCGGCCCGGCCGCCCGGGGCTGCCGGGCGTCTCGCCGTGCGACAGGCAACCGCATCAGGGCCGCGGGGAGACAGAGGTGTACGGGGTGGACCGGGTGGATCCACCACGTGCGGTGGATCCACCCCAACCGGTGTACGTACACCAGCTGGGGCCCTTCCGGGTCTGCCGCAGCCCGGAGCCCGGTGCTACCGTCCGCCCACGGCCGTCCAGAGAGGGACGCGATGGAGGAGTTCATCGGGGCCACGGACAACCCGCTGGCCACGCTTCTGCGCCGCATCAAGATGCGGCCGCCACAGCTCATCGCACGGGTCAACGAACGCCGCCGGCGCCGAGGCTCCCAGCCCCTGGACCCCAAGAGCGTCTACGCCTGGATCCGGTCCCGTCCCGCGCACCCGACCCTGGAGAACCGGCTCGACGTGCTCGCCGTCCTCGCCGAGCGCGCCGGACGACGCGTCACCGCCGACGAACTCGGATGGACACCGACCACCGGCGCCCGGCCCTCGCGCCGGTGCATCGACGCTCCGGGCGACGCCTCGGCCGGCGACTTACTCCGCGAGATCAGCCAAGGAGGAAACATCATGGACCGCCGTACCCTGCTCATGCTCGCCGGGACCGCAGCCACCGCCCCGGCACTCGCCCTCCTCGTCGCCGACCGCGGCCCCCTCCAGGCAGCACAGAACGGCGAACGTCTCCCCGACCGGCTCGTCACCGGCATCGAGAACGCCATACGCGACCTGCGCCACCTGGACGACACCGACGGCAGCACGACCGGACTCGTGTGGGCCGGGGGATTGTGGCAGAACGTCAGCCGCGTCATCACCAACGCCACCGGCGCCGGGCACGGAACCCCCGCCGGCCGACGCCTGCACCGCGCCTACATCGAACTGTGCGAACAGTACGGCTGGATGCTGTTCGACGCCGACCGCCACCCCCAGGCCCAACGCGTCTACCAGACCGGCATGACCCTCGCACGGGAAACCGACCCCACCCCCGACATCCAGCACGCCACGGCCAACCTCCTGGCCAGCGCCGCCTACCAGGCATCCTGGCTCAACCAGAACGCCGAAGCGAAAACCTTCCTCGACATCGCCGAACGCCTCCCCGACCAGCCCCCGCCCCGGCTGAGCGCGGTCATCGCCCAGCGAGCCGTCTTCGCCGCCGGCCGCCGCCGCGACACCGACGCCCTGCGACGCGCCCGCGATACCGCCCACGACCAGCTGGAGCGCGCGGGCAACGACGATCCCTGGTGGTCGGCGTGGCTGTCCCACCGCGCGGTCGACTCCGCGACCGGACGCGCCTGGCTCGCCGCCCAGGCCCCCGACGCCGCAGAGCCCTACCTCACCCAGTCCCTCGCGGCCGTGGACGACGCCGGCCTCTACCCACGCGACCACATGCTTGCCGTCCTCGACCTCGCAGACACCCACCGCCTGCGCGGCGACCGCACCGCCGCCCTCGACCTCACCCGCCAAGCCGCCGGCCTGTCCGAACACGTCGAATCCCCCCGCGCCCGAATCCGCCTCCGCGAGATCACCCACGCACTCAACTGAGTCATGGCCAGGGCACTGGGCTTTCAGGCTGCCCGGATCTACAGCGAGCTGGTGCAGCGATCCGCTGACGGGCGGTCCAGCATGCCGGAAGTCCGTGCGTTCCTCGCTTGAGCTGCCGAGCCTGGGCTGCCGTACTTCAGGTGTCTCCGTGCTCCGGAAAGCGACCGGGCTCAGCCACTTCGACCGCACCTACCTCGACCGCTCGGCAGATCGAGTGTTTCATCGCGAGGACGCCCCACTCCGGGGAGTCCGCGTACGGGCGCCACCCGTGGCCGCAACTCGAGCAGACCATGTCCGCAGGGTGCCCCCATCGTCCCCAGATCTGGAGCTCCTGGCACTGGCAGGCCGGGCAGGCCAGGATTTCCGTGGTCGTCTCTGCCGCGCGGTCCTCCGCCGTCACCCGCACGTTGTTCCGCTCGCGAGCAGCGTGGATCTCCCGCAGGGTGCGGTTGTGGTGCGGGATCCGGATCTCGCCCGCGGGGATCTGCCACGTGGCGTCCAGGTCCACCCCCGCGGGCGGAGCGGGATGGGACCAGGGAGTCACAACCAGCGCCGAAATCCGGGCTAGCGGGCTGTCGTCAGGGTCATCAGCGGTCATGACACCGACTGTAGGCCGACCTGCGTTTCCCGCGCTGCCCCTCGTCGCACCGCGGAGCCCGGGGCGTACGATCCGCCCGTGGCGAAAGAGAAGAGACCCGAGGTTCCCGACCGTCTGATACAGCTCCAGCGCGTGTCGAACGCGGCGCGCCGGGCGGCGACGCGGGAGGCGTACACCCCGGAGGGCTGGCGGCCGTGGCGGGATGCGGCAGACGAGGTGCAGCTGGCCGTCACCGAGCATGCGGCGGAGGCCCGGGTGTCGCGGTACGAGCTGGAGATGGAGACGAAGCGGCTCGCCCGGCAGGCCGACGACGCGAGTCACACGTAGACGACGCGGACGACGGTCACCACCAGGACGTCCTGGCTGACGTAGTAGCGGATGACCGCGCCGGCGACCACGGCCTGGCGCCGGTCGTCGTCCTTGTCGATCGGCGCGGAATCCAGACCGTACGGGGCGGCGGCCAGGCGCTGCATCCCGGCGTCGAAGGCGGCCCGGAGCGCGGGCGGCATGGCGTGGCGGGCCTGGTCGGCGGGTGGGGCGTACTGGAGGCGGTAGCGACGGCTCACGCCACCTCCGAGCCGGGAGCGGCCGCCTCGGTCGCGCCGATGTCCTCGCCGCGGGCGAGGCGCTCGAAGAGGGCGTCGTCCTCCTCGATGGCGCCGGTGCCGGCGAGTGCCCAGCGCACGAGGGCGGCGGGGAGGTCGGCGGCGGGGAGGTGCTCGATCTCGCGGTCGAACTCGGCCGCCAGCTCGGTGTCCATGGTGGCGCGGATGGCCGCGATGGTGCCGGGCAGCTCCACGAGCCGGCCCGCGACGACGGTCTTGAGGGTGGCGTCCACGGTGGCCCTCCTTCCTCCCCCGTACGGTACGCGCGCCCGCGGCGCAGGTGCGGGGTTCACGGCGTACGGTTTTCCGCCGCGGCGTTGCCGCCGTCGCCGTCCAGGCGGTGCAGCGCGTGAACGCGTTCGTCGGGATGGCGTGCGAGGCGGGCCAGCTTCCACGCGGTATCGGCGTCCATGCCCGGCCCGAACGATGCCGCCAGCCGACGGGCCTGCCAGCTCGTTCCGGGGGCGAGTACCCACCGCCACAGCCAAAGCCGCCTCCCGCGTGCCCTGGCCGTCCCGCCGGTGCGGGGCTTCGCCCCGCCGTTCGCGGCGGGTCGTTCGGGGCTGCTCTCTCTGGTGTCGGCCACGGCGCGAGTCTCACGGCCGACCCCGACCACGCGGGCACGATCAGGCAGGAGCCACCACAACGAGTGAGTAGATGCCGCACTTGTCAGCGAACTCCGTACAGGCACACCAGGGAGGGAGGAACACGGCTGGCGACGCGATGCTGCGCATCCTCAATGGTCACCAAGCCGTTCTGTAGATATGGACCACACCAGCCAGATGGCCGTGCTTGCGCGCTGCGTCGAAGAACACAACCAGTTGTCGAACCGTGCACGCGAGATCTGGGCTCAGGCGCAGGAGACAAGTCAGAGGATCGGGGCTCTCGTGGGGAAGGCCTTGGAGTCAGGGATCCCTTGGCATGAACTCGGTAGCGTCCTGGAGGCCATGAACGATGCCCTGCCCCCGCCGGGACTCGCCCCGGGGCGGCAATCGGATGGCGAGGTCCGAGCTGAGCCGATTTCGTCCACCGGCAACGGACCGGTCGTCCCTTCGCCGGCACGAGAGGCTGCGCAGCAGTATCAGGCTGCAGACGACCGTGGGGAGGACGTTCCGGCGCTCCTCACGCGTGCGTACGCAATCGTTGACTCGGTACGGGAGAAGGAGATGGCGTCGCGGGACCTCGCAGTTGCGCTGGGGTGCAACCCGAATACCATCGGGCCGGATCTGTGCGGGCTGCTGCGTGAAGTAGGGGTTGCCCGGCCCAACAGAGGAAGAATCAACGCTCGATACGGAGAAGACGCGGGAGGGGGGCGCCTTCCCGGTTTCACGGCAGCCTGCCTGAAACAGGCAATCGACGCATACGCCGCGCGGGCCGCATCCCCGGTTCCCTGAGCAGAGCGGACGAGCTGTCGGCCGAGAACCAGCCCGACATCGGCTCCTGGAACAACCACTTGAAGCGCGAGACCTACCGCGCCTCGGCTCGGTGCCACCCCTTCCTCCTCGGCGTACACGGCCAGGCGCTGGCCGGTGATCCCGCTGACGGGGTGACAGCTTCCGTGACCGGGTGCGGTGACGGGATCGGTAGACGGAGGGGGCTCCCGTGGAAGCACGGATGGGGAACGCACTGGTCGGCGCGATGAAGCGCGCGGACTCGCAGGACTGAGGGTGTGCCTCAAGCTTTCGCCAGCTGATCTGGCGCTGTGAGGGGGAGGGCATGTCCCCGCAGTCTTGACGACGACGCAGCCAGGCCCCGGCGGGCGCCGGGGCTTTCGAACACAGGACATACCGGGATGGGGAGAAAAAGAACTCCCGCCCGGATGCGGGCAGGAGCCTTGGTCAGTGGAGTCGGCAGGGGATTTGGTGGAGCCAACGACCCTGCCGTAATGCCTGCACCGTCGTGAGGGAGCTTGGATCACCTCGATCCGCCCGTGCCTCTATATGCGATTGTGGGCCGCCACCGTGGCAGTGCCTGCGACGCTCGTCAAACCGGCAAGTCACCGTCAGATGGCCTCAGGCCGGACAATGAGGCGCGCCGAAGTCCCGGTCGGTAAGTGTCCCCAGCAGAGGCTTCGCAGCGACAGGTCGGGCTCCGGGTTCTCCGCACAGAGGTCCGCGCTCGCTGTCAGGAGTAACCCACACGCCAGGCCACTGCGGGTGGCTATCCGTGACGGGTTCGCCGCACTTCGCGCAGAGCACGGCCGGGACTCCGTGGTAACGCAGTAGGCGGGCAAGTTCGGCGGGCTTCAACTCGGGGACGTGATCGTAGTAGCCGAGCCCCGACATGGTCTGGGAAGTGTTCCACGTGGCGGTGTCGCAGGTGTCCTTCCAGGTGGTGTCCGGGCCGACCTGGTGGAGTAGGCGCCAGCCGAACAAAGGCATGCCTGCCCCATGCGCTTCTGGCTCCTCGCGGAAGGACTGCGGAACAGCAGCGGTGTAGTCGGGACGAACTTCGCGGATCTCAGCTTCTAGGACCGGCCGGACCGCCGTGTGAAGGTCATCGAGGGCAGCGAGCACTCCGGCCTCCAGCAAGTCCCGCTGCTGCTCCTCTGCCTGGTGCCAGGCACACAGCAGGATCGCCTCAAGAACACCGCCGACGAAGACTGCCTGTTCGACGGCCGCGGTGCCGCCGTCGGCCAAGAGGACACGGTGGCGCATCGTCGATCCGTCGATCTCACCTGTCCATTCCACGCGCTCGCCGGCCTGCACAGCCTTCACCGCGTCAGCAGGAGCGGGAAACCGTTCGGCGAGGGCATCGATCACGTCGATACCCTCCTCTGGAGCATCGTCCCAGTCCACCAGTTCCAGGCCTGCGCGCCGGGCCGGAGCGGTCCGAGCTGAGGCTCGCGTCCGGGGCGCCTTGCGATCCTTCTTGCGCTTCTTCGGCATCCTTGTCAGTCCCCTTCACCTTCTTGTGGCCTTTGATCCTTGCAGTCGGCGATGACGCCCCTGCGCCTGACCCGGCAGGCCGACGCGCGCACCTCGCGCTCGGAGACGTTGACGCCGCCGTACACACAGCCGGCCGGGCCGTGCAGATCCCTGGCGGCGTCGCCTCCTCCCGCGGAACCGCGATCTTCACCGGGCTGAAGACGAGACTCGCCGCGCGCCTTGAGCTGCATCAAGGGAGCACAAAGAGAGTTCTCCTTAACCGCTGCGAGGAGAAGATTTGTTATGCTGCTCGTGTCACTGAGAACAGAAGCGAAACTCAGCGATAGGGGCTTCGTACCCCACGACCGAGGAGGCCACATGCCAACACTCAAGATCGAGTTCGACTCCGCCCTCCTCGCGCACCTGACCAGCGCGAGCGGCAACGACACGATTCACGTCACTCTCTCTCTCGGTGGCGCCGAACGGACTGCCGCCGCACCCGCCCCCGTGGTTCCCTACGGACCACTTGCGGAGCTGATGAAGGCAAACCTGCTCGCAGCAGACACCGTCCTGACCTTCCATCAGCGTCGTGCCAACCGGTCGGGCCGGGCGGTGGTCACGAACGAAGGACAGATGATCGTCGACGGTCACGCCTCACCGTTCTCTTCACCATCCAAAGCAGCGGAAGCCGTGACCGGCAACGTCATCAACGGCTGGACGCTGTGGCAGCTCCGCGACGGAAGGACGCTCGATGACCTCCGGAAACTGTTGCAGAAGTAGCAGACAGCGGGAGCGGGCCCTCCTGGCCGATGACGCCGCACACAGACAGAACTGACCGGGCCCCGCCCCCAGGAGAACTGGTGAGAGAGAACGAGGTCGTCCCGGCTCTGCTGCCCGGTGACGAGCACGACGGTGTGCTGGCCCGGCTCATCCTGCCGGCAGGGGTCAAGCACGCGGTCCGTCAGGAGCGGCCGGTCACCGTGTACGTCGCCGGCCAGCCCGGCAGCGGCAAGACCCAGCTCGCCGATCTCCTGCACGCGGTCCTCGACCTGCGCGGCGGCGCGGTCCGGATCGGCAGCGACTTGTACAAGGCCGTGCACCGCCTCTACGCCGGGCTGCTGGCCGAGGACGTCCGTACCGCCGGGGTCAAGGTCCGTTCGGATGTGCGGCGCTGGCAGGCGGCGGTCGAAGCGTACGCCCGCGAGCAGCGGTTCGACGCCGTGGTGGAGACGGCGCTCGCCGACGCCGACGCGTTCCGTACGGCCGCGGCCGCGAGCCGGCGTGTGGGTGGGCGGATCGAGGTGGTGGCGCTCGCCACGGCCGAGGCGCTGAGCCAGCTCGGAGTCCTGGAACGGTTCCTGGCCGACGCGGCGGCGGGCGGCGGGAGGTACGTGTCCTGGGAGAACCACGACGGTTGCGCGAAGCAGCTGCCGCAGACCCTGGCCGTCATCGAGGCCGAGCGGCTGGCCGACCGGATCACGGTCCTGCGCCGCGACGGCCAGCTCCTGTACAGCAACGAACTCGTCGACGGCGCCTGGCGGCGGCCGCCGGGCGCGGCGGCGGCAGTGACCGGCGGGCGGGCGCGGCCGTGGACCGCACGCCAGACGGCCCTGTTCCACCGGGACCTGGCCCGTACCGACCGCCGGGTGCACGGCGACGGGCTCTGCGAGGACCGGCGTCTGGCCGTCCAGCGGGACGCGGCGCGCGCCGCCGCCCTCGCGGAGCCGGTGCGGCGGATCGCGCAGGCCCGCAGCACTCCGCCCGGCGTCGACTACCACCGTCTGTCGGCCGAAGAACACCAGTGGACGTTCGACGAGCTCATCGTCCCCTCCTACCTGTCCCGCGTCACCGCGCAGGAACGGCCCGTGGTCACCTACGTGCTGGGACAGCCGGGCGCGGGGAAGTGGCGGGCGACGAACCTGGTGAAGCGCGCGCTGAGCGGCCGCGGGGTGACCCGGCTCTCCGGCGACGACTTCAAGGCGCTGCACCCGGACTACCTGCAGCTCCTCATCGACGACCCGCGCGGCGCCGGAGCGGCGATCCGCACCGACTACCGGGCCTGGATGGCCCAGGCCGAGGCCTACGTGCGGGCGCGCCGCGGCGACATCCTGATCGAGGGCGCCCCGGGCAGTGTCGAGGAGTTCTGGTCCAGTGCCCGTCCATTCGCGCGGGACGGGCACCGGATCGAGGTGGTCGTCCTGGCGGTGCGGGCCGCGGACAGCCGCCAGGGCACCGCGCACCGCTACGCTCAGGTCACCCGCAGCGGCATGCCGGGCCGCTTCACGTCGCGGGCCGGGCACGACACCTGTTACCGGGCTCTGTCGGAGGTCGTACGGAGCGCGGAGTCGGATCCGGCGGTCACCGCGGTGACGGTGCTGCGGCGGGACTTCCACGCCCTGTTCCGCAACGAACGGGGCGCCGACGGCTCCTGGCGGCGGCCGGCCGGGGCGGCCCTCGCTCTCGTGCGGGAGCGCCACCGGCCCTACACCCTTCCGGAGGCCGCCCGGTTCCTCGCGGTGCACCGGGAGCTGGTGGCCGCCCTGCCGCAGTACCGTGCCGAGTTGAGGGACATCGTTTCCCTCGCCTTCCCGCTGCTGCCCGGCCAGCTCCAGCCACCGCCCCTCGCATGCGCCGGAGCCCCGGCGGGCCTGCCGCCCGTACCCGTACGGCCGCGTGTTGCGGGCCGGGGCTACTCCTCGCTGGTCAGCGCGGCGTAGCGATCCTGGTAGAGGCGGGCGATCCGGTCGGCTTCGTCTGGATCGGCTTCCTCCAGTGCCTGCTGGTCCGCGACGCACTCGAGCAGGCCGTCCATCAGCTCCCGCAGCCGCGCCGCGTCCGTTCCGGTGTAGCGCTCCTGGGTGATCGCGTGCCGGTACCAGCCCATGACCACCATCACCCGCTGCAGCGCCACGTCGTGGGCAGCGCCCTGCCGCCTCTCCTCCGGACGCAGCCGGCCGTGCGTGGCGGGCTCGGAAGCATCGGGTCCGAAGTTACCAGGCTCGGGCTGGGGGGTGTCGGGGTGGTCGTGCACGGGTGGAACCGCCTTGGTTTCGGAGCAAAAGGGCATTGTCCGCCGCGCAGACGGCCCGGCAAAGAACCGCCGTCCCGGCGCGGGCCCTGCGCGGAGCCCGAGTACGGAACGGACAAGCATCCGTGCCCGCCACCCTTTCGGGGGATGCTTCTCCCAGGCTCCCCCGACCGCGCGTAGGTTGAGGGGTTCAAGCTGATCACCAGGGGGTTTGCTGTGGCGGGTGCGGGTCGTCGGGATCTGAGGGCGCTGTTCGGCTCGAACGACCAGCGGATGGGTGCTGACGAGGCGTTCACGAACCGGCAGGACCAGTGGCAGATCCTCGCCGACGCGCTCACCGCACACCTGCACCACCTCGCGGAACCGGGTTTCGACGTCGAAGACCTCGAGGCGCCCCGCCGCAACGTGCTCGTCTTCCACGGTGTGGGCGGGATCGGGAAGACGACCCTGTCCCGCAAGCTGGAGGCCGCCCTGGCCAGTACGGAGCAGCGCCCCGCTCAGTGGGGTGAGCCGGCCTGGCCCGAGAGCCCCGCGGTCCTGCCCGTACGGATCGACCTGGCGCGGTCGGCCGGCACCGACTTCGAGCGCGTGATCCTCACGATCCGCCTCGCGCTCGCCGCCCGGCCGGGCCGGCCGCTGCCCGCCTTCGACATCGCGCTGCGCCGCTACTGGGAGCACCAGCATCCCGGCGAGCCGCTGGAGGAGTACCTGCGGCGCGGTGGTCTGGCGGGGCGGTTCGGGCAGGCGCTGCCGCAGCAGATGCAGTCCGCGCTCGCCGACGTCGCGGCGGCGCTGCTGCTGCCCGGCACGGTCGGCTCTATCCTCGGTGAGGTGACCGGCTCGCTGATCGGGGCGCTGCGCGAGCGCCGCCAATCGGTCCGCGCGCTGGCCGGGTGCCGGCGGCTGGCTGACCTCCTCCAGGCCGAGCCCGACGTTGACGCTCTCTCCTACTACCCGCACCTTCTGGCCTGGGAGCTTGCCCGGCTTCCGGCGGGGAAGCGGGTGGTGCCGGTGGTGCTGCTGGACACCTTCGAGGACACCGGTGACCGTACCCGCCGCGATCTGGAGCGGCTTGTTCAGCGGGTGGTGTGGCTGATGCCGAACGCGTTCTTCGTCATCACCGGCCGCAGCCGCCTTCCCTGGGCCGACGAGAGCCTTCAGGGCCAGCTCGACTGGACCGGCCCAACCGCCTGGCCCGGCCTCGCTACTCCGAGCCTCCCTCACCCCCGCCCCGCGGTGCCAGCCGGGCTCGTCGGGCCCGGGGGCCGGACGGCGGGCGGGCGTCAGGTCCTGATCGGTGACTTCAGCCCGGAGGACTGCGAGGACTACCTCGCCCGCCGGCTCACCCGCGACGGACAGCCCCTCATCGAGGAGCCGCTGCGTACGGTGATCACTGCTCGGTCGCACGGGCTGCCGCTCCACCTCGATCTCGCGGTGATGCGGTTCCTGGAGATCCGCCGCACCCGCACCCCTGAGCCGGCGGACTTCGACGTCGACTTCCCCGCACTGATCGCGCGCACCCTCAGCGACCTCACCCCCGACGAACGCCACGTCCTGCGCTCCGTCAGTCTGCTGGACGCCTTCGACGTGCCCCTCGCCGCACAGGCAGCGGGCACCGACCGTGAAGCACCGGTCCTGCGGCTGCTGGAGCGGCCCTTCGTCCGGGAGAACGCCTTCGGCCTGTGGCCCTTCCACCTCCACGCGCTGATCCGCTCCACCATCCGTACCGCCGACGACCGCACCGACGACCGCTGGTCACCCCGCGACTGGCACGACGCCGCCGTACGCGCCTTCACCGCGCTCGGAGACCAGTGGAGCACCAGCGGTACGAGCGGCATGCCGGGCCGGCTGCTGCTGGTCGGCTGCCTGCGCCAGGGCCTGGCCCTCGCCCGCGACTTCCGCCTCGACCTGGGCTGGCTCACCGACGCCACCTGGACCTACATCGGCGACTCCGTGTGGGAGCCCCTCGCCCCGCCCGCCCCAACCGTGCGGACAGCCGCGGGCGCGGAGACGGAGCTGGAGACACCGGCCGACGCCCTGGTCGAAACGCTCAGCGCGCTCGCCCGCCGCCAGCACGAGCACCGCGAACGCACCGTCGACCGGCTCACCACCGTCATCGACACCCGGCTGCTGCCCGCCGAGCTCCACGAGATGGCCGTCTACTACCAGGCCAAAGCCCAGCGCGACCTCGGACGCAGCGACGCATCCCGCCGCGGCATGCAGCTGGTCGCCGACGGCGGCGGCCGGCTCGCGCCCGCCGCGCGCCGCGGGCTCGCGCACCTGTCGCGCCTCGCCGGCGACTTCCCCACCGCCCTGGAAACCGCCCGGACCCTCGGCTGGGAAGGCCGACAGCAACGGATCCTGGGAGACGTGTGGTGGGTCCAGGCGGACATGGACCGCGCGGCCGCCGCCTATGAACAGGCACGCGTCGAAGCCGAACAGCACGGCGTCGCCGGCGAACGGGCGACCGCCCAGGCCCAGCGCGCCTTCGTCCTCGCCTTCACCGACCCCGCCCGCGCCGACGACGAACTCGAACTCGCCCAGCAGCTGCTCACCGGACTCGACCTGCGCGCCACGACCTTCACCACGGAGATCGCCGCCCTGGTCCGCGACGCCGGATGCGCCCGTGACGTCGAAGACCGCGCACGCCGGCTCCGCACCGACATCCGGGTCGCCGGGCTCGCCTCCGCAGAAGCGACCCTCGATCTGGCACTGTGCTTCCACCACGCCGTCCAGGACGAGCGTGCCGCGCTGGCCACCACCATCGCCCGGCTGCGCGAACGCACCCACTCCGGCGACTACGCCTACTACACCGACCTCACCCACTTCATGGCCGGCCTCCCCCTCCCCGCCCCCTCCCCGGCCCGCTGGCTCGACACCGAACAGGAGACCCGCGACCGCTGGCGCACCCTGGTCACCATGCGACGCGAGTACACGCGCGCCGCACGGTGAAACACCCCGCGCCCCGGCCGACGGGACGATACAACTGGGTGAAAGGCTCCGCCGGGGACTCATCTGGTCGTCAGTGCTCGTAAGCCCGCGACCTCGCTGCCGATAGCCACCCTGAATGTTCAAGGTGGCTCACCTCGAAGGTACGGGGAGACACCGGGGGTCCCTGTTCCCTTGAAGGCCGTTCGTGGGGGCTTGCTTCACGCCTGGAAGGGCGCGGCGGAAGCGTCGCCGCGGTATCCGTGGCGGCCCCGGGGGTAGGGGCGGGAGGCTCAGCCGTTGTCGGGGTTCTTGCCCACCAGTTGGCTCAGGAGCTCAATGATCTGGGCCTGGTTCCGGTCGATCTTCTGATCCATGCGTTCGAGCCGCTCATCCAGGCGGGCAACGTGCTCGCCGAGGTTCCCGACCTTCTGGTCAAGGTTGCCGACCTGGAGGCGGACCGCGGTCAGGTCGCTTTTGACGATGCCGAACTCGCGGTCGTTCTTCTGCGCGGCGTCTTCGTAGCGGCGGGTCAGCGCGGCAATCTCGCTCTGAGCGATGGGGTCTTCAGGCACGGTCTCGGCTCCCGGAAGTTGTGTAGCGGCCAGGCCGCGCCTCCGATTCTCGCAGAGACCACAGAGGGGCGGTAGCCACTCCAGAACCGCCGCCGGACGTTCGGCGTCCGGTGCCTCGGGCCGAGTGGTGGCCCACAGGTCCTTGATCTTGTTGAGTGGCCGGAGGGCCGGATCCAGTGTCGCAGGCGGGTCGGGCCGGGCTGGCGCTCCGAAGCAGGTGCACGAAAAGGGTGTGTGGATCACCGGGATGCCTGGGCTCCGCGTCCGGCGACTTCCCCGAAGCACGGCATGGCGAGGACCGTGGTGATCCCGATGACGGAGGACATGGAGAACGTGGCGGCGCCCAGAACGCACTGGCCACGGGGACAAGGGCTCAGCAAGGCTCAGAGGAACTGACGGGATGTCACACACGATGCCGTGTCACCTGGAACGTGAGTCGCTCATGGGTGGTGGGACCGCTGTAGCAGCCCGTCCTTGACGGGATGGGCCGCTACAGCGGATGCAGGTCATTCACTGGCATCTGGCATTGCACGTCGTTTTTCCGGGGAGTGGAAGGTTCCGTCGGTGGCGTCGACAGTTCCGCCCATGATGAGATCATCATTCTTGATTGTGAGTATCCAGTGAACGCGCCATGCACCGTCGCGGCGCGCTGCAAGCAGGACGGGTTCACCGCGTTCGGCTCCATCTGCGGCATTTCCGTAATGGTCATTCAGGACAGCCCACGCATTATCCTCGGAGATGTTCACCTTGGGAATTTCCGGGTCGTCGATGTTGCGTGCGATGAGATCGCGTACTCGACCGTCAGGTTCCACCACAACGTCCAGTCGCATGGGCAGCAGTACTTTGCGATCCCAGCGGCGCCAACTGATGATCCAGCCGAGGTCTGCTTGCTCGTCAATCCTTGAGACACTGATCTCGGATTCCCTGAGTCCCCAAGGCGCGAAGTTCTCCGCATAGGCGACAGCGACGCGTTCGGCTTCCTCGTTTGAGGAGACGGGTCCACTGACCCCTGGAACAGGGAACGTGTGACCTTTCTCAAGATCCGATGAAATGAGATTAACAGTGAATTGTTCAGGTTCTGGCCACGAGAGTTCAGCTGCACCCGCCTTGAAGTTCGCCATGATTGTCCCCGATTCCCCATCTCCCTGGGGCGTGAACTCGAATGAATCGGGCTTGAAGTACCCGCCGAACGCTTCATCGAGTGCATTCCTTATTGCGGATTCCTGAGCCGAACTGGTGGTCCGCTGGGTTACTGTCCTCTCCACTACGATGGGTTCCATCCACACTAGCCAACTGCCGGCCAGGATTACTGCGAGTGCCCCGCAGGCGATGAGTGGCCGACGGGAAACCTGGGTTGTTCGTGCAGTTGACGTCTTGAAAGCCTTGTTGGCAAGGAATCCAACAGCGACACCCAGTGCGGCTCCAATTGTGTTCGACACGAAGTCGCTGGTGTCACACAAACGGCTGATGAAAGGGGCGAGCCCCTGGAAGGTTTCGATCAGTGCGGGGAAGAGGGCGCAGAGAGGCGCCATAAGAGCCAGGCGGCGGGTGGCAAGGGCACCGAGCAGGCCAAACGGCACGAACATCGCTACGTTGAGCTGCCCCTGCACTGTTCCAAAGGGTTCAAGAATATCCTTGTTCACGACACACTGCGCAGCGGTGTCGCCTCCGGTCGTCCACAGCGTAAGAGAAATGGTGGCCGCGATGGACGCTACCCACAGGGCCATAGTGAGGGGGCGGTCAGCTCGTGAACGAGCTTGCATGTAAGCGATTCCGCCGACGACAAGAGTGAAAACGGCGGCAAGGAACACGAAGGATTCGTGCCCCCGAAAGACGGCTGTCAGCATGAGTGCAAGATTCCGATGGGATAGTTCGAGGGCCCGCCTTGTCGGCAGGCCCTCGAAGAAATCAATGGCAGGTCGTAGAGACTCTACTCGTCAGCACTGCGGAAGCGGCGGGGTAACGTACACGCTACCACTGGCGTTCAGCTTTCCGATGATGGGGTTGCAGCTTGCGTTCGGACCCCACTGGTTCGAATAGTGCAGGGGGACCGTGGACATGTTTCTGTTGGCTGCCCAGGTGGTGGTGCCGTTTCGCTCCCAGCCGAGACGCCCGGTGAGGCTACCGCCACTCGCGCGATAGTAGTTAACGTTGACATATGTGCCGTCACTCACGCCCGAGACCGCAAGAACTCCATTGCTGAGCGTAGTGCAGCGCTGGCCACCGCCGGGGTTACCGTTGGAGGGGCAACTGGTCACGTTGGCCATAGCAGGCCCCGCGGCTATCAGCGGCATGACGACTGCTATGCCGACAACAATCGCGTTTCGGATCTCTTTGCGCATGATTGTTCCTCCTGAATCAGGCATGGCTGGTCAGCGAATCCTCGTGTCGAGTGACCCGCTCATCGGTGCGTTCGTGATCTACATTCAAGAGAGTAACGTAACAGTAAAGAGTTATCCAGACCCTCTGAGTAACTGACCGTTTTGGGGTGAATGAAGTGAATTTTTCTTAATCTTCCACATGTGAAATATCCTCGTTTCTCTATGTTTTCTATTTGTTTGATCAATTACGTGGCAGACACTGCACGGATCCCCGGGGCGAGGACCAAATGGGCCCTGTTTCTCGACCGCTTTCGCCAGGCGATCGGCTGTGACCGCAACGAGCCGGGACGCACCAGACCGGTGGGTATGCACGCGGGCGACAGTTGGCTCGGTCTTGGGCGGCAGGACCCGTGCGGGAGCGGTCGTCCGACCGTCGGCTCGCTCTTGGTGAGGGAGCAGCGCCGTACTGTGCCGGACGGCAGGGTGACGAGTTGCCCGTGCGAGGTGGCGAGGAGACGGCCGCCTACCCGCTGGAGGGCAGGGGGTGTGGTCCTGGCCAGGGAAGGGCTGGAAAACGTCGCGTCACGCGGAAGGTTTATGGGGAGATACGAGCGGCCGCATGCACTGAGTAACTAGGGGGTTACGTGAAGTGGAGAGACGCGTTCGATGACGTGATGAAGGAACTGGAGGCGATACGGCACCAACTCGCGCGCCTTGACGACCCGACCGTAGGGCTGACCGCCCTGCACGGAGAGCTGGCGCAGGGCCGGCTGAAGATCCTTGAGGTCGTCCAGGGAGGCGTCACCGGACTGCGCGAGGAGAACCGGGAAGTACGCCGCCGCCAGGACCGAATGATCAGCGATCTGAACGAAACCCGTGGCGAGCTCCGGTAACTGCAGGACCTCCTCGACACTCTCCCTCCCCTCGCACTGCTCCACGAGACGGGCGCGGAACCCGCCGGCAAGGCACAGACATACACCGAAGAGACAGCACCGGCGGAGCCGGGAGCGGAGTCCCACCATGGCCCCGTCTCCTCCGCGGCCGCGCGGCCGCCCATCTCATCCGACACCGACCCTCAGGGGGGAACCATGGAGGACAGCGAGCGCCAGTCACAGCCGGAGCCCCAGAACAAGGATCAGGACCCCGCTCTCAAGCAGGCAATCGAGGCCGCCTACCAGGGCACCAGTACTTCCGCAGCACAGCCTGCCGCCGCCGCCCCGCAGGCTTTCACCGACGCGCAGGATCCGCGGATCGCCCACGGTGTCCTGCTGCTGAAGACCGCCGGCGTGGCCTCTGCGGAAATGATCGCGCACCGCGACACCTGGGAGTGGCTCACCGCCCTGGCCGTCGACCACAGCCACTTCCGCACCCCACCCTCGGTCGATGACTTCAAGGAGGGGCGCGTCCAGACCGTCCTGTCCGGCCGGTCCCTCATTGCCCTGCTGATCGAGCTGTGGAACACCCGCTCCACTGCCACCCCGCTGCAGGGCGACTGGGCGCTGGCTACGGCCTCCTACAACCGCATCGCGGCCGAACTCGCTGACGTCACCGGACAGGGCGAGACCATCCGCATCGTCCTGGACGACGGTCTCCCCCAGGGCACCGACTGATTCTCCGCACTCGGGGATTGGAGAGCTGGTGTCAACGGAACGCTGGCACCAGCCCCGGTCCGGGGCCTGCTCAGCCGTCGATGCGCACGGTCACGTGGAGGTCCCCGGGCGTGCCACCGTGCTTGCCGGGGCCGCCGATTCGGCGGATCCGGAGCTCCTGCCCGATCCGGACTCCGGCTACCCGGCACCCCGCTTCCGGCCACCGTGGACCCACCGCCCGGGCAAGCCCCTCCCTCCCGGCACGCAAACAGCACCTTGTCCGCCCGGCGGGATGAGTTGTCGAGCTCACCGGCCCGGCGTTGCGCGGGGACGGCCCCGTCGGCTTCCTGGTGGACATGGCGCTGGTGCCCGGGTATCGCCGTGGGCACGGGGCGCTGCACGGCGCTTTCGACCGCGGTCGGAGGGACGTCGATCGGCTGCGGAGCTTGCTCGCCGGGCTGCGGCTCGGGATACCGGTGCCGCAGTGGTCATTCCTCTGGACTGCCGGTGCGTTGAGCGGATCGTGTCGTTGTTGTGTCCGCGTGGCCCGGCAGGGAGGCCAGCAGTTCTGTCAGCGTGCTGGTGATTTCCTGGTCCCGCTGGTGGAGCAGGGCGGCCAGGAGTGTCGTCCGCAGGGGCAGGGGGTGGGTGCGCAGCCGGGAGGGGGGTTCGGTTTCGGCGCGGGTCCGCCATTCGGTGAGTGTGGCGGGTGCTATGCCGGTGAACAGGTCGGGTGGCAGTCCGAACGACCGGATGGCCAGGAGTCTGTCCATTTCCGTGAGCAGGGCCCGTACGCCGTGGCCGCGCGGTGATTCCTTGATGGTCTTCAGAGTCGGTGGTCCGTCGTTGCGGGCCGTGAGGGAAACGATTTTCCCTATGGTTTCCTTGGTCAGCCGTGAGGTTATCCGCCGTGCCAGTGATGTCTCGGCCGCGTGGAGGGCGGACTTCACGATTCTCTCGCGCCGTCGGGGTGCGGGCGGTTCGATGTTCCGGGCGCGGCACCATGCCAGCAGGTGGGCTTGTACCTGTTCGGGCTGTCGTTCCCGGTGGGCGACGTGTTCGCTCAGGTAGGCGGTCAGTTCCCGGGCGTCGGCGACCGTGCATTCACGGAAGCCGCGGTGCTCCCGGATCTGCGCCCGGTGGTACTCGATGGTCCGTCCCGTCCACTTGTAGGAGTGCAGTGCGGCAGGGGGGACCTGTACCTGCCGGGCGATGCTCTGCACTGCCGTGTCGGGGAGTTCGGACCGGTCCCGGGGAAAGTATCCGTGCCGGGTGTGGAATGTGAGGAGGAGGGCGAACCCCAGCCGGGTCGGGCCGCGTTTGCCCGCCACGAGTTCGCTCTCGTCTTCCCGCAGCGTCCACTGTCCGCCGAGTTCACCGGTGTCCGCGGGGGTAGGTGCCATGCTCGCCGATCGTTCCAGCCGTACTTCGTCCGGGCAATCGCACAGGGTCACTCGTACGGGCTGTAACCGGCGGGATCTCCCTGGTTTGCGGCTGGTGACACATTTATGAGCGGCAGTCTGTCCGGGTACACGGAATTTTCGGTCTCCGCCGGCAACCCCGGCCGCGACCGGATCCCTATGGCCCATGAGGAGTATTCCCATGTCGCAGCCGACGCCCGGCTACTACCCGCCCCCGCCGCCGCCTCCCGGTTACTACCCGCCGCAGCAGCCGCCGCCGGCCGGCTACTACCCGCCGCCGCAGCCCGGCTACTACCAGCCGCAGCAGCCGCCGCCCGGCTACTACCAGCCGCAGCCCGGCTACTACCCGCCGCCGCAGCCCTACTACCCGCCGCAGCAGCCGGTCGACCCCGAGGCTCCGAAGATCAAGAAGTCCACGTTCCTCGAGGCGAACACCGTCAAGGGCAGCGCGCTCCAGGGCAAGGCGAAGGCCAAGGTCGAGGCCTTCCTCACCGACGAGGACGGCCAGGGTCTGCCCAACCAGCTGATCCACTTCTACGTCGCCGGCGGCGGCCAGGAACTCGGCTCCGCCCGGACCAACGACCAGGGCAAGGCCGTGTTCGACACCGGCAGCCACATCAGCGACCCCCAGCTGATGGCGACCGCGGCACTGTCCGGCTACGTCGCCGAGTTCAAGGGCAGCCGCACCTACTACTCCGCCGAGGCCAAGGGCAGCTTCAACGCCACCCTCTGATCTCTTCACCCCTGGTCTGACGATGTGCGGGAGAGAACACATCCGTCCGCTCTCCCGCACATCCACCCAGCAGTACGGCTTCGCCAGGTGGCCTTCCTGGGCGTCGCATCAGGCGGTTCGGCCGTCACGACGTGCTGCAACACACGGTGACCGTCGCCTACTGCGCCATCTGTACGCGACCCGGCACCAGCCCACCCACGAGGAGCTCGCGCGGCGCAAGTATCCGGCCCCGGCTCGCCCTTCCTGCCGATCGGCGGATCCCTGCTCTGCGGCCGGTACGGTGCCCGGTGACAGGCTGGCAGCAGAACAGAGTGGAACGTGGCGGCAGAGCCGGTGCGAAGGCGCGCTCGGCTTCGGGCGGCGGCCGTGCTCTTCGTGCCCGGGGGCGCCTATCCCGGGATCACCAACGGACGCCGCTTCATCGACAACGCCTTCTTCGCCATCATCCCGAGCAGTACACCAATCAGGTCACCGCGGGCCCCGGCGGCGCCGACGAGTGGTACACCCTCACCGGCAGCCCCACACCCATCCCCCCCCGGACACAGGGCTGCAGGACCTGCACGCCCGGGTGATCGAGGCCGTACGGCACGGGGCCCAGGCCGTCGTACCCGGAAAGTGAACCCCGCACCGTCCGTACACAGAAGACATGCCTTTATGTGACAGGAGAGATCGCATGGCTCGAAAGTCAGGCCGCCTCGGCAGGCGCAGCGTGGTGGCTGCCCTGACGGGACTGTTCGCTCTGTTCGTGCCGGCTTCGGCGCTGGCCGCCGAGAATCCCGGCATCCGGTACACGACGAGCTTCCGCAGCGCGGCCATCTACGAACTGCGCGCTTCCGTCAGCGGGAAGTGCCTCGACCTCCGCGGCGGCGGCCGTCCGCAGCTCGGAACCGTCGTCCAGACCTTCGACTGCAAGAAGGCGCTGCACCAGCGCTTCCACTTCCAGAGCCTGGGCAACGGCAACTTCACGATCGGCGCTTTCGGCACCTACTGCCTCGGCCCGCAGGGCGGCAGCCCGACACCCGGCGCCCCGGTCATCCTGACCACCGGCTCGGGCTGCTCCACCTTCACCTGGAACTACCGCGGCACCCCGGAGCAACCCAACCGCTGGGAGATCGCAGAGGCGAGCACCGGGCAGTGCACCCGGGACACGGGACGGCGCTCCCAGGCCGTGCTGGGCGCCTGCGGCAGCACCACAACCCCGGGGCCCGAGGTGTGGACCCCGCAGTTCGACGAGTACTGGAACTACGACCAATTCTGAGCCCGGCCCCCGCTGAACCACGCGGTTCCGCTTCAGCCTTCGAGGCCGCCCTCGCCCCTGTCCCTCTGGACAGCTCGGGCCGTCCGCGGTCGCGGGCACGAGGGTTGGTACGTTCCCCCGCAGGCCATCACCTTTCGGGGCGGGGCATCGTTGGCCACTCGCGGAACACGGACGTACAGCCGCTGCGTCCTCAGCCCCGTACGGAGGATCCATGCCCACAGCCGACAGTCCCCTCGGTCGTCTCGTCAAGCACCTGAGTGCCGCCCCTGCCCCGCGGCACTACCCGCCGACGCTGGCCGGCAGACTGATCGCCGCGCTCGCCGGGCAGCCGCTCCCGAAGCGCGGCACAGATCAGGAGAGCGAGGCCGCCCGGGAAGAACATCCGCGCCCCTCCACCAGGCGACCGCCCCGGTAAAGGACGGCGCGCGGCCGGTGCGGACGGATGGGTGTTATCGGTGGGCTGTGCACCAGACCGGGGCCCGCAGCGGCAGGTGTGCGGTGCGACTTATCACTCGTTCGGGTGAGGTGATGGCCCGTCATGGGAGGTCAGGGTTCGGGGGCCGCTACGAAGGACGCGTACGCATGTGATCTTCGAAAGGGACCCGTTGTGCGTTTCCGTTCCGCTGTCGCTGTTCTCGCCACCGTGGGCGTGCTGTTCGCTCCGTTGTCCGCGGCGGCAGCCGCCCCGGCTTCCCGCCTGCTCGCTGCTCCCGGTGACGTCCTGGCCATGCCGTTGAACGATGCTCTGGGGGCTCTGATCGTTGAGGAGGAGGACCGTACCGGGTACAAGCGCACGCTGTTCCGTCACTGGGTGGATGCCGATCGTGACGGCTGCGACTCGCGTGCCGAAGTGCTGAAGCAGGAAGCGGTCGTCGCCCCTGTGCAAGGGGCGGGCTGCAAGCTGAGCGGGGGCCGCTGGTACAGCGCCTACGACGATAAGTACGTCGACGGGCCGAGCGGACTGGACATCGACCATCTGGTCCCGCTGGCGGAAGCCTGGGACTCCGGGGCGTCGCGCTGGTCACCGGCCGAACGGCAGGAGTACGCCAACGACCTCAGCGTGGAACGGAGTCTGATCGCCGTCTCGGCGAGGACGAACCGGTCCAAGGCCGACCAGGATCCGGCGACCTGGATGCCGCCCGCCGAGGGATACCGCTGCCAGTACGTCGCCGACTGGATCGCCACCAAGCTCCGCTGGCAGCTGACCATCGACTCGGCGGAGAAGACCGCGCTCTCGGAGAAGGCTACGGGGTGCCCCAACCTCCCCGTCCGGGTCGCTCTCGCCCGCTGACCACCGGCCCCTTCGCCTCACCGGCCTCCGGCCTCCGGGCTGCGGTGCGAGGATTGCGCCCTGCCTGAAGGTCACCCGCCGGCGGGCCCGGAGGCCATGAGGCCCGCCGACCGGCGGAAGCAGATCAGACGACGACGCGGGTCCGGCACACCGACGCAACTCCACGGTCGTTCCGGCGAACGCCAACGTTGTACGGGCGCGCAGAAGGCGCATGGGCTGTTCCCTTCGGTAGTTCTTCACGCGGCAAAGCACTGACGCGGTGCGTCAAGAGGGGTAAGAGGCGTGTTGGTCTGGGCAGTTGTCGGCGAGTTTGGTGAGGGCGGCTGTGAGCAGCGCACCGCCATGCCGACGGACCCCAGGTGTGGGGCAGGGCCCCGCGGAGGGTGTATCCAGGCCGATCGGTTCTGCATGCGGCCGGCCGCCGAGGTTCATCCGGATGGGTTAAGCAGTGACGCTCGGCCGGGCTCTGGCACCACAACCACCGTGTCGGGGACCAGGATCCGCAGGGAGCGGACGGGACGGCCACGGCGCGGCGCGGGACCGCGGCAGCCGGCGCGCGCGGCACGTCTGCGGCGCGGAACGACAGCAGGGCGAGGCACTGGTGCAGCGCGGAATGGCGGCGGGCCGCGCATCACCGCGGAGCCGTCCGGACTGCGCGGCGCCGGAGCGGCGCGCCCACGGCACGGAACCGCGGTGGTCGGACGTGGCGACTGCGGAATCGTAGGCCGAGGCGTTCAGCAGGAGGCGCCGAGCCGGCCGCTGTCGGAGGCCACGCAGGGGGCAAACGGAGGGTGGTGGCCGGGCGCCCTCGCCGAGTGCGCGGGAACGTGTCCGGGCCGTGGTACGGCGGGGTGGTGCTGATCGATGCCACGGGCGCGCCGGGGCTACGGGCGGGTCGGCAGTGGCAGTGTTGGCGACCGGGCTTGGGGAACATCGGTACAGCCGTTGACGCTGAGAACGATCATGGTTCGGTGAGCGGTTACACCAGCCCTTGCTCGCGGGCGATCCAGCAGGTGGCGGTGATCCGCCAGTGGAGTTCGGCGCCGGTTCGCTCCTGGAGTCCTTCGGGCAGGTCGTCCATGCTCTCGGTGAGGATCTGGTCGGCGCGGGCCATCGAATGGACGTAGAGCGTCAGCGCGGGCAGCGTCACCTCGCCGAACGCGGCGGTTACGGTGTCGGTCACGTCCTGCGCGTATAGCTCCAGGAGCTGCTTGCCGCGGTGTCCCTTCGCCAGGATGCACGCGATGTTGGCCCCGGCCGCGTTGTCCAGCCAGTCCCGAATGGTCGGCCACGATGTCTCGCTCATGCCCCACGAGTGTTGTCGCTGAGGTGGCCGTCTACTCGTCGCACTCGCGCAGCATTCGCATGACGGCGGCTTCCTTCGGTTCAGCGCCCGGTGTCAGCCCCGAGGGCGTTGACGCGGTTTGCGTACTCTCGGCGGGCCTTGCGCTGGGCCTGGATTGCCGAGGGGGCGTCGAGCGGCTGGCAGCGGCCGAGGAGTTGGCGGTGGACCGCGGGCGCCACGGGGACACGGAGTGTGTAGCCCTGGCCTCGCCGTACGGTCACGCCCTGGTCGAGTGCGTCCCGCTCGGCGGGCTCCAGTTCGGCGGCGCGCAGGAAGTCGGCGACCTTGCCCGGCACGTCGAGGGTGACCGGCAGTTCCGGGGCCTGGGGGTCTTCGCGGTCGGCGTCGGTGTGCTCGGGCAGGAGGTCGGCGACGGCCGTGCGGATGGCGCCGCGGCTGACGCCGTGGTCGCGGGCGAGGGCGGCGATCGAACGGCCCTCCAGGTAGGAAGTGCGGATGCTGTCGGTCTTCGCGGCCGGGACGGCCGGTCGGCGCCCGCCTTTGTTGCACTTGGCCTCGGCGGCGCGCAGTCCGTCGTAGGTCAGCTCGCGCTGGAGGTCGCGCTGGAGTGCGCCGGCGGCGGCGAGGGTCTGCACCATGAACTTCACGGTGGACAGCAGCTCATCGGTGCGCGGGCGGCGGGCGGTGAGGTCCATCGCGGAGAACGCGCCGTCGTGGATGCGCAGCGCCACCTGGTCGCGGTGAAGGACGTCGAGCACGTCGAGGATGTGCCCGGTGCCGCAGACGAGGCGGAACATCTCGGAGATGTGGACGGTGTCGCCCGGCCGCGCGTAGGTGGGCAGTTCGCGGAACTTCGGGCGCTGGAGAGGGTGGAGGCGACTGGATGTGCCCGGGGCCTCCTCGAAGACGACCGGGTCCTCGATCCCGGCCTCGGTAAGGACGAGGTTCTGCCGGGCGGTCGACTGCTGGTCGGTCGAGACCCGCTTGTAGACCAGGTTCGCCACCGAGGGCCCCTTCCGTACGGAGGATCGGACCCTATCTGTCGTCAAACCCTGTCAGCGATCACCATCGGATCTGATTGGATTCGAGCCGCCGCGAACCCCCGGATTGCACAGGTTCATTGGACGCGTCGACCACCTGTCGTCAAACGATCGTTTGACGACAGGATGGGCGACCGGGAAACCGGTCGAAGGTCATCTATAGGGGTTCCAGTAACAACGGACCCGTGAACACCGTTACGGCGTTCAGTTTTCTGAACAACGCAGCCATTGGGGAGGATGGGCACATGGGGACGGCACGTCACACGCGGTGGGGATGGTTGGTGCTGACGGTGGTGGCCGTGGGGGTGGCGGTCACCATAGCCGTTCGCGCGGCAACCGGGGAGGTGGACCCAGGCGGGTTGGCAGTCGGGCTGGTCAGCCTGATGCTGGCGATGGTGGGCCTGCAGCAGGCGGGGCGCTCCCGCGACCGGGAGGACACCGACACCGCCGGACTTGCCGACCGCCTCGCCGTCGGCATCAGGAAGCGCGAAAGAGAAGCCCGCCACAGTCTCCTCGGCGGCAGCGACCGCACCATCGACGTCGAGTTCACCCTCCTGTCCTCCCCCGCCCACCACGCCGCAGGCGCAGAACTCCAGGGCACATTGGAGGAGGCCGCTGCCTACTACCGTGATCTTCAGCCCGGCCGCCTCGTCATCACCGGCGCGCCCGGAGCCGGCAAGACCGTACTCGCCCTCCATCTCATGCTGCGTCTCCTCGCCGCCCGGGAGCCGGGTGACCCCGTTCCTGTACGCCTCTCGTTATCCACCTTCAATCCCAGCCGGAATAAGCTCGACGACTGGCTCGCCGAGCATCTCACCCGTACCTACCGGCTGCACCCCACCGAGGCAGCCGCCCTCGTCACCGGCCGACTGGTCATCCCCGTGCTTGACGGGCTCGACGAAATGGATGCCGATGGGACTCCCGGGTACGGCTCTCGCGCCGCAGCCGCTTTGGCGGCCATGAACACCTACGGAGACGACACCGCCAAGGGCCGGCTTGTCCTCACCTGCCGCAGGAGCCGCTACGAGGAGCTCGAAGCTGCGGGGCTGTGGGCGCAGGACGCCGCCCGTATCGACATTGACCCCGTCAGCCTGGTCGGGACCATGGCGTTCGTCACCGCCCGCGCCCGCAACCCGGCCCGCTGGGAACCCGTCCTGAACGCACTCCGCGCCGCCCCGACCGGTCCACTGGCTCTGGTCCTGTCCACACCCTGGCTGCTGACCCCGGCTCTCGCCGTCTACGACGAACGTCGCCCCGACGACGGTAGCTGGGTCCGTGATCCCGCAGACCTCCTCGCGCCCACCCTGCAAACCCCCGAGCAGATCCAGGACCACCTGCTGAATCTGTTCATCTACCTGCACGTCAACACCACCAGCGGCCGCGAAGTGGCCGGACGGCGTCTATCAGGCACCGAGGGCCACCGCCGCCAGCGGCACTGGAACCCGGACCGTGCTCAGCACTGGCTCGGCTACCTCGCGGTGCACATGCGGAATTTCCCCACCCACGACCTCGCCGTCGGCGGTGGGCTCGGGTACGGGCTCAGTTTGACCGCTTGGAGACGGTGGGTGGTGCCGCTGACAGGGCAGTTGCCCTGGGCACTGATCGCTTTCCTCGACGACGCCTGCCAGCGGGGTATTTTGCGACAGGCGGGAGCGGTCTACCAGTTCCGCCACGTTCAACTTCGAGATCATTTTGCAGCTCAATACCGGCGTCAACGCGAGGAAAATGTGACGGAGAACAGGATGGCCTTCCCTGGAAGGATGCCCCCCTGGGTATTTCGGTCTACCGTAGTTGCGCTGCTCTTGCTTGTCTCTTGGGTGGGCACTCGCGACATACTTGAAAAACTCCAAAATCACGGCAGCCTGGGGCCCTCTGATGCGCCTATCGTCATCACCACAATCGTCTCCCTGGCTACGGCTGTCGGCGCCTTGGTAGGGGGGGTACTTGCAGGACTCTCGAAATACGTGCAGGCTCAAGGTCAGGCTGACGCAGAGCGAACTCGGGCAAATGCGGACATGCTTCGCGCGGAGGCCGATATGGTGCGAGCCAGGAGAGGTTTGCCTCCGCTGGAAACTCCGCCGGATGGAGATGCTCCGCAACTCCTTCCCAATCCCTCGGAGTGAGGTTTCCGCAGAGCCTCCGACCAGCCCGGACCGGGTGCCATTAACGAACGCTGTTACTGCGGGGCACGAGGGCGGAGGCATCGGCCGCCTTCGTTGTCGGCCGCAGCGAGCTGGACTCGATATCGACAAGCGCGGTCATCTGGATCTGCTTCGTCCGCCGAACGTTGCGGAGCCGGGTGGTGGTCTTGTGGTGGTAACCGAGAGCGTCCGCGACCACACGGGGGGCGGGCATGTCGAGGAGCTGCTGGCGGATGGCGGCGCCACGGGCAGCTGCGGCCGGGACTCCGATCTGACCACGCTCGCGGAGAAGGTCGGCAAAGAGCGGTTCGACGCCGAGTTCGCCAAATTGATCAAGGGCAGCGACATCGCCCCGCGCGCTCCCCGGCAGCGGTGCGCGACGGCCGCGAAGCGGCTGACCAAGGCGAGAGCCCGCAAGCTCATCACCGCCCTGGTCGGCCACGACTAGTCAGGCCCGCTCCCGTCGTCGTCCTCGTCCAGCTCGGGGGCATCCGGGTCGCGCAGCGGGCGCAGGCCCTGGGGCGGGGCGGAGGGGGTGAAGCTGTAGCGGCCCAGGACGTTGAGGTTCTTGAACTTCAGCGGGGAGAGGCGGGCGGTGTCCTCGTCGCTGATCTCGTGGCCCTCGGCGCGCAGTTGGGCGACTGCGGCATCGATGTACTTCGTCGCCCAGAGCACGACGGCGTTCAGCACCAGTCCCAGCGAGCCGAGTTGGTCTTATCCGAACTGAGCAGGTTGGCTTCAGGCTGGCAAACACTCGCATCCTCGGTCACCCAAAGTAACGGTTGCACAGGTGTGCCGTGGGGGCGCGAGTTCGGTGTGCAAGCCCCCTCAGCCATGCCGCTCTGCGATAGAACAAGTGGTATGGCTGGTTTCGACTTTGAATTCACGTATACGGCAGCGCAGGAAGCGATCGTCCGCGTATGCCTGTCGGCCGGACGGGCCAGGGCTCACAGGCTCGGCCTCTCATGGCGGTGGCGACATCCCCAGTCACGCCGCTGTATCGTCCGCGTCGATGGCAACTCTCGCACGATTGATCTCCTGGGCTACCGCCTTGAGCGGGACCTTCCCCTCGTTGCCGAGGGCTGCCCGGTCGAAGGTCTCTCTCCAGCACAGCGTGCTCGAATAGGCCGCGGATTGGCTGAGATGATGCTGAGAGGTCGGCACGTCGAGCAGGACGGCCCCGTGGTCCTGAGAGGCGTCAGAGAGACCAGCTACTACTACCCGCCGTATGACTATGACTGTCCGTCGGCCCCGCGACTCCACGCCAGGCTCTCCGTCACAGAGGATCTAATCGTGGCCTGGAACTTCGGCGAGATCGCTCCCGAAGTGCTCCTTGAAGAACTCCACACAGCTTGCGAGCTTGTCCTGGAGGAGCTCGTGAACAAGCGGGCTAAGAAACTTAGCTTCGCCCAGCTCATCGCCGCGGCCGCCGAAGCTGGCCTCTTTCACGGAGCCCACGACGGCGAACCGTCCACGACCGAGCTTCTGGAGGACTTGAAGGATCTGCGTAAAAACGTGCGGCATCGGGCCGCCGAGGGTGCACGCCCCTGGTTGGAGAAGCGCTGGGAGCACGTGTCGGTGTGCCTCGAACGGCTTGTGAGGCACGTCAATGATCAGAACTCTCAGTCCCCGGTTACTCCGCGCTGAGGAGCCCCGCGCTGGTGCGGAAGTCGGGCATGCTCAGGTGGACAGTGGCGTGCCGGGCAGCGAGGTCGCGCATGGCGGCGAGCTTCTGCTCGGCGGCGGCGAGGCTGGCCTCGATCGCGGCGACCTCGCCGAGCCAGCCTTGTTCCTTGGCCTCCTGGAGCCGGTCGAGCAGGTTCGCGTGGATCTCCTTCAGGCGGGGCATCTGCTCGGGATCGGGCCGTAGGACGGGCCATCTGATGCAAGCGTGCTCATGGACGCAGGGGGTGCCGAAGTCGCGAGCGCAGACGCCCAGCGCCACCTTGCGCAGCTCGAAGTGGGCCAGGAAGTCCTGCCACTCCTGCGGGGTGGGCTCGCGGTACTCCTCGCTGGGCCGCAGCGTTCGGCGGCGGGCGATGAAGGACCGGTGGTGGTTGATGACGTCCTCGGGGCAGATCGCGGCATATCCGAGTGTCGTGTCGACCGTCCGGTGGCCGCAGATGCGGAGGCGGGGCCACATCCGGGTCCTGCTGCCGCAGCAGGGCCAGGATTGTGTCCGCTCGGTGAGTCTGCGCACCTTCCACGAGTAGTGCCTCCGCGCTGGTGACCACGTCCTGCTCTCTCTGGTGTCGGCTACGGCGCGAGTCGCGGCCACCCCGGGCCACCCAGCACGATCGGGCGGGAGCCACCGCAACGAGTGAGTCAGCGCCGTACCTGTCAGCGAACCCCGCACAAGCGCGCCGCCAGCCAGGACGTACGCCGGTCATACCCATGTGCCGCTCGGCAAGAGCGCGACCCGGGCCCGGGCACCGCGCTCGCTGGACGTTCTACAGTCCCGTCGACTTTAGTGTCTTTCGCCCAGTCGGCAATTGGCATAGGCCACCATGGAGGAATGATGGTCGTGGATGGTCGAGAACTGTGGGTGCGTACAAGAGGTACGGATGATCAGCTGCGTTCGCTTCTAGAGTGGTTGCGTCGTGAGGACGGCCTGCGAGGCCGGGTTCGGGTACAGCAGACTCCGCTGCGGCCAGGGGAGATGGGCGGTGCGCTGGACGTCCTTGTCGTGGCGGTCGGCTCGGGCGGCATGGGCGCGGTCTTTGCTAACTGCCTCTCCACCTGGATTTCCCAGCGACGCTCAGACGTACGGATCACGGTAACCAGCGAGAACGGACGCACTGTGGAGGTGGACGCCAAGGGTGTCGACCCCCAAGCCCTCGTGCAGGACATTGACAGGCTCCTGAACGGGGAAGGCGGGGGACAACCTCGGTGACCCGGTCCCCGGACCCCGATCGCTCACGCATCGTCCTCATCGGCACCGAGAGCCATCCTGAAGACGGCGAGCTTCACGACCTTCCCGCGGTACGAGCCAACCTCGCCGACCTGGAAGAGGTGTTGGCCGGTACCACCACGGGGGTCGTACCGCCCGGGAACTGCGCAGTCATCTTCGACCCAGCCACCTCATCTGCAGTCGGGGAGACGCTGGCCACCATCGCACAGCAGGCGACCGACCTGCTGCTCGTGTACTACAGCGGTCACGGCCTGGTCGACGAGCGTGGCCGACTGCATCTGTCCCTCGCTCACACCGAGGTCTCACAACCACGCTGGACCGCTCTACCCTTCGAGACACTGCGCGAGGAACTTCTCGAAAGCCCTGCGGCCGTGCGCGTTCTGATACTGGATTGCTGCTTTTCCGGCCGCGCGTTCGAAGCAATGGCCGACGGACAGAGCACTGTGGCCGGGCAGATCGATATCGATGGCACATACACGCTGACCTCCACCTCTGCCAACACGACGTCCTACGCACCGCTCGGCGCCAAGCACACAGCCTTCACCGGCGCTCTCCTCGCTGCCCTGGGCTCCCCGAACCCGCTGACCCTGGATGGACTCTTCGATCGTATTCGGCGCGACCTCGCTGTCCGTGGCCTGCCCAGGCCCCAGCGCCGTGTGGTCAATGCTCCCGGAGACCTTCTACTCACCCGCGCCAGGGACACCATGGAGGACGCCCAGCGCACGCCTGCCACAGCGGTCGCCTCCACTGCGAGACCGGAAGCGCCACCGGCTCTGGCAACTGGGCTGTCCTCGGTACCTCGGCTCCACGGCCTCGCCCTGGCCGCAGTACTGGCTTTCCAGTTCCTCGTTGGCCTTCTGGCACCAGTGCTGAACGTCGCACTGCCCGCCGTCACGGCCGATCCGCATAGTGCCGCGGCGTCGCTGGACTGGGTCGGCACCCTCTACCTGGTGTCGTTCGCCGCTCTCCTGCAACCGGCCGGCCACATCGGTGACCTGTGGGGCAGGCGGCACGCCTTCGTGGCGGGCGCGCTGCTGTTCGCCGCCGCATCCTTGTTCGCTGCGCTGACCTTCTCTGGCATGCCCCTGATGGTCGCCAGGGTTCTTCAAGGCGTTGGCGCGGCCTTCGGTACGGCCAACGGCCTAGCCCTGGTTGCCGGACGGTTCCGGCCCGCCCTGGCTATCGCCGTCGCAGGCGTCATCGCCATCGTGGCCCCAGTGTTCGGCGTGCTCCTTGGGAGCGGGGTCACCTCGGCTGTGAGCTGGACGGGTGTCCTGACCATCTACGCTTTCCTGGCCGCGCTCCTTGCACTGGTCGGCTGGCACTACATCGACCGGGAAGAGCCAAAGGGGCATGCGCTCACGCTCGCAGCCCGGACCGGCTGGTCCACTGTGGGCGCGGCGGCGATCTGGGCAGGCGGGCTCGCCTTCGTCCTCGCTCAGGCAAGGATGGAGGGCTGGAGCGACACCACGGTCGTCAACGCCTTGCTGGCCTCTGCCCTCGCCCTGATCCTCTCGCGGGTACTCGCCGGCCGACCGGAGCGACCCGCCACGCCGTTCGCGCTCCTGGCAGATCGTCGGCAGACAGGTGCACTCCTGGGCATACTGTGTGTCAGCGCCGGGCTGGGAGCTATGGGCGAGTTCCTCTTTGTCGCCCTTCGTGCTGTCGAAGGTTTCCCGTCAGCCTGCGCGGCCGTCCATCTCCTGCCCATGACGGCGGCAGCGCTCGCCGCTGGCCTGTTCGGCCCAGTGGCGCTGCGCAGGCTCGGAAGCGGACCCTCCGCGCTCCTCGGTACGCTCCTTGTCGCCCTCGCGCTGTACTGGCTGGCCAGCCTCGGCTCGGACGGCGGTTACACCGATGGAATGCTCTGGCCGCTCTTGCTGGGTGGTGCCGGTGGCGGCCTGGCCATGGCCGTACTGGCGATGACCGCCCTGGCGGACATCTCCTTCCACGACCTCGGAACCGGCGCCGCACTGTTGGGAACGAGCCAGTGGGTAGGTGGTGCTCTGGCCCCAGCCGTGCTGACTCCCGTCCTTCAAGCCGCCGTGAAGCGGCCCGGCATCGATCCCGACTGGTACACGTACCCAACGGCGTACCACTCCTCGGCCATGCCTCCTGTCCTCGAAGAGTGGTTCGCCGAAGGCTTCAGCCGTGTCTACTTGATCGGCGTCTCCTTCCCGTTGCTGGCCGTGCTGGTCGTCGGCATCACCTTCAGCCGCGCCGCAGGCAAGCGGCCCGGCAAGTTCCGGTAGATAGACCAAGGGCACATTCAGCACTGAGCAGGAGCGCGACGGGGCTGGCCCAGAGGCGCGCTCCCGCACCATGGATAGCGCGAATGGACCGCGGGCCGCGTCGCCAGCCGAGCAGGGCCGCTCTTGCGATTAAGACCCGTAGCTGGCGCATCGCTCATTGCAGTCGCATTGCTCGCTTTTACCGTTCCGACCGCGCAGGCCGATCCGCCGCCGAATTCCGGGCCACCCGAGCTGACGCTGTCGGTCGATGACAGCCCGTCCCTCAAGGCGGCCATCTCCTGCACTCTCTACTCCTCGAAGCCCAACCAGCGGCAGCAGGATCACCGGCACGGGCGGCCTCTCTTCCTGCGCTGGCGGAACCCCGGCCAGCTGCAACAGTGAAGTCGACGTCGAGTTCTACAGCAATTCTCCAACCAGTGGATGGCGGGCGGATCAGGGTCGTGTCAGAACCAGTGCCCGCCCCCACTGCGCTCAAGTTCGGCTTCGGCAACCTGCACGAACAAACCGGGCGCCCTGAATACCGGCTGGCGAACCGTGACGGTGGAACCATCGTCTCCCCGGTCGGCATCGCCGGATCCTCTCTCAGCTGCGCCGCCAGGCCGTTCCCGGGGTCGCAACACCCAGAATTGAGAGGGAAATCCGCAACATCAACCAGCGTTTTCGCAGGTCAGAGGCCGTGAGTTGGTTGCGATGCGTGCAGTGGAGGGGGGTGCGCTTGCGCGCCCCCCTCAATTGGATTGAACTCAGTCAACTCAACCCGTAGAGCGACTATCAGAAATGCGTAGAGGAAGCCATCATCACCCCGGCAGTGTCCCGGACTCCTCGGCGGCCCGGACGCCGGCGGCGGTCATCAGCGGCGGCAGCGAGAACGGCGGCCGCGACAGGGACGCATGGATACGCCGCTGGAAGTGCGCGGCCTCGACCTCGTCACTCTGCTGCGGCTCTGCATGCTTCGGGCGGGTGTCAACGTTCTCTACGGCACGGCGGCTCATGTCATCAGTCATGTGCGGAGCGTAGTAGTCGGACCGGCCCGGTCACCGCCGTCGCCTGGTCACGGACACGTTGCCACCGTACGCCGGGAGGTCGGGGCCAGCAGTCCGTACGGCGCGTGGGGCTCGGACAGTGCAATCACTCAGCCGAGGGCGTTGACGCGGTTCTCGTACTCGCGGCGGACCTTGCGCTGTGCCGGGATCACTGGGGTGTCCGAGGTGCCGTCGAGGAGCTGGCAGCGGGCGAGGAGCCCGTGGTGCACGGCGGGGACGGCGGTGACGCGCAGGGTGGCCCTGGCCGCGCCGCACGGTCACCACCTGGTCGAGCACGGCACGCTCGGCCGGCTCCAGCTCGGTGGAGCGGAGGAATTCAGCGACCTCGCCGCTTCCCGGGCCGCGGCCAGGGCCTGGCGCGCGAGGTCCACGCCGCTCAGCTCCGACTCGGTGGTCATGCGATCACCGTCCCGGTGACGTCGCCGTCCAGCGGGCGCGCCGCGAGCTCGGGCAGCCGGTCCGTCCACGGCGCGGCCGCGACCGTCTCGGTGCGCAGCGCCTGCTGCTCGCGCAGCTGCTCCAGGCGCACCGTCAGCAGGTACTGCGCGGCGCGTTCCCGGGCTGCGTCGGCGGCCTTCGTCGCTGCAGCCCGGGCGTCCGCACCGTTCGGGTTGTGCTTGAACCAGTGACGGCCCTGCTCGGTCTTGTACGCCCGCCGGGCCTCGGCTTTGGCCTCCTCGCTCCGGCCCAGCACCGCCAGGGCCTGGCGCTGGTACTCCGGGAGGGCTTGCTGGGCGGTGTGGAGGGCGCCGTAGGCGAGGACGGACGCGGTGCCCGCCAGATCGCTGTCCTGGTCCGCCGGGTCCATGGCGCGCAGGTAGTCGGCGCGGACAGCAGCGATCTCGCGCTCCATCGACACCCGCACATCGGCGGTGACGGCAGCGACGTCGCCCGGGTCGGTGAAGTCAGCGGACCAAGTGGCCGCGACCAGCCCGGCCTCCACGATCACGGCCTCGGTCCGGCGCCGGTAGCCGCACGCCTCGCACAGCCCGGCCGCCCGCTTCTGCCCGCAGTCCTCGCAACGCAGCGCCTGACGGACCACATCGGCAGCCGCTGCGGCCTCGCGCTCGCGCTCCGCCTGCTCCGCCGCTGCCGCACGGGCCTCATCGCGCCGGGCCTGCTCCGCGCGGGCCTGCTCACGGCGCCACACGTAGTCCTCCGCCTCGATGGACGCCTGCTCGCGCAGCCGCTCCTCGAGGACGCGCCGGCGTTCGTCGTCACCGAGGCCGGGCAGCTCCCGGTCGACCTCGGCCGCGATCCGGGCACGGCGACGGCGACGGAAGTGGATGATGTTGCCGCAGTTCTCGCACTTGCCCCCGGTGTCCAGGCGGATCCCGTCATCGCACCGCAGGTCCGAGCAGGAGGGCCGCTGGGCCAGGCCCCGCCGGATCAGCCACGGGAACGGGCGGTCGACCAGGGCCTCGCCGCCGGTCTCCGCCAGGCGGTCGGAGAGCCGGTCGGCCAGCAGCCGCGGCGCGCCACCCGGCAGCGCGAGCAGCCCCTCCAGGCGGGCCAGCTCCGCCTTCGCGGCCTCCTCCACCTGGTCCTGCTGCCATCCGGACAGCCGCTCCCACAGCCACGAAACCGGCCCCAGCGCCACCCGCAGACGAGGACCATCCGGAGGGCCCACCCTCCGCTGCTGCTGCGCCTTGTCCCAGCCCACGGCCTTCGGTCGCCCACCGGACCGAGCCCCGGCAGCGCGCTGCCCCACTCGCTCATCGACCGGGGACTTCTTCGGCTTTTCCCCGCGGAGCGGGCCGCCCTCAGCCATCGGCGACCCGGTCGCGGTAGCGCCGGTCTCGCCGGTGACGGCCTGGTCCTCGCGCACGCACGCGCGGTCCGGCAGATCACCGGACCGATCACGGCCTTCGCCGGAAAACCCACCAGAGAGCTGCAGAGGAAGAACGGGAGTAACCAGGTGAGGGTGATCAGTGTGAAGGGCTGCCGTAACGTCGGGCTCTGCAATACCAGCCCCATCCGCCATCAGTACGCTGCTGACCCGCGATTCCGTCTCCGTCACCGGCGCCTCACCAGGCCCTGCCGCAACATCGGGGTCTGAAAACTCGGGTTTCAGGGCCTCCGCACGGTCCTCCTGGACGTCAGCGGCGACCGTCCGGCCGTGCGCGGCGGCGATCGCCGGCACCATCAGCCGCGACCGGTTCGGCATACCCGAGGCCGTCCGTAGACGTACCCGCAGCACCAGCTCCCGGTCCTCCAGACGCTCCAGCACCCGCTCCCCCGCCGACGCTGTGCACCCCAGCAGCCGGGCCACCGTCGCCGCCGCGCGGCCGCGCTTGGTGTCCACCGTCCCGCCGCACTGCCGCACCCGCCCGTTCTCCCGCGTCTCCAGTACCAGCAGCAGCAGCGCCAGTCGGTCCGTCGCCGCGCCCCGACCGGTACGCGTACCGATCAGCCCGGCCGGAGTGACCGAGCCGTCCCGGTGCGTCCAGCCAGGCCCCATCACGGCCTCCATCAGGCGCAGCAGGGTCGCGTACTCCTTCTTCGCGAGGTTCAGCGGGTGCCCGGCCACGTCCTGCGCGGCCCACAGCGGCAGCACCTTGCACCGCAGCCCGGCGTCCTGGCCGAACTCGCCCTCCAGCGTCTCGACAGAGACCACGCGGGACCGGCGCAAGACCGGGATCACAGCGGAGGCCACGTAGGACGCGGACACCCCGATCCACCGGCCCAGCTCACTCGTACGGATCTCCACGACACCGTTTTCCGACGGCGTCCGAGACGCGAGTACCACCACAGCCAGCCGCGCCGCATCCGACGCACCGTCCAGGCCGGCCATGTCCAGCAGGGCGTGCAGCGCACCGCCCAGCCGGACACGAGCGTTACGGCCAAGCGCCAGCGGGTGCCCCGCCCCACGCTTCGGCTTCCGCCCACCCCGGACCGGAACAGGCCCGAGAGGCGTCCACGCCAGGCCAGGCCCCGGAGCCCACAGCCCGCGAGCGGCCACCGCCGCGCCCGCGCTCACCGGCCCACCCGTGCCAGCCGCAGGGAGGACAACTTGTCGCCGGGCCGGTCGTTGCAAAGACCATGGCACGCAAAAAGACCGATCCCGCAGTCCGCTGAGTCCGGGAGTCCGCTCGCAGGACCGCCGCCGCACAACGCATCGGCCCCCGCACAGCGAGGACCCCGCGCCCCCGGCAGCCCAAGTCCCTGTACGACCTGCAGCCGCCCGGCGCCTTTTACCAGGACTGGGAGCGTCCGGTTGGCACGGACGACGACGTGATGGCCACCGTCACCGACGTATTCGGGCCTGACTCGGATGAGGCCGTCACCATGCGGATGATGCTGGACTACCGCAGGATCTACGGTCCGCACATTCCGCTGGGCGCCGCCGGCCAACTCGACCTGATCCTGGCGGACACAGCCCTGGCCGCCGAGCTCGCCAGATCCGCCGGTTCCACGCACGACGACGCCCGCGACTCGCTGCATTCCCTCCACGCGCAGGGAATGCTCCTCGTCGCTGACGACGGTTCCCTGTGGATGACGGTCCCACCGGGAACTCCGTACTCCGCGCCGAACGGCCAGTGGGCGTTCATCGAGAGGAAAGCTGAAGCACCGCCGCAGCCCGCGGCCAGCTGACCCGTAGGGTCCACGCCGTTCCCGCATCTGCAGCACGTCGGAGGCGACGTGCGCCGTCGTCGTCATCGGCCCGGTGTACACGCCAAACCGGACACCCCTCGGACCTGCGCTCTGTACCCCGCTCTTCTTCATCAAGCGAGCCTCTGACGGAACGCCTGTGGACAGAGGACCAGAAGCGGCGAGACCCCCGATCCCTCCCGCCCAGCGGGCAGCAACTTCAAAATGCGTCCCGCCACACGGGACGGTCTCCTCGAGGACGTCGTCGACGGAGGTGTCGATGACCTCCCGCGCGGGCTGGATCAGCGCGGCGGCCGACGTAACCTCCGGGACTCCCGAGGTCGGACGGCCCGCGGACACGGCGACGTCCGTACGGCGGTCAAGGGCGGTCACTTTCGGAAGCTTCATCGCAGAGCTGGCGTACGCGCCAACCCGGACAGTCGTGCTGGTCCCCTCGCGCGCGCTGGACGCCAAAACAGCCCAGTCAGTGAAACCTATGGCCAACGATTTTTCTGGGCGAAAGCCTCGAAACGGTGAAATAGGGCGAGTGAATCCCGTCGCGCAGGAAGCCGGAACTACTACAAACGACGTGAAACAGCCGGACTCGCGCTGGCAGGGGGACACCAGATCGGGCATCATGACGACAGCACCGTTCAGATTCATGGCCGCACCCCACCCGCAACACGGGCGGAGCGACCGATGGAGATGGCGGTTGCCCCCTCCGGGAGGAGCGGGCGTCGTGCGAAGAACCAGGGGCGGTCCTTTCCCTTTGGCGATTCGGACGGGCAGTTCCGAAGGCCCTTGCAGGGGCTGACGGAACGGTGCAGAGGCCCCCTTGCAGGGGGGCGACTGCGCGGTTGTGGCGCTAGTCCTCGCGGACCGGTGCTGCGGTACTTCGGTGCTGCGGTGTGTGTATGTGTGTATTTGTGTGATGGATCAGCTCGATGAGCTGGAGCTCAGAACCGGCGTCAACCGGGAACTGGGCGGCCGACCTGGACGGTGAGTCTGGTCGGCGAGACGGGCCGCGCGGCCAGGTGGATTGCAGTCCACCTTTTGGTGCGCGTGGCCGGTGGCGGCTACGTCACCCCGACCCCCTCGAATCAGATGGCGGCGTCGGCCTGCCCGAATCCGGCTGTGCCGCATCGGGAAACCGTTCTGCGAGCGCCTTCAACAGGCGCAAGTAGTTTTCGCGGTGGGGGCGCCGAGGCCGGGTTTGACCCAGCTCCCAACGCGTGACAGCCACTCTCTTCACACCCACCGCGTCAGCCACGTCCTGCTGCGTGAGGCCGGCCGCGAGGCGCAGCCGCGTGCACACCGCCGGAGGAGGTAGCTCCTCCGGCAAATTGCGCAACAGGGCATCAATCCGCTGCGAGCGGTCAGATTCGGGCATCGTCAGGTTCTCCATGATCGCTGTAACCATGAAAGATACACGACATGATCTCTGGACGGTGCACCCCATGCGTGCGAACCGCGCCTCGTTCCACGCCCGGTAGGGTCCAGTTCCGTGTCCCGTCTCGTGCTTTTCGATCTGGACGGCACGCTGGCCGACCGTCAGAAGGCGCTCAGCGACGCCGTGACCGGCCTGTGCCACGCCCACGAACTCCCCGCAGCTGCCGAACAGTGGCTGCGCACCGAACTGGCCGACCGCGCGACCGCCTCCGACTTCGCTCGGCTGCGGAACGTCTTCGGCCTCGAGGCGTCCGGCGCCGACCTGTGGCAGGAGTACGTCGACCTCATGGCGGCCGCCGTCACCTGCCGCCCCGAGGTCCTCGAGGGCCTGGCCCGTTTGCGCGCGGCCGCATGGACGATCGGCATCATCACCAACGGGGCCAGCGACATCCAGCGCGCCAAACTCGCCGGGACCGGGCTCGACGCCCTGATTGACGGCGTCGCGGTCTCGGGCGACCTGGAGATTCGTAAGCCGGACCTGCGTCTCTTCGAACTCGCGGCCACCCGCTGCGGGGTCAGCCTCGCGGACGGCGGCTGGATGGTCGGGGACAACCCGGCCGGGGACATCGGTGGAGGTCGCGGGGCGGGCCTGGGCACCATCTGGCTGCGTGGTCGCCCCTGGCCTGACGGCCTTCCCTCCGCGCACCATGTCGTCGACGACGTCACCGAGGCCATCGCCATCCTGCTCAACGAGACGGAGTAGCACCGTGGACCAGCCGACCATCGGCATCCTCCACCCCGGCAGCATGGGCGCCGCCGTAGCGGCCTGCGCCGCGACCAACGCGAGCGAGGTCCTGTGGTGCGAGACCGGGCGCAGCGTCGCGTCCGTGGAGCGCGCCGCCCGGTTCGGGCTGACACCCGTGGCCACGCTGACCGAGTTGCTGGACCGCAGCGACATTGTCATCAGCCTCTGCCCGCCGGCCGCTGCCGAGGACCTGGCCCGCGACGTCGCCGGGCACCGCTTCGCTGGGGTGTACGTGGAGGCGAACGCCATCAATCCCACGCGCGTGCAGCGGATCACCGCGCTGCTCGAACCCGACGCCACCGTCGTGGATGGCGGTGTCGTCGGCTCCCCGCCGGTCGGCGACAAGACGCCGACCCTGTACCTGTCCGGCCCGGCAGACGAGACCGACCGCATCGAGGCGCTGTTCGCAGGAACCGTTGTCCGAACGGCGTTGCTGGGCACGGAAATCGGGAAGGCATCCGCGCTGAAGCTGTCGTACGCCAGCTTCCAGAAGACGTCCCGCGTGCTGGTGGGGCTCGCGCTCGGCATGGCGCGCGAGCACGGCGTCGACCAGGAGCTCGTCGACATCGCTTCCCGGCGCACCGACTCGTACCTGGCAGAGCCTGAGTACGTGGCCAAGACCGCAGCGCGCGCCTGGCGCTGGGGCCCTGAACTGGAGGAAGCCGCCGACGCGCTCGCGGCGGCTGGCCTTCCACCGGAGATGCTGCGCGCGGCTGCATCCACGCTGGCACGGTGGAACGACGCCAAGGACGACCGCGAGCTCACACTTACCGACGCCCTGGACCGACTCGCCCACCCGTAGCCCGCGCTCATGCCGTCGCCACTCCCGCCCGCTGCGCCAGCAACTGGTCGATGAGCCGCGCCGCATCCTGCGGCGCCGACGCCGTGGTGTCCACCGTCAGGTCCCAGACCATGCCCGAGTGCGCGTCCAGGTCCTCGAAGGTCGCGTCCCATGCCGCCAGACGCGCTCCGATGTCGCTGTCGCCGCGTCCCGCCGACCGCTGCTCGGTTACCTCGCGCGGGCACCACAGCAGCACCACCGACCAGTCGGCCGGGTAGCCACCGACCAGCCTTTGGACGCCGTCGACCTGCCCAAGGTGCACCACCGGCACTTCCTCTGCGAACGCTGCGTCCAGGCCGGGTGCGTCGATGACGTACGTGTTGCCGTAGCGGCTGTTCGCGTAGACGACGTGGCCCGCAGCTTCCAGCTCGTTCAGGTCCTCCGCTGTACCCATCCGGTAGCCGGCTGACTTGCCCGTCCCCAGCTTGAGCCGCGCGAACTGCACGTACTTCGGATTCAACGCGGCGAGCGCGGAGGTGACGGTGTCCTTGCCCGCAGCCGGCGGACCGTACAGGATCACGCCCGCCTTCAACTTCACGCGTACATCGCTCCCATGGCCTGCCGGGCCTGGTCCGCGAGACTCACTGCGGTCCCCATCCGGTTGTCGACGACCAGATGCGGCACCGCCGGACGCAGGTCCAGGTCGATCGTGGCCATGTACTCCTCCCAACGCTGGAGCTTCCACGCGTCCCGGGCAGCGGAACGAAACGTGATGTACTCCTGCATCGACTCCTCATCACAGCGGACCCACACCGGGAAGACATCGACACCCAGGGCCGCAGCCCGGTTGGACAGGCGCTGCATCCAGGCCGCGTCCGTCAGCTCCGCTATGAACGGCGCGGACAGCACGGTGCTGATCCCGCACTTGATGTTCGCCATGGCCGACTGCATGAGGCAGTCATACTCGACCGACCGGACACGCTCCCTGTAGAGCTCGGTGTGCCGGTCGTTGGGGTCACCGCCCAACGCGACCAGCAGCCGCTCCACCAGCGGCCGGGTGAGCGGGTCTTTGTCGAGCAGCGGCCAGCCAGTGAGCTGGACGAAGAACCTTGCCAGCTCGGTCTTGCCGCTTCCGGCGTACCCGCCGACCAGGATCAGCACAGGACGGTGCGGGTCACCGCCGGTGTGCCTCCGCTTCCAGGCGTCGATGATGCGCTGCTGGAGAGCGAAGTGTCCGGCGTCCTCGCTGCCGGGCGAGATGCGGTGCACCGCCCGCTCGACGGCCAGAACGTGCGAGCCGTTGAGGCGGTCCTCTATAGGCGTGAGCTTGAACGAACTCTCCTCACCGGGCAGAGCGGTTCGGAAGCCCAGGTCTGGCTCGGTGGCCCGGTAGAGGAGGCAGTAGGCGCGCCGGTAGTGCGGGCCCGGGTAGACCTCGCCCTGCTCGTGCTGCCACAGAGTCTGCGGATTCGCGGCCGGGATTCCCTTCAACTTGGCCTGCCCAGCGACCTCCCGCAGCCTCTCGCCAGCCTTCTCCAGGGTCAGGCCGTGAGCCTCCCGCTGCTCGCGTAGCTGGTCCGGCCGCCACCCTGCTCGCTGCTTCCCCACCCCGTGCCTCTCCGTCATCGTCATGGCCGCGAGCCTAGGGCTCAGGCCTCAAATCCCATGTGTACGTGGATGTTGAAAACCCGTGAACGACAGTGCGTACAGGCTTCGACAAGCCGCTGTGATGTTCCGTTTCGCTCGGCGCGAGTGTGATTGCCCCCACAAACAAGCGGCTGCGAGGGGGCACAGTGAGCGGGTCCGAGGGCTCAAGCATCGAACGCGTACTCCAGGACGTACGCCGCGCTGTCCATGGTCATCTCATTGACTTCGACGGCGCGAAGGCCTCCGTCGTAGGCCGTTCGGCACAACTTGATGACGGGACGTTCCAGGGGCATGGCAAGCCCTTCGGCTTCTTCAACGACGGGGAGCCGGCAGCGGATCTCCTCGCGGAAGTGCACGGGCCCGTGGCCAATCTCGGCGAGCCGGGCGTACACGCCGCCTTCTCCGGTGTCGACGCGCATGATCGCGGTCTCCTCAACCAGTCCGAGGGGAAGGTAGGAGGTCGCGAGCATGACTGGTCTGCCGTCCAGTACGAAACGGCGGGACCGAGCGCAGACGGGATCGTTCTCGTTCAGCTCCAGCATGCGGGCGACGTGCACTGGAACCGCCACGATGTCGACGCGGACGTCAATGGTGACGGGCCGTTCTTCGTCGGCGGACCAGATGGACTTGCCAGCACCCCACTGATCGTGCGCGAGTCGCTGGATGCCGTGACGCCGGATCGGGCGGAACTCGATGACGCGGGCACCCGCGCCCTTCTTCGATTCCACCAGGCCCTCGATCCGAAGGATCTTGAGCGCTTGACGGGCCGTGAGTGCAGCAACTTCGTACTGAGCGGCGAGCGCACTCTCACCCGGCAGTCGATCACCGGGGCCGTACTCGCCGGACTCGATCGCCGCCTTCAGGTCATCGGCAATCCGTTGGTACTTGGGCCGCTGCGCGCCCGTCTCACTCGCCATACGTCTCCCTACCTCGTTAGCGATCCTACGGCCGCTGGCTATCGAGGGACCGGCAAGGGCGCCCCAGGTACGCGGAGAATCCACTGGAAGAGTGTACCTCGCTAGCGAGCTTCTTGACATCGCTAACGAGGAAGGCTGTACTGAAGGTCCGCTTGAACCTCGCTAACGAGGTTGGGGCGGCGGTGTCGAAGAGGCGCTGTCTCGCCCTGCCCACCGCGATCGGGACGCCTCCCGAGCCCGCCACATACGAGAGGAGCACCACCTCATGAACGTCGTCCGTCGCCCCGCTGCCAGCCTCGCCACCGAGGCTTTCGACGCGGAGACCCAGGCGCTGCTGAACGCGATCGACGTGGACGTGGAGCTGCCGGGTTTCGGCGGCGACCTCGACCTCGACCTCGCTTTCGGCACCCCGCTGGACATGTACGAGGCCGGCCTCCTCCCTCACGAGCAGGTCACCGGCGAGATGGGCCGGGAGGAGTTCCTCGACGCGCTCATCGCCGCGGACTCCGCCCGCCGGGCCCGCATGCAGGCCGCCCGCGACATCGTCGCCGCCGACCTGGCCATCACCGAGCTGGTCCGCGAGCGCCTGGTCGACGTCCTGCTCCCCTACGCCGCGCAGCTGCGGCCCGTCCCGGTTGTGGTGGAGCGGATCGAGGGCCGCGCGTGCGGGACGGATGCCTGGTACACCGCCCGCCGTGACGCGGAGGGCTTTCCCGCCGACTCGGTCATTGACCAGGTCTTCGTCACCGTGACGAAGCGCGGCCACTGGTACCGGTCGGACGACGTCCGCAATGGCAACAACGACTCGGTCTGCCGCGGTTGCCCCGCTGCCGGTCACTTCGACTACATCCTCAACGGCCAGGGCTTCTGCCCGCGGCCCGCCACGGCTGATGACATCCGCACCGCACTCCGCGTGCCCAGCACGGTCCGCGTCGACTTGCGTGCTGTCCCCGCCTCGCTCGCGGCTTAGCTCCAGCCGGGTCTACGGACCCGGCTCCTTCACCCGGAACCGCCCCGCGGCGGCGCCGGATGTGGGAGCCGGACCCTCGGTCCCCTACACACCGCCCGGACTCCGAAACGCGCAAAGCGGGTCGGGATGGAAAGGCAGCGGTCGTTCCTTGAGAACTGCATAGCGTGATCCACCACCGCAGTACCGGCCGTGACCGTACCGGCCGGGGTGAGTGGAAACCCGTCGTGAGGCGCCATTACCCCTGGTGGTGGCAGTCGGCACGTGCCACGACCCATCAGGCGCTCAGAACCTGGGGCGGCCCGGTGCAGTACCAACCGGGTGCTCATTACTGATGGCGAGCACGGAGGGCCGGCACCCCACGACGTAAAGAACGACGCGACATGTTCCCAGACCCTCGGCACCCAGTCCCAGCCGAGGCGAGGAGCCGCGTCGGGACCGAGGGCACCTCGCCTCCCTCCAGTACGGCAAGGCGAGCAGCGCGGCGGCAGAGGCCGCGCCCCCTGTTTTGCAGCCCTGCGCTGCCCAGTCGCTCACCGCTCGCCCTCGGGCGGTCGGTGAGCGGTGGAGAGCGCTGGGAAACCCACCGCCCGCCCGTGTCCGACACCCCACTTCCACGGAGGAACTGCCGATGATCGGTACCGAGCTCATCAAGCAGGACAACAACCCGGAGCGCGTGTTCACGAGCGCCGACGGCCACACCGGGCCGGTCCTGGCGGACATCACCTGCCCGGACGGCGTCGTGCGCGTCACCGTCGACCCGGCCGCGACCGTCGCCCGTGTCCAGGTCCGCACCGACGACCCGACGGGGCCGGCCGCTGCGGCCGTGAAGGACACCCGCATCCACCAGACCGCGGAGCGGCTGACCATCGTCGTCCCGCCGACCCCGCCCACCACGCAGACGTTCAACCGCGGCGTGTTCGTCAGCGGAAACAGGCACTCCACCGTGCAGATCAACGGCGTCACCTTCAACAACTACGGCGGCCGGGGGACCACGGTCGTCGGGTCGACCGGTGTCGAGGTACTCGTCACCCTGCCCGCCGGGTCGGCCGTCAAGTACGTCAGCGAGAACGGCAGCATCCACACGTACGGCGCTCTTGCCGCGCTGAAGGCCGTGGCCACCAACGGCTCCGTCAAAGCCGAGAGCGTCGGCCGGATCGAGGCCGAGGCGGACAACGGCTCCGTCAAGGTCGGCACCGTCACCGAGTGGATCGACGCGGAGGCCAGCAACGGCAGCGTCAAGGTCGACAACTACGAGGGCAGCGAGGCGCGGCTCCGTGCGGGCAACGGCTCGGTCACGCTGACCGTCGCGCCCGCGGCCACCGGCCGGATTGTCGCCAAGGCGGGCAACGGCAGCGTCAAGCTCCACGGCGTTCGCCACCGCGGCGACCTGAACGTCCAGGCATCGGCCGGCAACGGCACCGTCAAGAAGTCCTGAACCACACGTTGCCCAGTCGCTCACCGGCCTCCCGCTCCGGGCGAGGCCGGTGAGCGGTGGAGAGCGTGGAGGTACCCACCCGCTCGATCCCACTGATGACCTGGAGGAAACCAGCCGTGACGACGATTCCGATGCCGCGAGACCCCCGCACGCCGCTCCAGCAGGCCCAGGACCAGCTGACCGCGACCCGCACACAGCTGATCGGCACACACCTGTCGCGCGCTCAGCGGACGCGGCTCGCCGACCGTATCCAGGACCTCACCGTCAAGGTGCACAGCCTGAAGCAGCAGCCCGCCGCCTGAGCTGGCGCCTTTCGCCGGAACCGCGCCCTTGAGGCGCGGCGCCGGTAATGGGCGCCGGACCGGCCGGCCCCTGCACCACCACGCAGCGCGGCGCCCGGGAGGTCAAGTCCCGGGCGCCGCAGACAGGCAACCCCCTGAAAGGAAAAGCCTGATGCGAACGATGATCGCACGGTCCTTACGGGCCGTCACTACCCCCGCCGTAGCCTCGGAGGACAAGTGCCCGACCTGTAAGGGCAACTTCACCACCTGCGGATGTGGCCAGTACCCCAAGCCCGTCATCACCTCGGTCGGTGTCGCCCGTACGGTCCGTGCCGGGCTGTACGACGACATGGACGACATGACGAAGGACGACGACCAGCGTGGCTTCGAGCGGGACGAAACCGACGAGGCAGCCAGCCGACTGGTGAGTCACCGTTTCCGGAGCGGGCAGGACACCTCGCCCCCGGAGCCAATGCCGAAGCGCGAGCCCGGCGAGACGATCCCGCCCCTGCTGCGCCCCCGCAGGCGCGTCCGCGCCGTGCGCACCACCGTGGTCCGGGAGGTCGCGGCGTGAGTGCCTGCGGACGCCGTGTCGTGGCACGGCTGGCGACTCTGGGCTGGAAGTGCTGGGTCTGCAAACGGGAGGTTGACGACTACCTCACCCGCTGCCCGACCCGACACTGATCCAGGAGTCTTGATCTCCACCCAGCACATGAGGATCGCCCGTGCCGCGCAACGTCGTGCAGCACGGGCGATCGCCCGTCTCGGGCTCACCCATCCACTGACCAGCCTGCTGCTGACCGCTGCCGCGATCACGGCGGCCTCCGCGTACCGGGCCGGTCACTCCGTAACTGAGATCCACCCGCCCCGGCCTGAGGCGATGCGCGACATCGACACCGCGTCACTCGACGACGACAACTGATCCCCTGCCCTCCGGCATTGCCCGTCGTCCAACTCGTAGACCGCATCACGCTGTTCAACCAGGCCGGCCGCCCGCCGTACGGGCGGCCGGCCTTTCGAACCTCTCCAGCCCGGGAAAGCCCCGGACTCGCTTCCTTTCCTTACGGAGAGCCCATGAACCGCACCACCCAGATCGGCACGCCCCGACGGCTGCCGACCTCGCTGTGCACCCACACGCCGACGTGCCCGGTGGCCGACAGCCCGGACCGGGAGGCCGCGCACACCGTGGCCGGCCACCCGGAGCAGGGCTGGAGCCTGCTGTGCAACGGCGTCCTGCTCTTCGACGACACCGGCGAGCTGCTCCCCGACGGCCAGGTCATCGCCCCGCACCGGCCCCTCGCGACCGCGGCCTGACGGCTGCCTGATCCGCCCGCACCGACCGCAGAACCACGACGGCCGGGACGGGCGGTGACGGGGAGCTGTCAGGCCGCTGCCGCCGGTGCCGCCGTTTCGGCATCACCGCCGCCGACTTCCGCTTGCTTCGGCACGGCGTGCAGTTCCTGAGAGCTGGTTTCGCTCCCGCCCGGCGGGAGCCCCAAGCAGTTTCGTGCCCGACCCCGGGGCCGCTTCGGACCGGCTGCCCGCACCACGGACAGCCGGTCTTTCCGCACGGCTGGGACCGGGAAGGCACCGGTCCCCCTGGAGCTGTTTCGGTTCCACCGACCGCCGTTTCGGGAGCAGCGGCCCGCGCTTCGGATACGGCTCCCGCTGTTTCGCTCACCCCCTGATCCGCCCTTTCGGAGGCCCGCATGACGATCACTGAAGTGCCGCAGAAGGCGGCTGAAGACACCCTCGTTTCGCATCCACCGACCGTCGTTTCGGACGCGCCCGGGAGGGTTTCGGAAGGGGCCTCCGCCGGTTCGCGGACGCGTAAACGGAAGACGATCAAGCCCGGTCGTGACCGGCTGATGACCGGCCTGTCGCTCGCTGCCGCGCTCGGCGGCACGCTGGTCGGTGCCATCGGCTTCGCGATGTCCTACAGCACCCTTGCGAAGGTCGCGTTGAGCTGGGGGTTCAGCGCCGGGCTCGCCCCGTGGTTCCCGGTCGGCGTGGACGCGTCGATCATCGCGTTCCTTGCGCTGGACCTGTACCTGATCAGGAAGAACACTCCGTGGCCGCTGCTGCGGATGGCCGCGCACGCCATGACCGGCGCGACGATCTGGTTCAACGCGTCCTCGCAGGGCGAGATCTCCGCGGACCCGGTGAAGGCTGCCTCGCACGGTGTCATGCCGGTCCTGTTCGTGATCGGTGTGGAGGCCGCCCGCCGCCTGATCATCCAAAAGGCCAGGCTGGAGGCGGGTACGGCGGCTGACCGGATCCCGCTGCACCGCTGGATCCTCTCTCCGGTCGCGACCCCGCGTTTCTACCGGCGGATGCGGCTGCACGGCGTCATCTCCTACCCGGAGATGATCCGGCGTCAGCAGGACCTCACCGCCTACGAGCAGTGGCTCAAGCGCAAGTACGACGGCGACCTGGGCAGGGCGAGTGAGGATGAGCGGCTGCCGATGAAGATGGCCGCCCACGGATACACCGTCGCGCAGGCTCTTGAGATGCCTGAGCGGCAGGAACGCGACGCTGAGGTCCGCGCGGAGGAAGCCGAGCGCCGGCGCCTGGAGGCGGAGACGCGTCAGGAGCTCGCGCGGACGCAGGCCGAGGCCGACCGGCTGGAGGCGGAGGGCAAGCTCGAAGCTCTCCGTGCCCGGGTGGAAGGGGAGACCGGTCAGGCCCGCGCGCACGCCCGGGCGCAGGTCAGCGCGGCCGAGCGGGCCGCTGAGCTGGAGGAGGCGGCGCTGGAGACGGCCGTCATCGCCGAGGCCCGCGCCCGCGAGGCCGAGGCCGACCGCAAGGCGGCCGACGAACGTGAGGCCGAGGCCGACGCGGACCTCCGCGCGGCGGAGCTGGAGCGCCAGGCGGCGGATAAGCGGAAGGAAGCGGCGGAGGCCGACCGGGTCGCCGCGGCGGAGGCTCAGGCGGTCGAGACAGCGGAGATCGCGGAGGCCCGCAAGCGTGCGGCCGAAGCCGATCGGGCCGCCGCCGAAACGGAGCGGGCCGCCGCCGAAACGCGGCGCCGTGCCGCCGAAGCCGACCGGCTCACGGAGGAGGAGAACGCGCGCAAGGCGATCGTCACCGCCGACACCCAGGCGGTCAGGAAGCGCGCGGCCGAAGCCGATCAGGCCGCCGCCGAAGCACGTCTCGCCGCTGCCGAAATCGAGCGGCGCGCTGCCGAAATCGAGGACGCCGCGAAGCTCAGCCCGCGCGAGCGGTCGGTTCGCAAGGTCGCCCGCATGGCGCTCGCGGCCGGCCTCGTGCCCGAGGGCCTGGCAGTGGAAGACATCCACACCGGGCTGTGCGAGCGGATCTCCATCGCCGACGTCCAGCGCCAGTGCGACGTGTCGTCCACGGACACCGCGTCCAAGTACCGCCAGGAGGCCGTCGCGCTGCTCGCCGACGGATACCGCCCGGCTGCCTGACCTGCATATCCGTCATCGAATTGAGGAGTTCGTCGTGAACACCCTGCTGTACGTGGTGAGCGCGCTGACCGTCATGTTCACCGTCCTGGCGATCCCGGTGGCCCTGGCCTTCGCGGTCCACAGCCGCACCGAGTACGACCACGGTCCGGACTGCTGGTTCTGCCACCCGCGCCTGCCTCGCATCAGGCGCTGACCTGCACAAACGAGCTGTTCGACGGTTCCACCGGCCCCCGAGACGAAGACAGCGCCTCGGGAGCGCGGTGAAGGCGCCGAAACGCCGGTACCAACCCTGCCACCAAAGTGGCCCGAAAGGAGGCAAAAGCGCAGGTGAATGAGACGCCTACGAGCCCGTGGAACAACCCGCCGGAGCGTAAGAAGACGCTGCGGCGCAAGCGGGCCGAGAAGCAGGCGCGCCGCGCGGAGCACTGGGGCCGACGCTTGGCGGAGGCCCGGGCGGAGGGCCCGGACATGGTCGCCGCGGTCACCTTCGACCGGCTGCGCCACGCGCTCGACAAGCTCCCCAAGGCATCCCGCGATCAGGCGTACGAGGGCGTGGTGGAGGCGCTGGAGCGCCTCCACGAGACGCACGCACAGTAACCGGCATTGTGACCGCGGCTGTGACCGGAGCTGTGACAAGCGCCTGTGACAGCCGGAACCGGCCTCACCCGTACGGCTGCGCGCACGAGCGCGCACAGGCGCGCCCGTGCGCGCGCGAGGATACGACGCTGTGTAACACCCCGTCAAGTACCGACCAGAGTCCCGGAAGGACAGACAAAACCATGATCGAGACTGCTGTGAGCGCCGCCGCGGGCGGTGCCTGCGCCGGGTCCGCCGTGCTCCTGTACGTCGCGGAGAAGCTCCCCGGCCTGAGCCGGTTCACCGACCGGCTCCACACCGACCGGATCCAGGCGGTGCTGATCGCCACGGCGTCGGCCGCGATGGTCGCGACCCCGGCGGGCGCCTGGTGGAACGAGACCGTCAACGGCCTCAACTCCTGGGCCGTCGGCTCGGTCGGCGAGTGGACCGGTCTGATCGTGACCGGCCTGCCCGCCCTGGGCGTGATCCTCGTCTTCACCAACGACCTGATCACCCGCCGGGTCGAGCACCGTACCCGGATCCTGGGCGCGGTCCTGCCGGTCCTGGCGTCCACCATCCCCGGCCCGGTCGGCTCCGGCGTTCAGTCCGTTCTGGCCTGGGTCGTCACGAAGGTCGGGATGCTGGTCGCCGGCGCCTTCGGCGTGGCGTGAGAAGGGGGCTGACCTGTGATCGAGCTCCTGGTCCTCGTGGCCATCGCTTATGCCGGTGCCCGCGGTGTCGAGTCGATGACCGGCACCGCCGACCGGCGACATGACACCGCAGCCGCGGAGAAGACCGTCGCGAAAGTCGCCGCCGCCGGTCCGAAAGAAGACCGGACGGCCCCGAAACAAGACCCTGCGGGCCCGAAAGAGCCGCCCGGCCCGACCGAACCGGGCGGCACCTTCAGCGCGATCGCGCCGCGCAGCGCGAAGGCCGGCGGGAAGGCCGCCGTTCCGCTGGCGGTCCTCACCGAAACCGGCTCCACCATGTGGAAGGCCACGGTCGAGGGCTACCGCGAGCGCTGGCCCGAGATCCGTGCCGAGCGCCGCAAGAAGCTGACCGAGCGCGCAGCCCGGCGCAAGGCCGACAAGGAGACGGCGCAGAAGGAGAAAGAGGCACAGGAGGCGGCGGCCAAGGCCGGGCCCCCACCCGCGTATCCGCCCGCGCCCGCCGAACCACCGAAGCCCGGGGATCCCGCCCCCCAGGCCCGCGGCCCGGAGGGCAAGGAGGAGTCCGAGCCGTGGGCCTGGGACACCTGGCCTCCCGGCCCGCCCGGCGAAGGTGAGGAGCCGGTCCACGTCATCACCACGGTTCCCGAACCGCGCACCGACGACGCCGATCCGAAGCGGGTCGAAGCCGAGGAGCGTGCCGCGAAGGCGGAGAAGGAAGCCCGAGCCGCCCGCGAGGAGGCTACGACGGCGCGCGAGCAGGCCGCGACGGACAAGGTGCTGGCCGCGCAGAAGGCCGTACGGGAAGCGGACGCCCGTACCGCCGAAGCCGGTCAGCGGACCCGCGAAGCCGAGGAACGCGCCCGCGAAGCCGGGAAGCAGGCCACCGAACCCTCACCCCCCAGCGGGCGCCGCCACCTGACGGTCGTGCCCACCCCCGCACAGAACGGAGCCCAGATGTCCTCACTGTCCACGATCCTCCCCGAGATCCGCACCCTGAACGGGCTGATGAGCACGCTGACCCTCACGAAGGCGATGTGTGAAATGCGGGCCGAGGAAGCCCTGGCCATCTCCGCCGACGACTTCCGCCTCGCCAACCTGCTCGACCGGATCGAGTCCCAGATGGCCGATTTCGAGGTCGACGACAAGACGCGCGCGGAAGTCGACGTGCTGCGCGAGTCGATCCACACCCAGGCCACGGCCGCCGCCCGCTACGGCACGGCGGCCAAGGACGCCGGTGACTTCGCCGTCGCGACAGCCCAGGCCGCCTACAAGAGCCACGGCGGTATCGCCGAGGCCGTCCAGTCCTCCCCGATCGAGCAGGCCGCCCAGGCCGGCTACTACGGGCAGTAATGGACGCCCGTCAACGGCGGGTCGAGCCGTACATCTGGGAGTGGACGGAAGACGGCATCAAACGGCAGGCCGTCGTCCACTACACGCGGTTCGGCACCACGGTCATCTACGCCCCCCGTTACCCCGGTGACGAACTGGCGTGGTTCGACGCCGACTACCCGGCCGAAGGAGACCAGGGCCGGTACGAGGACGTCGACATCGTCACCCTCGGCTCTCCCGACCGGCCCGGCTACGGGCTGGTCGACCCCGACGACGACATCGACGCCGTCGACACCAGCACCGACGACCTCGATGTCGCCACCCAGCACCCGGCCCCTCAGCCCCCAGAGAAAGGATCACGCCGTATGCCGCTCACGAAGATCCCGGACGTCGTCAACCACCGGTCGCTGCTCACCGCGCTCAACTCGATCCGCGCGGAGGTGGAGTCCCGCCAGGAGGACGTCAACAACCTCGCCGCCTGGTCCACCGAGATGGCCGAGCGGATGCGCGGCGCCACAGGCGAGCTCACCGTCCTCAACGTCGACACCTACACCGTCGGCAACGTGACCATGCTCGGTGACCTCCTCGGCGGACAGAAGCTGGCCGCCGCCCAGTACAAGAACGCCACGGACACCTCCGTCACCCAGGCCGAGAGCGCGGCGCGCACCGCGCACCGCAACCACGGCCGTATCCAGGACGCCGTCGACGAGGCGGACGTCCCGATGGCGACGAACACCTTCTACGACGCCGACGAATAGCCGAGCAGACCCACCCCGCAACACCCGCCGGGCCCCAGTCCCTCTTGGAGTCCGGTCCCTGTGCTGCCCAGACGCCCCCGACCCGCCACACGCGGTTCGGGGGCGGTGGGGAGCGCCGGGGCCCCCGGCCCCGCCCTCCGCCGTCCCGAGCACGAAGGGAAACCCCGCGACCATGCGCGCCCCGAAGAACGCCTCCCCCCAGTACACCGACCTCGCCGCCTTCCTCGCTGCGCAGAACAGCCCGGCCACGGCACAGGCGGGCGCCGGGAAGCAGCCCCGCACGCTCACCCGGTGGGCGATCGACCACCGCGGCAAGCTCACCCTCGCCGCGGGCGCAGCCAGCATGGGTCCGGCCGGGGAACTGCTGTCCGCGGCCGGCGACGGCTGGAAGACCGCGCTGACACTCGGCGCGGCCGGGGCCGCGGCCGCCGGCGCCTGGGGCTGGATCCCGGGCCTGGTCAAATGGCGCGGCACCTGGCTCCCCGCCCGCACCCTGCCCAGCCGCGCCGACCGCCGCATCGGCCTGTCCGCACCGGTCACCGGCTCGGCCCTGCTGACCACCATGGCGGCGACCGGCGGCCCCGAATGGGGCGAAAACCCCTGGTGGGGTGTCTCCCTGCTCTGGTCCGCGGGATACGGCATCTGGGCCGTACGCCGCTACGGCCGCCGCCCCGTCAACGCGGCGCCCGCGCTGGCCGGGCAGCTGCTCGACTGGATGCAGTACGCCGCGGTCAGCGACGGCCCCTACCCCAGGTCGAAGCTGGTCTCCCCGCTCGCCAACCCGGACGGCGGCTGGAGTGCCGAGATCCACGTGCCCCGCGGAAAGAGCTTCCGTATCCAGGCCCTGGACGACGTCCTGTCCTCCCTGGGGATCGACGACCCCGACCTGGTCGCCCTGGAGAAGCTCTCCCCGCGCAAGGGCCGGATCACCGTGTTCACCGAAAACCCCCTGAAGAAGGGCACGCTCTTCGGCGAGCAGCACCGTCTGGACCCCGAGACCGGGCTCGCCCCCATCGGTATCTACTACGACGGCGACCAGGCTCACTACCGGTTCTTCCTGCCGGGCTCCGGCGCCGTGCACTCCTTCGTCACCGGCACCTCCGGCTCCGGCAAATCAAGGCTCCTGGACGCGCTGCTCGGTATCGAGCGCCGCAGCCCGCTGGTGTGCTCCATCGTCATCGACCCGCAAAAGGGCCTCTCCCTGCCGGACTGGCCCGACGGCGTCGCCGTGTTCGCACCCGGCAACGAGTTCGGGATCGTCGTGCTGCGCGCGATGAAGGCGATCATGGACGAGCGGGCCGCCCGCTACAACCGCATGAAGTGGACCGACGACAAGGGACGCACCCGCGTAGGCCGGGCGTTCTTCGTCCCGGGCGACCCGGACCCGCTGCTGTCCCTGACGCTGGATGAGGCCCATGCGCTGCTCACCGACCCGGAGTACGGCGAGGAAGCCGTCAAGATTGTCGGCGACCTCGCCAAGGAGGCCCGGAAGGTCGGCATCAAGTTCCGCCTCGCCAACCAGTCCCCGAACGCGTCCGAGCTGGGCGGGGAGACCCTGATCCGCGACATCCTCCAGGGCGGCAACAACGCCGTCCTGCGCTCCGGCAGCAGCGCGACCGGCAAGCGCGCCGCGGGCAGTGCCCTGGACGGCGTCGACCCCGGCGCCATCCCCAAGGAATTCGCGGACGGCACCACCACCGGCGGTCTCGGCTACCTCGCCGGACCGGACAACCGGACGGCGATGTGGCGGGCCCCCAACGTCGAAGACGCCTACGGCCTGGCCCACGAAGGAGAAACGACCGGTATCGAGCAGGCCACCATCGACGCCCTGCCGATCGTCCGTCACATCCTCGAAGAGCACGCGCTGATGCTCCGCCTGCGCAACGCCGGCGAGCAGTACACCTACGATTCCGACCGGTTCACCGGCACCACACCCAGCCCGGCCCCGGCCAGGAGTAAGCCGGCCGCCCCCGGCCCCTCGATGGAGAAGGTGCCCGCCGCGGTGGAACCCGAGGGACCGGGCCTGTCCGCGACCGGGCGGAAGATCGTCGCGTTCCTCCTCCAGCACGGCAGGCCCGCCGCTCCCGCGATCATCGCCAAGACCCTGCAAATGCCCGGCCCTCAGGTCCGTACCGCACTCAAGCGGATGAAGGACGACCCCGACGTGCCGGTCATCAACCTCGGCCACGGCGCCTGGATCCACACCGACCACGCCGACGAATACACCACCGCCGCCTGACCCCGCCGCGTCCAACGCGGCACCCACCCCCGGAGGCCGGCCCCCACCCATCGGGGGCCGGCCTCCCCGGGTGCCCGACTCGCTTGGAGCCTGCGATGAACACCGAGCACACCCCGGTCGGCCAGGAAGTCGGCCCCCGCCCCCTCGCCATCCGCCAGCCCACCCCCCAGCACTACCCCGCACCGCTCGAGACACAGGCCCTGACGCTCTACCAGGTGCCCGTCCCGGGCGCCGTCGAGGTCCAGCTCCCTGACGGCCGCACCGCATGGGCCCGCCCCGTGGACACGCACCTGGACCCGCTCCCCACCGACGCCACCGCCCGCCGCGAACCGATGCCGGGCTGGGCCAAGGCCGTCGGCCTGGTCGCCGGAAGCATCACCGCGGCCGCACTCGGAGGCGCACTCGCCCTGCGTATCGCCGCACCCGCCCTGGGAGGGCTCGTGGACCTGCTCGACATCCTCTGGAAAGTCGCCCTGACCCTCGCGGTCATCCTCCTCGGAGCGTTCACCGTCGCCCGCTCCCTGCTCGCCAAAGCCGCCGCCCACAGCGACACCACACCGACCAAGCCCCCGGTCGTCTTCGCCCCGCAAATCAACACCGCAGGCACCCGCCTGATAGGGCGGGGCGGCGACGTGAACATCCAGTGGGGCGACAACAACCGCAACAAGCAGTAACCCGTGCTCTGTCCCGCCTGCCTGCCTGGTCCCCGGCCCCGCCACCGGCGGCCCCGGAGACCGGCCAGGCCGACCGGCCACCAGCACCTCCCGCCCCGCCCGTCCAAGGAGCACACGTGTTCACCAAGAAGCCCCAGCCCGGCCCCGTCTTCACCCTCCAGCCCGCACCCGAGCCCACCTGGTGGCAGCTCCACCGCCACCAGGTCCTCTCCGCCACCGCGCTCATCAGCGGCTTCTACCTCGGCACCCAGGCCACCGACACCCCCGCCGACGCCCAGCCCGCCCCCGTCGCCCCCGCCGCCCGCACCACCCCCTGACCGGCCCGCCCGGCCTTGTACGGCCCCGCCGCTACAGGCATTCCCGCCGACAACCATGACGGCCAGCCCCGGCCAGGCACACACCCACCGGCCCCGCGCCGGTCCCCTCCCCTTGACTCCACCGAGAGGCCCAGGACGCATGAACACCACCCCCTTCCCCCACTCCCGCGACCAGCAGCATCACGCCCCCGAACCCGGCCCTCCAGCCGCACCCGCCACCTGGTGGCGCGGCGGCCACGGCTGGCTCGACACCCGCCTGCACGAGATCCGCACAGCCCCCCAGCACGGATGGAAGCTGATGGCGACCTGGATCAGGACCACCATCACCGTCACCGGCCTCCTGGCCGTACTCCTCGCACTGCGCTGGATCGGCGACACCCTGCTCGACTGGGCACACGCCCTGCCCTGGCCCATGCCCACCGACCCCACCGGACTGCTCACCACGATCGACCAGCCCGTCCACACCTACCTCGCGAGCCGTACGGCGACGCTTCCGGTGACCGCGACCACCGCGTACGCGGCCTGGCAGGCCGTCGGCGCGAGCGCGTTCGTCCTGGGCTTCCTGCGCTCCACCGGCGCCCGCCTCACCTGGACCGCGTGGGGCGCGGCCACCGTGGCCATGGTGTGGCACGGCACCCCCGAGCCCGGCCGCCAAGTCGCCGCGGGCATCGCCGTCCTCGCCTGGACGACCGCCAGCGCCCTCGCCCTGCGAGGACTGAACCTGCGCCCGCGCGTGTTCGCAGACATCCACGTCCCCGCCCCGCAGGTCACCGTCCAGCCCCACATCCACGTCCCCGCCCAACCCGACGGCGGAGCTCCAGACAACGTCCGCCAGCTCAACCGCTGATCCGGTCGCTCCGCCTGGCCACCGGCACCGCCGCCCGCACCCGGGCGACCGGTTCCGGTGACCCGGGCCGGCCGACCGGCCGCCTCGCACACCCGCCCCGACCACAGGAGCAGCCCACCGTGCCCCAGCCCGCCAACCCCCAGCCACTGACCCCCCAGGAGGCGCCCGCGCTCAGCTCGCCGGCCCTCACCGCCACCTGCCCGACGTGCGACTCCGGGCCGGGCGTCCTGTGCACCTCGCACTCCGGCACTCGCTGGCGCCGCGACTCCGTCCACCGCGCCCGCACCGCCGCCCTGCCCGCCTCCGGCTGACGCCCCCGGCCCCCACACGCCACCCGACGCGCCCCGCCGACACCAGCACGACGTCGGCGGGGCGTGCCGCTGCTCACTGATCGCTGGAGGAGACCACTCGTGCTCATCCCCCGCCCGCGCCGCCGCCCCGGACGCCCCCGCCCACGCCGCCCCGGCCCCCGCTACCCCCACCGCCCTCACCGCCTCCCCGGCGCCTGGAGCAGGTAATGCCACGCCCCCGGAAGAGGCGCCGCCGCGAGGTGAAGCGGATTTCGCGCAGCGACGCGCGTCTGCCCGAGTACGACCGCGGCCAGGTCCCCGAAGGACTCGTCACCAGGCGCCAGTTACGGGACCTGGGCCTGAGCCCCGGCGGCAATGTGGGCCCGGTAGCGATTCTGCGCTGCAGGATCTGCGCCAACCGGCCGCAGTGGTCATGCACCCACCCCACCCGCGGTCACCTGCTTCGCATCGACCTGGCCACGCGGAAGCGCATTCCGACGCTCGCTCAGGAGTGGGCCCTGGATCGCGCGATGGCCGCGAGGTCCACCTGCCCGAAGTGCCGACGCAGGTACCACTTCTGTCTTCCCCTGCGCACCCAGGGTTGCTGCGACCCGTGTGACAAGGGCTTCGAGCCCACCCCCGACACCTACACCGAACCCCCGGCCAAGCACCTGCTGGCCGCCTGATCCGACAAGAACAGCTGGCACTGCCACGGCTGCAAGGACACCTCGCAGTTCCCGGAGAAGGGCCGTCTGTTCAACATCCGCGAGAAAGCCAACGCCCACGCGAGCCTCTGCCGCGCCATTCCGCTGACGTGACCGCACTCCGCCCGCGCGCCGCTCTGCTGCTCGCCGTCTCCGTCCCGCTCGCCGCCGCAGCCACCCGGCACGCCCACCGCACCGACACCGACAAGGAGTAGACCCGTGGCCCTCACCCTCTTCACCCGCCGCCCCGCCCCCGCCGAGCCGCCGACCGTCAGGCCCGAGACGTGGCCCGAGATCGGCGAAACCTGGAAGCCCGAGGGCGTCACCATCGCCCAGCGGTACTACAACCAGGCGCACGCGGTCGTCCTCGTCTACACCGCCGACGACGGAAAGACCGGCACCTACTACGCCGTCGCCTGCCTCGGCTGCCACTTCGCCTCCGCGCAGAGCGGGCGGCGCACCTACAACATGCGCTACGGCCTCGAGGACGCCGCGAAGGTGGCCAACGAGCACGCCACGACCTGCCGCGCGCTGCCCCGCGACATCCCCGCCCGCCCGGCCGACGACACCGTACGCGAGCGGCTGCACGCCTGGGTGATCGGCGCTCGCCGCCGCAACGAGGACATCCAGCTGAGGCTCTCCGACCTGGCCCTGATCCGCCTCACCCTCCAGCGCACCAACGACTGGATCGCGGGCGTGCTCCAGCAACTGGCCGTTGACCAGCCGGAGATCCTGCGCACCGATCGCGAGTACGGCGACTACGTCTGCTACTACGCACGCCGCCTCCCGGAGAACTGACCGGCGCTCTCCGCGCGCCCCCGGCCGCCGGCCTTCCCGGCGGCCGGGGCCGCGCGGTGTCCGCCCGGTCACCCGGACCAGGCGATGGGCCCTCCCCCGGAGGTCACCGTGCCCCTCACCCGCCGCTCCCTCATGGATGCCGCCGCCGCACGCTTCGGCTGGCGCCGCGCCTACACCGACACCACCACGGTCGACGCGCTGCTCACCGAGCAGACCGAGACCGTCTACACCGGCGCCGTCGACCACGCGGCCCTGGCCACCGAGAAGAACAGCGATGTCCTCGCCGTGCAGCCCGGCGTCCTGGGCGTCCGCGGCCGTGTCCTCGCCGACGTCCTCTACCTGGAAGGCGTTCTGGCCGGCGCCCGCAACCGGCGCCTGGACCCCGACCTCATCGAGCGCCTGGAGGACGTCGTCGACCACGGCCACGAGCTGACCGTGCTGCTCGCCGACACCGTCCGCACCACCGCCACCGTCCCCACGGCCGGTCGCTGAACGCCCGGGGCGGCCACAGGCATCGAACCCGGCCGCCCCGGAGCACGCACCACCTTCCCCTCCCAGAACACATCCGACAGATGAAGGAGCACCCCCCATGGCCTCAACTCCGCGTGCCCAGCAGATCGCGAACTCGGTGATCGAGGGCGCGAGCGCGACGTCCGCGTTGTTCGGCGGCGCCGTCGGCGCCTACCTCGGCTACCAGACCGGCCCGGCCTCCTGGTCCGGCGAGATCCGGATCCTGCTGGCCGGAGCCGCCGCCGTCGTCGGTGCTGTCGCCATCGACGCTCTCGTCGACCTTGCCATCGCCCCGCTGCGGCGTCGGCTCGCCAACAGCCGCTACCGCACACCGGCCAGGGAACTCCCCGCGCTGCCGGGGTCGCTCGCCGACAGCATCGCCACCGTCGCCGCGGCGGCTGCCGGAGACGCCGCCGACCAGGCCGCGATGGCCGCGCGCATCAAGCTGGACCGCTGCGACGACGGATCGTTCCTCACCGCTGCTGAGCGGTGGACCGGCTACGAGAACGGCGAAGCCAGCCTGTTCCTCGCCCCCGGTGCCCAGCTGCACTTCGCCTTCGCCGACGACCGCCACGGCTATCCGGAGAGGACGTTCACCCTGCTGACTTCCCAGCAGGACGCCCCGGTCGCCATCACAACCCTCGCCCAGCTCCACCAGCACCTCCTCGCCCGCGAGTCCGGCCTGCCGGTCCCCCAGCCGGCCGACAGCAACACAGCGCGCTCCGCGGCCTGACGCACTGCCCGTTCCGCCCCGGCCCCCTGCGGCCGGGGCGGAACGGCGACCCGCTGGCCCACCTGGTCCACGACGACTTCGGACGCCGCTCCCTGGGAGCCGTCCAGATCTGCCTCACCAAATCGCTGCACCCCGGAATCCGAGATGAGGAGCACACCCAGCATGACTGATCGCATCCGCGCCATCGAGGGCCTCGCCCTGGTCGCCACCCTGGTCGCCGTCTTCGACGGGGTCCACCCCCTGGGGGACCAGTTCGTGCAGAACGACCGCGACGCGACGGCCAAGGGGATGCACGGATCCCACCTGGTCTACCGCGCCGACGGCTCCCCGGTGGAGGAGAACCCGTGGCGGCGCGGCAAGGAGGGCCGCACCTGCACCGCCAGTGCCTACGGCCGCCGCTCGGTGAGCCGGCACGTCGCCAGTTACAGCGCCGTGCAGCTCGCTTCCACCCTCGCCGTGACCCGCACCCTGGGCTACCGCGTCCCCGCCACCGCGCTCCTCACCGGCGCAGCGATCAACGCGGTCACCCACGGGATCCTGGACAGGCGCGAACCGCTCCTGTGGCTCGCGGAGAAGGCGGGCAAGACCGGGTACATCAAGCACGCCACCGTCGTCCGCAAGGCCGGCGGCGAGGGTACCGAGCCCGTCCAGGACGTCTCCGGGCCCGGCACGGCGCTGATGGAGCTGGACCAGGCGGCTCACCGTGCGATCGGCGTGGCCGCCGCCGTGGTCACCACCTGGATCACCCTGCGCAAGGGAAACCGCCCGTGACCTCCGCTGCCCGTACGCGGCTGGAGCGTGTACAGGCAACGGTCGGAATCGCATGCCTGGCGCTCCAGCAGATCGAGGACGACCTCACCGCCGACGACGTCGACGGCCGCCATCTCGCCGCGATCCTGCGCGAGCTCCAGGAGGACGCCGATGTCCCCGGCGGCCTCTTCCCCGCGCTCGCACAACTGCTCTCGGCCGCGGCGCGCCGGGCCGAGCAGATCGAACCCGACCGTGACGGTGATGCCTCCTGCCCGCTGCACGAGGCCGCCGCCCTGCTCGCCGACGATGCCGGGCAGCGCCTGACCTGGGCTGCCCGCTCCCTCGACCCGCAAGGAGAACACGCATGATCACACCGGCCTCCACGGAGGAAGCGCTGTCCCTCCCCGCCGGCAGCCTGTGCGCACTGGTCGGCCCCCCGGGCTCCGGCAAGTCGACCTTCGCCGCCGACTATCCCGCCACCTGGCGGGTGTGTCTGGACATCTACCGCGGCCTGGCCACCGACGACGAGGCCGATCAATCGGCCACGCCGGTCGCCGCCGAAATCCAGACCCTGCTCCTCGACGCCCGACTGTCCCGGGGACTGATCACGCTGGTGGATTCCACCAGCGTATTCGCCCACGTCAGGGCCGGTCTTCTCGCCCGTGCCCGCTACTGGCGGCGGCCTACCGTCGCCGTCCTGTTCGACGTTCCGCTCGCCACGGTGGAAGCACGGAACGCCGGCCGCGACCGCGTGGTTCCCCTGCACGTCGTACGCGAACTCCATGAGCTGACGCCGACCCGTGAGCAGCTGCTCGCGGAAGGCTTCGGCACCGTGCACGCCGTCTCCGAACTCGCCACCACCGCCGGTGCGGACGCCCTGCACTGAGCCGCGCGCCGCCCTGTTCATCAGCACGACCCGATCCGACCTGGAGGAAGCTATGGCGCAGCCTGTCGTCCACTACATGGCCACCCGGCCCGACGGCACCGTCCCGCCCACCGACAACTACCTCGCCCGCTACTACAGCGGCCTGGGCGAGACGATCCCGACCGTCAACCTCGCCGACCACATCGGCCAGGTCATCGACCACCCCGCCCCCGGCCAGAAGTGGTACACCGACCAGCCGTTCTCGTACTTCCACATGTACACGCGGCCCGGCGAGATCCTGGAGCGCATCGAGGACGGTTGGCCGATCCGGCTGTTCGTCGTGGAGCCGCTCGGTGAGACCGGCAACTGGGGCGGCGCCCACTACCCGTACTGGCTGATGTCCCAGCAGATCCGTGTCGTCGAGGAGACCGACGCCTGGAAGGCGTTCGGGCACCGCGGCGCGCAGACCCTGGCCGCCATCGCCCAGGTCCCCGACCTCGCCCGGCAGTGGGCCACGGAGTGGGCCGCCGATCCCAAGGACACGCGCCGCACCTACGCCGCGTGGAACGGGCGGGTGGACCGCACCCGTGCGCTGACCGGCTGGGCGTTCTGCCGGGCGCAGTACTCCCGACGGGAGGCCGGCCTCAAGGCGGCCGAGCAGCTCGCCGACACCGCCGCCGCCCAGGCCGCAACCGACGCCGGCGCCGACCCCGAGGCGCTGGCCGCGATCCGGCTGCGGGCCCGTTGCCTGGTCGCCGGTCAGCTCATGTTCGACCGGATCCGCAACGGCGAGTACGAGCAGGAGATCCGTGGCCTGCTCCTCGGCAGCGGACTTGGCACCCCCGCGCCCGCCACGGTCTGACGTCCCGTTCACCACGGCCGCCCCGGCCGGGGCGGCCGCTCCTCCTTGCATCAAGAACAGGAGCCACCTCATGACTACCGGCACCACCGACGAGTCGATCCGCTACACCGCCGACGTCGTCCTGCTTGCCGCCGGGCAGGTCCTGCTGATCCTGCGGGGCTGGGACCCGTACGAGGGCTGCTGGGCTTTGCCCGGCGGTCATGTGGACCGCGGAGAGACCAGCCTGGAGGCTGCGGCTCGGGAGCTGACCGAGGAGACTGGTATCGGCGTCGGCGTCGCGGACCTCCGCCAGGTGGGCGCCTACGACGCTCCTGGCCGTGATCCCCGCGGCCGGTACGTCACCGTCGCCTACACCGCCACTCTGGCCTCGCCCGTCCCGCCGGCGGCAGGAGATGACGCCACCGCCGCCCGCTGGTGGCCCCTGGACGCGCTCCCGGCGCTGGCGTTCGACCACGCGGAGATCCTCGCGGGCGTCACGAGCAGCTGACCCGTCCCACACGGATGCGGCGTTCCTCCGTGCCGCCCCGGCCATCCGGCCGGGGCGGTCGCGGTGTTCCGCCACGACCAGCGAGGCGACAAGGAAAAGGAGCTGAGAAACGCCCCGAGGCAGGCGCACCTGGTGTGGAAACCGTCGCCTGCCTCGGGTCACCCATCCCGTACAAGACGAGAGGGAATCACCAGTATGGCCTCCACCGTGCGCGTACACGCCCCGATCGGGCAACGCGCCCTCATCATCACCACCCTCGCGGTCCCGCTGACCGGCTGGACCGTCCACGCGCTCGCGTTGCACCGCAAGCTCTCCGCCGCCCGCCGCGACCCGCTGACGGGGCTGCTCGGACGCGACGGTTACACCGCCAAAGCCCGGCAGATCACCGCCCGGTACGGCGACCACGCCCTGGTGGTCCTCGTGGACCTGGACCACTTCAAGGAGGTGAATGACGGCCCCGGCGGGCACGCCGCCGGTGACCGCGTCCTGGCCGTCACCGCAACCCGGCTCACTGCGTGGGCGGGCAGCCGCGGCGCGGTCGGCCGGCTCGGAGGAGACGAGTTCGCCGTCGCGGTCCGGATCGGACCCGCCCGCCGTGAACTCCGACTTGCCCAGCTCACGCGTCTGCTTGCGCAGCCGGTAGAGGTCGACGGCGGCGCCCTGGTCGACGTCGCCGCCTCGGTCGGCGCCGCGAGTTCCGACGTCATCGGCAGCCGCGACCTCACGCTGCTCCAGCGGGCTGCCGACGCCGCGATGTACGCGGGCAAGCACACCGGACGCGCCGTCCTCGCCGACCGCTCCCACGCCACCGTGCCGTCCATCAACGGCCGGCGCGCCGGGCGACCGGGCACCAGCGCCCTCGGGGCCGCCGCGTGAGGACGCCGACCCTGTACGCCCCGGACCACATCCGCCGGGCCGCCCTGCGCGACCCGCTCGTGGCCCGCACGGTCCGCGGCCTGGAGCTGCCCACCCGCGCGGTCCTCGGCATCATCCGCATCACCGGCTCCCACACCGACACCGGTGAGCCGTGCAGCCCGTGGGCGCAGCCCGAGCGCGTCCACGTCGACCTGGACGATGTCCACCCACTGGCCCTGCCCGTCCCGTGCGACGGGCAGCTCGGCCCGTGGCGCGTCCCGCTCGCCGTGTTCGAGCAGGTCCTCGTTCAACTCCCCGACCTGGCCAAGCAGCTCACGGAGGTCCCGTCATGAGCGGTTCCCGTACCGGTGTCCCGCAGCCGCCGACGTTCATCGCGGCCGACGACCGGATCCCCTTCCCCCGTACCGAGCGGCCCCTGCGCTGCCGTACGGAACCCGTCCTGTTCTCGATCGAGGACATCCACAACACCGACGAAGACCGGAACGTTCGTGAGAGGGCGCTCGCCACGGTCCGGCGGGCCTGCTCGGGGTGTCCGATCGTGAAGGGCTGTCTGAAGTGGGCGCTCGCCAACCCCGACCTGACGAAGGCCGGGGTATGGGCGGCGACCACCGCTCCCGAACGCAAGGAGCTGCGGCACAAGCTCGCCGAGCGGCTCGGGGACGACTGGGTCGCCGTGGTGGTCGAACAGGACCGCCGCCGACGCGAGCGGCAGCGCACGGCGCACGTCAAGCCGCCGACCGTCCGTGAGCGGGCGCTCGCCCGGCTGGAACTGGAGCTCATTCCCACCCGGCCCGAGCCGTACGAGCCGTGGAAGGAACCGATGACCCCGGCTCGGCAGGCGCAGAACACGGCGGTCCTCAAGGCCGCGCTGTCCACCAAGGCGGTGGCGTGATGTTCAGCGACTGGCAGCAGGCCCTCCAAGCCGAGGCCCTGTCCCTGAACCCCAACCCGGTGGAGCAGCAGGCCGCTGCGGCCCGCACCGTCGCCCGCCACGCGAACGGCAAGGAGGACCTGCTCCTCCTCCTGGACGTGGCCGGCCTGCCCACCGACGACGACACCCTCACCACCCTGCTCCCCCTTCTCCCAGGAACCGGAGACCTGCCCACCATGACGAACACCCCCGCCCCGGCCCCGTCCGCGCACGAGGCCGTGGCCCTTTCGATGTACCACAACGGCGACAGCGAGCAGACAATCCTCGAGGCCACCGGCCTGAGGGAGAACGAATTCCGCGACCTCATGGCCGACCAGAACCCCGGCCTGCCCCGCACGGCCGTCGACGTCCCGGCCGTCGACGTCCCGGTCATCCCGCTGTTCGTCTCCACCGAGGTGCAGGAACTGCTCACCTGGGCCGCCGCCCACCCCACCACCGCCGTGCGCAGCCGCGCCGCCCGCATCACCACCGACCTTTCCGAACTGTCCGAGCGCCGCGATAGTGAGGCCGCGCAACGCGAGGCCGAACAGCACGTTGCCGACCTCAAGGCCCAACTGGAACAGGCACAGGCGAAGCTGCGCGAGGTGAAGGTCGGCACCCGCACCACGACGGCCGCGACCGCTCCCACCCCGATCCGTACGAGCCTGGGCAGCGGCCGCACCCAGGAAGAGCTCGCCGCGGTCCGGGCATGGGCACGGAAGAACGGCCACCAGGTCGCCGCCACGGGGATGGTGCGCAAGGACGTGCTGAAGGCGTACGACGCCGCGCACCAGGCGCCGGTCCGGAAGGCCGGCTGACCATGGCAGCCGACGTGATAGCCCTGGACGGGTTCCTGGACGAGGAGACCGTGCCCGGCGACCTCCACGGGACGACGGCGAGGTTCCGCCTCACGGTCAGCCCGACGGACGAGCGCACGGACGAAATGATCCTGCCATGCAGCGTCGCTGACGCGGAGCTGGCGCACGCGGTACTGCACGAGCTGGTGCCCGGCGACAAGCTCCGCGTCACCGGCCACCTCCGATTGCCCCGCACGCCGAACGAGCCCATGTGGCTTACCATCACCACGCTCGCCGTGCTGGAGACCGCGCCCGCGCTGTCCGGTCCGGCCACCGTCGCCACAGCGGCCATCGAGCGCTACGGGCCGTACGTCTGCTGGTTCGACACTGAGAACTCCGGTGAGGTGCCGGTGTGGACCGAAGCGGGGGTCTGGGTCGGCACCGCTGGCGACCCGAGCGCTCTGGACGAACTGATCGAGGCGTTCGAGCAGCGCCAGGCCGGCGAGTGACCCGACCGTGCCCATCCGTCCCGAGAACCTGCACCGCTACCCGCGCGACTGGCCCCAGATCAGCGCGCGGATCCGATTCGAGCGGGCAGGCGGCCGCTGCGAGTGGTGTGTTAACTGCACCTTCTTGAGGTCGTTGGGCACTGCGATGTCTGACTGCCCAAGGAGTTCTGTGTGACGTCGCACCTGCGCAACCAGCTGATGGAGGGGCGGGAGGAGACGCAGTGATCCGCAACGAAACCCGGCCCTGCGAAGGGCACAGACCTCGCGGGCGCTGCACCAGCCGGTCGTTCTCGACGGCGGTCGGCTGGTCGACTACGTCACCGAGGCTTCCCTCAGGACGTGAGCTGCCTGCACACCTCGGCAGCCAGCCCGTCAGCGGCATCGAGCACGGTGGACAGAACGGCGGGGGTCATGCCAGGCATGGCGAACAACCCGTGCGCCCGCGCCGCGAAGTCGGCAGGTGCAGCCGGGAGTTGTCCGGCAGCCTGAACAGCTCCCTTTTCGTTCAGCACCCAGCAACCCGCCTGAGCATGCAGGCCCTGCACGAGAAGTCCCACGGCGCGGAAGAGGCAGCCGGCGACATAGAAGGCGTCTCCGCGAGCCGCTCCCTTGCGGGCATTGGCCAGGGTGAAGGGAGCCTCCCACTGCGCGTTGGCGATCAGCGCCTCGCGCAACGGCTCCGGATAACGGCGAGTCTTCTGTTGCAGGGCCCGCAGCTCGCCGCGGGGATCAACGAGAAGGCGTCCAACGGCCACCTCGCCGACATAGGCATGGGAGTACACCCCAAGCGGGTGACCAGCCTGAATGCCTACTTCGAAGTTCCCCGCCTGGCACTCTTCCCAGATCCGGTGAACGCGGTCCAGATCGCGGTAGATCCAATCGACACGGCAGCCGTCAACGGTCAGCCATGCTCCACCGTCCACCCACGGCCCCCAGCCGCCCGGTTCCGTCACTTCGACCGACTCGCCAGTCAGCTCGGACGCGAGGAGACGCAAGGCACCAGTGTCCAGCGGCAGCCGGTAGTACAGACCCAGATCGAAATCGGAGTCAGGTCGGTGGGTTCCCCTCGCTCGGCTGCCGCCCAGACACACGCCAACCACTCCGCCGACGTCGGTCAACCGATTCGCAATCTCCATCAAACGATCCACAGCCCAGAGTCTGCAGAACCAGATCACTCGCCGCGACCACATTTCTCAGCACCCTCCGCCCTCAGGCCCACCCGTCCGGGTGAAGTGCAGAGAAGCACGGGCCACTGCGGCCTGACGCACCCCGGCGGCCGCTGCCCCGCCGTCCACGAGCAAATCCACCCCGACACCGGCTCCGTGGTCGGCCTGACCACAGCCCACCTCAACCACACCCCCGAAGACGTGCGAGAGGCCAACCTGCTCGCCGCCTGCCAGCTCTGCCATCTGCGGATTGATCACGGACACCACCGGGTCACCCACTCACTCACCCTCGCCGCCCACGCGGCCGCCGCCGGACAGCTCGGACTCCTCCCCGAGACCGCACTCACCCGCACTACCCCACCACGCCCCACCCAGCACCACGCCCCCGCGACCCAGCTCCATCAACTGCCTTTCCCCGAACCCGACCAGGAGACAAAGCCCATGGCCCGCATCAGCGTGAAGATCGCCGCCCTCCACCCCGACAAGACCGAGTGCACCCACGCGGTCGCTCCTTCTGGCAAGCCCCGCGACCCCAACTCCGGCTGCGCCGGCCGCCGCAACTACGCGGTGGTGTGCAGCGACTGCGGCCCGGTCGGCGAGCCCCACGGCCTCCGCGTCCTGGCCGAACCGGCACAGCGCGCGCACCGCAATGAGCACCGCAAGACACTCACCACCGCCACCGACTGAGACCCCTGCCCACTCCTGCAGCGCCCGGGGCTGCCATCGACCTCAAGTCCGGCCGCCCCGGCGCCCCACCCGGAAGGACCCCATGCAACAGCCCGCTGCTTCCGAACGTCCCGCAGTCGTCGTCCTGTGCGGCTCCACCACCTACTGGGACGAGCTCGCCGAAGCTGCCGTGTACGAGACCGCAGCCGGCCGTATCGTCCTCGCCCCCTGCTGCAATATGAAGGTCCCCCACCCTCTGTGGAGTGACTCGCAGCAGGCCGACCGGCTCAAGCAAGTCCTGGGCACCCTCCACCTGCGGAAGATCGACATGGCGGACGAGGTCCTGGTCGTCAACCCCGGCGGCTACATCGGCGCCAGCACCGCAGGCGAGATCGACTACGCGCACAGCATCGGCAAGCCCGTCCGGTACACGGAGCAGCCGTGACCGACTCACCGAGGCGCGAAGGAAGCACGCTCGCCCCGGCGTCCCGCTGACCCCCATACGCCCGGCTGCCGGGACCACCACGGTCCCGGCAGCCCCGCCGAATGTGAGGGCTGATGCCCACCACCGTCTTCGACCAGTTCACCCGCCGCGCCGCCGAAGTCACCGCCCAGCTCACCACCCTCGGTATCCCGCTCACCGCACCGACCCCACCGCCCGCCGACCCCAACCCCACAGACCCGTGGGCCAACAGCGACACCGTGCCGGTCGACCGTTCCACCCTCGCCTGGTGCACCGCTGTCCAGATGCTCGCCGACCACCACCACACCGGCATCGACCGCCAGGTCCTCGCTACCGACGCGCTGCTGCGCGAACTCGGAGTTCGCGGCCTCGCCCAGCTCCACTCCGACCTCCACCACGGCGCGCCCATCGACTACCGCTTCACCCCCTGCCCGTACTGCTCCGGCATCGGCGAGGACCCCACCCAGCCGACCTGTGGAGAAGTCGGCTGCGCGCCGTGGCTCGAGTTCGCCGGACACGATCACCTGTGCCCGGTCTGCCGCTACGAGGACTGCCAGCCTCAGTACTTCGCCGAAGAACGGATGAAGGAGCTGGAGGAGCTACTCGCCGAAGGCATCAAGGACAAGACCCCGTCCCGCCCCCGGCTCGCGACGTGGCTGCGCCGCCCGGAGTGAAGATGACTGAACGCCTCCTCCTTCAGGGCGCTCTGGCGGTCACTCCCGCCGCGGTCCGTCTCTGCGCCCGCTGTGGTCACATGACCGGCGCCGTCGCCCACGCCTGCCGCGCCTGCGGGCACCAGGGCTCCCGGGCTCACACTCGGCGGTTACTGGTCTGGGACCGGCCCTCGGACACACCCGTGCTCGCGCGTGAGGACATCCACGCCCACCACGCGCGGCCACCGCACCATCTGCTGACCATCGCCCAGAACGTCCCCCAGCGGCTGATCCTTTCCCGCACCCGCGACCACGGCATCAGCCTCGCGCCGCTCGGGCTCGACGGCCTGGTCCTGGACCCGCGGGCCGGCCTGCACATCGCCGTGCTGGCCGCCGCTGCCCGCCACGGAGCCGACCGGCCGGTGATGACGGTCACCGAGAACGCCGCGGCGAACATCGCCGCCTACGGAACCCTGTTCCGACGACACCACGGAACGCGGTTGCGGTACGCACTGCACGGGCGCATCCCGTACGACGACCCCGCCGGGCTGCACCGGCTGTGCGACGTGCACCGCGTCAGCCCGCCGCTACGAGAGCTGTTCCTCACCTGGTTCCTGCCCTTGTGCTCTCTGCACCTGCGGGCAGGAATCCCCGCGGCACAGCTCCCGGGCCTGCTGAAATTCTGGCGCCGCGCCCACCTGGCCCGCCTGGCCCGGCCGGACACACCCGAGGGTGAGCTCCTCGCCGAACTGCGGCGCCGCGTCGCGGCGGGTGATATGCGCTGGGTCATGGACGTCCGGACCCTGTCCCGGGCCATCCCCGAAGACCCGGTCACCCACGGCTCCCCCAACGAGCCGGAAGGAGCGAGCTGATGAACGAGAACGAGAACGGCTGGCGGTTCGTCAAGAAGCGGACCGCCGCCGACGGCGCGGTCTACGTCTCCGCCGACGGTACGCGCTACCGGCGCACCGGCGGAGCCGACCTCCAGGCGGAGGCCGCGTTCCAGCGCCGGATCACGGACCTGGGCTACCCGGTCCCGCACGTCCTGGAGGAGGGCGTCACCGACGACGGCCACTACTACGTCGTGGAGGAGTCGCTGGGCGACCAGACCCTGCACGAGAGGGCGGTGGCGTCCCTGGACGGCGGCCGCACCCTGCACGACGACGTCGCCGACACCGCCGCGCAGGTCGCCGCCCTGCTGCTGCGCGCCCAGGCCGCCCACGTTGTCGAGCCCGCGCCGGGCTCGCTGCGGCAGTGGCTGGACAGCGCCGGGTTCACCCAGAACGTCTTCCAGGAGAACCCCGACCTGGACAACACCCGCACGCGCGCCGCGCTCGATCACGTGCTGGACCGTCTGGGCACGGTTCCGCTGGTGCGGGGCCATCTCGACTACGGCCTGCCCAACGTCCTGCCGGCCGGGGTCATCGACTGGCAGCACCACGGCCTGGTGCCACTGGGATACGACGTCCTCCCGGCCCTGGAAATCATCGCCTTCAAGGGCGGCACCAAGGGCTACACCGCGAGCCCCGGCCAGCGGCGCCGCTACCTCGCCGCGCTGGACGACGCGAGCCTGCAGGCAACCGGACAGCCGGTCAGCCAGAACCTGGGTGCCTACCTGCTCGTCAAGGCCCTGTTCTTCCTCGCCCTGATGCGGCCCACCGACCCCACCCGCATCGACAAACACCTGAAGTGGCAGTACCGCCGTCATCTCTTCACGAAGGGACTCGAGCAGTATGAGCGCACCGGGACGGTCGATACCGCCCTCTTCCCCCGGCTCGAAGAGTTCACCGCTGGGCACTGCGCTGGCGACCATCCGTGACCGCGACTACCTCCTGGACCGCGCCGGGGTGATCTTCAAAGTCATCGGCGACGTCCACCCCGGCACGCACTTCCTCGGGTACGTCAAGTACTACCCGGACCCCCGCGGCGACCGGACGCTGTTCGGCCGCACCTACCGGCAGAACAGCGTCGTGTCCAAAGCATTCGGGATCCTCGCCGACCGGCCCGAATGCTACGTCTACTCCCCCGCCGTGGGATGCGTCATCACCGGCGTGCCCCGCGAAGACATCGTCACCCACTACTCCTGCCGCCAGACCCTCGCCGCACTCCACCAGACCCCCGGCCTCCTGGCCCAAACGCCGGTCAGCGAGGACCTGCTCGCCGTCATCAACTGGGTCGTCACGGCCGGCGCCGCCGACGTCATCGGCGTGACCGGATCCTTCCTAGTCGGCGCCTTCAACGCCCGCTCCGACATCGATCTGGTCTGCTACGGACCGCGCGGCTACGCGGCGGCGCAAGCACTGTTCGCCGAACGCGCCCTCATCCACCCCTACGAAGGCGAGACCCTCACCCGGCTGTACTTACGGCGCGCCAAGTACATGGTGGGCGGAAGCTTCGACGCGATCATGCGCCAGGAGGCCCGCAAACTGCAGGGCCTGACAGCCCGTGCGGGAGCGCACATCAACTGTGAGCCGCTGAGGACCGACGGCGACAAGACGTTCGCCGGGGTGATCGCCAAAGAAGTAGGGGCGATCTCCGTCCTAGCCCGGATCACGGATCACTCCGAGGGCCTGGTCACGCCGGCCCTCTACGGGATCGAGGTGGACACGGTCACCGAGTCCACGGTCGACGAACCGTCCGTGTTCGCCCGCCGGATCACCCACCTCCGCAGCTACCTCGGTGCATACACCGGAGCGTTCCGCACCGGCGACATCGTCTACCTCTCCGGCCGGCTGGTCCACATCCAAGGCCCCGCACACAGCGGCTTCGGCATCGAGCTCACCCCATGGTCGGCAGCCGAGTCCTTCCTCGCCAACCTGACCCGCTGACCATGTGCACGGCCGCTCCGACCCAGCTTCTCGCGAACTACTGGTACGACCGCCACCGCTCCGTTGACCGGACTAAGGAGTCCTGACATGAAGCACTGTGTCTTCTGCGACATTGCCGCAGGGACAACCCCGGCCGTCATCGCCCGTGAGTGGCCCGACGCCCTCGCGGTCCGCCCGCGCAGCGGCGGCGTGAACGAGGGGCACGTCTTTGTCCTGCCCCGTGTCCACGTTGAGGACGCCGGCGCCGACCCGGAGGTGACCGCCGCGGTGATGTGCCGGGCCGCCGAGCTGATGGCCGAGCATCCCGCCGCGAACATCATCACCAGCAAGGGCGAGGCGGCGACCCAGAGCGTCTTCCACCTTCACGTCCACGTCGTGCCTCGCCAGGAGGGCGACAACCTGCCTCTGCCCTGGACCCCGCAGCACACCGCCCGCGCCGCCGCGCAGCACGGAGAAACCTGATGGGCACCATCCACCTGATCATGGCCCGCGAACCCCTCCCCATCGGCGGTCCGTCCGTCTTCCTCGCCGGACCCACCCCCGACAAGAGCACCCCCGTCCCGTCCTGGCGGCCCGATGCCGCCCAACTCCTGGCCGAGCAGTGGACCGGAGCACAGCCGCTGGCCGTCCTGACCCCCGAGTCCCGCAACGGGCAGCGCGCCGACCGCTACGAGACCCAGGTCGACTGGGAGACCGACGCCCGCGCCGCCGCAACCGCGATCCTCTTCTGGATCCCCCGCGACCTGCACACCCTGCCGGGCATGACCACGAACGTGGAGTTCGGCCTCGATGTCAGCAGCGGCCGGGCGGTCCTCGGCTGCCCGCCCCACTGCCCCAACCCCGAGCGCAACCGCTACCTGATCTACGTCGCACGCCGCCACGGCGTACCGGTCCGCGAAACCCTGCACGACACCGTGGCCGCCGCGCTCACCCTCATGCCCAGGCCGGCCTCCCAGTAGCCTGGTGCCCGCACCCCGCCAGTTCCCTGGAGGCCAGATGCAGACCATGGACTTCTACCCGATGGTCATCTCCCGCTATCCGCAGGACCAGGACCATGCGCCGACGCTCGCCGACCCGGCAGCAGCTCGCCTTGTCCCTGCCGTCGACATCGCCGTCGGCGACGTGATCCTCGCGGTCGTGGATGCAATGGGCTGCGACTACTTCAACGAGGAGTACACCGCCAACCCGACAGATTTCGACCCGAAGTGCGAGTGCGGAGTCTGCTGCGAGGTCGCGGAAGAGGATGGGCCGATCGTTGTCCTCACTGCCGACTACCGGGGCTCAGGCTGCTGCGACCCCATGCTGGCCAAGACGCTGTTCCTGGCCGTGCCCGCCGCCGTGACTTGAGCTGTCCGAGGGGGCACTCCAACCTGGGCGCTCTGACACGTATGGACGAGTAGGACGAAGGCCCGTGCTCCCCGCGATACCGCGGGGAGCACGGGCCTTTTCGTGTTTCAGTAGGCGCTCAGGCAACTTTCACGGGTGAGAGCGGCCTGAGCGTCCCACAGTGTTTCCGTGACCTCTGCGTAGTCGGCGTTGGGGACTTGGAGGCAGGGCCTGAAACGGTCTTCAAGATCGTTCTTGCACAATTGTGCAAGAACGATCTTGAAGGTCTCGGCGTGGCGCTACAGAACCAAGCTCACGCCGCGAGGGAGGAGATGTCTACGCGCTCCAGCCCTGCCAGCCAAGCGTGGTGACCACGCAATGCCATCAGCCCGCAGACGCTTCGACGGTGAGTGACTCCATGAGCAGTTCCGCCACTGCCGTCAGGTCTTGAGGCGACAACTGCTCCGTCAACGCAGCCACGATGCCCTGCGGAGAGACATCGGAGATGACGACGGAAACAGGGCTTGCCGGCGCCGGGGTATTAACGGCGTTAACGGTCTGCGGTGCGACCTGAGGATCGGTTTCAGGGGCGGCCGGGGTATTAACGCCGTTAACGGTCTGCGCAGCACTCCCATCGCCCAGATTCCGGCGCGGTGCACGCTGACGAGGCGCCTTCGACGCGGCCATGGCCTCCTTCGCGGCCGGAGCCTGCTGCTCCTTTGGCAGACGACCGATACGCCGGGCAGGCTCCACCTTCAGCTGTCCGGTCTCTACAGCATCCTGCAGGTCCGGACTGAGTTGCAGCAGCGCCAGTCGCTGGGACACCCACGCCGGTGTCTTGCCCAGCCGCTTGGCGACTTGGCCCTGAGAGCCGTGCACCCCAACCAACTGCTGAATGGCCTTGGCCTGGTCCAAGGGCGGCACGTCCACCCGATGGACGTTGGCGATCAGAGCTGACTCGAGGATGTCTTCGGCACTGGCCGCCAGTTCATCGTTGACGTCAATACGCAGCTCAGTCAGCCCTGCCTGGGCGGCGGCCTTGAGCCTGCGGTTGCCGTCGATGACAACGTACTCAGCCGCCCCGAGCTGTTCCGCCTGATCAGGATGCGCGCTCAGGAAGGCGGCACGTCGTGCGACGGTGACCGGCTGGATCTGCCCACGACCGCGAAGCGACTCCGCGGTCTCCTCGATATCGGTGTACTCATCACGAGGGTTGAACGGGTTGTGCGCCAATTCCGCCAGCGGCACCGAAGCCGGCGGACGCTTGCCCTCCCCGTTGATGATTTGCTCGCGTGTCCGCACACGACGCGGCGTTGACTTCTCGTCGCCTTGACCGTCCTCGTCCAGGGTGAAGCCACGCGTTACACGATCCTGCGAGCCCTTGGGCTTGGTTTTCCTCATACCGCCAGTTCCTTCGCCAGGTCGCGCATCGCCTGCGCATGCTCGCTGTCGGGCGCGTACTCCAGCAGCGGGATCTCCCCATCCGCAGCCTCGCGCCCCTCCTTCAGATCACCGATGACCGCCAGGACTGTCGGCGAGCTACTGCGCTCCCACTGGTCACGGTTCTCCTTGACCAGCTTCCCGCGTCGGCTGTCGTAGGCGTTGATGACCAGTCCGAGGTAGTCGACCGTGATACGGCCCTTGCGGCACAGGTCTTCCATCTGTGAACGCAGCAGCCGGAAGGCACGGTGAGACGCCTTGTTGGCCCACACCGGCGTGATGACACCAGAACGGTCGGACAGCTCGCCCTCGCGGCGCCGCACGTAGTACAGCGCAGTGTCCATGTTCAGGCCGAGGCTGGGAGGACCGTCAATGATGATGATGTCGTACTCGCTCTCCAAGGGTGCCAGCGCCCGCTCCAAGGCGGCTTCACTGAAGGACACCTTCGACAGCGCCACATCTCGCAGGAACGCGTCGTCGCTGGCGGGCAGCAAGTGCAGGCGCTCGCCGAAGCGTTCCTGATCCATGGCAACCAGCAGGTCGTGTATGTCGCCCTTTGCGGTTCCGTCCATGTGCATCAGCAGGGTTTCGACATCGTCCTCGTACATGAGGTCTTCGAAGCCGAGCTCCGCTGTGAGGTGGCCCTGGGGGTCGTAGTCGACGATGAGCACCCTGCGGCCGGCCTCCGCGAGGGCCTGGGCGATGCCGCTGGAGATGAACGTCTTGCCGACCCCGCCCTTCTGATTGGCCACTATGACGCGTATGACCGGCTGCTCGGTCAACGGGGAAGTAGGGGACGGATGAGCCTCCAACCAGAGCGTCAGCGCCTGGGCCAAGCCCTGAACGTAGGTGACTCCGCGCTCGTTGCATGCGCTCTTGAACGTGTCGGGTTCACCCGCCGGGAGGAACGTCCCCCACGTCTTCGCACCAGCGGTCTCCACCTCGGGCAGTTGGTCCGCGGCGTACCACGCCTTGATGGCGTGCTCGGCAGCGTCCTGGATGTCCATGCCGTGCTCGAAAGCGCGGATCTTCAGATGTCTGCGCAGCTGGGGAGTGAGGGCTGTAATTAGCTTCTCTCGCTCTCCCCTAGGGCTAGGGATACTCATGCGGCCGAACATTACTAGGTCAGCGACTGGTTGAGATCGTCAACTCCGTGTCTTCACACAAAGTGACGCGCTGGATTGCCGTCCGACTCAGTGCGGAAGAGTGAGTGGCGAACCATTCCGCGCGGCACTGATTCGCCTGTCGTATCCGACAGTTGCTGACCGGCAGGGTCCAGGGGTGTTGAGTGCGTGCCTGGCGATCAGGGGCCGATGAAGACGCCGTGGGTGCCGACCCGGCGCCACACGATGTGGCATTCGCCTACTAATCGCTCCGGGCCGTAGGACCACGTCACACGGCCGTCCGGTGCCCAGGTGAGTTCGTAGACGCCTGGGGCGCAGCGGACGCGCTTGATGGCTGACGTCGGGACGAAAGGCCCCTGCGACGCCGGGGATCTTACCGATCCCTAGAGTTTCGTCCGTGACGAAACAGGCACACGAGTCGGCAGGAAAGCAGCAAGACGACGGGCCCGCACGGGACGGCGCCAAGGTGGTTGCGGTACGCGAGACGACCGGGATGCGCGACCGGCTGATCGAGCGCACCTGCGACTGGTGCGGCGCCCCGGTCCCGTACACGGGCAAGGGCCGCCCACCGCGCTACTGCAGTCCGGCCCACCGCAACCGAGCCTACGAACTGCGCCGCGCCGAAAAACGTGCCGACCGGCCGGTGAGCGAGGGGGGCCGTAGTCCGGAGCCGGTACGTGAGGTGGTGGAGCGCACCGAGACCGTGGTGCGCACGGTCGTACGTGAAGGCCCGGTCGAGATACGCCAGGTCCCTGCACGACGACTGAGCGGTCAGCCGTACACGCTGCCCGAGGACGTCCTGGAGTGGGCACAGATGCTCAGGCACCTCCGCCGCGCCGTGGACGACGGGAAGATACCGACCGCGTTCCGAGAGAAGCTGGCCCAAGCGTGCGAGCTGACGGCACGTGCGCTGCGCGGACAGGATCTGCGGCCCGGGCAGTGAAGGCGACATCACGACGACGAGCATGCCGTGGCCGGCTCGGTCTGTCCTCAGGGATGTTCGGTGTTGTCCAGCTGCTGCCAGAGCTGGTGGGCTGCCGCGACCAGGCGGTCATCTGCCGCGAACCAGATCGACGCGCTGCCGCCCTCCGTGTAGGAGACGACGGCGTCGCCGTACGTGCCGTCGGGCTGGATGAACCCGGCGTGGAGGGAGACCCCGCCGTGCAGAAACGACCCGGTGACGCCCAGCCAGCGGCCGGCCGGTTCGTGGACGATCCGGGTCTGCTCACTCATCGCGCCGCCCATGAGGCGCGCCTCTGTCCAACCGCAGCCGTGGATGATCGTGGTAGCGGCCGTTTCCCACTTCATCGCTGTCATATGTCCCCCTCGCAGTCGGCCTGTTGCCGGTTGCTGCTCACGCTATCGGTCGGTCAGGGGGACGGTGCGGCATTCACCCGGGACCAGCTCGTGTCCGTACTGCCAGGTGGCTCCGCCGTCCGGTGCCAGGTGCGTTCGTAGACGACGGGTGTGATCCGGGCGCCCCCTTCACTGGCGGAGTACGGTGCGCAACCGGCCTCCGGCGCGGAGGTCGGGTACGAAGGCGCGGGTGACGACGCGGCGGAACGCGCGGTGCTGGTCGGGGGCGAGACGGTTCAGGTCGGCTGTGAAGCGGGGCAGGGCTTCGTAGGTGGGCACGGCGAACTCCTCCTGGACGCACGAAGCCCCCGGCCGGGGGTCGGCCGGGGGCGGTGGTGGCTGGTCGTGTTGAAGGGCGTCGGTGACGCGGTGCGCTCAGTGGTGGGTGGTCGGGGGAGTGGTGCGTTGGTCCGTGCTGGGTGGCCTTGGAGTCGGCTGGAGTCGGATTTCGTGGCGGGTGATGCTGATGTGGTCGGCGCGCAGTATTCGCACGGGCGGGGTCAGCTTTCGTAGCGGGCGCGCAGCAGGTCGGCGCACGCCTGTGCGCGGGTCATGTCATTGGCGCAGCTGGTGCAGTCGGGCACCGTGTGGATGCGGGTGGGGTATGGCGTGTTCGAGCGGACGTAGGCGGTGAGGCGCAGCGTGAGGGGGCGGCGGCACAGCGGGCAGAGGTCTCCGTGGAGCAGTTCGTGAGTCATGCGGCGGACTGTGCACAGGCCGGTGGCTTACCGTCTCGGGCTGGCGGGGCGGCCCGCCTGGCGGGCGGGTGCGGCAAAGATCTGGTGATGCCCTCCCGCCCGGTGGGAGGGACCTCGGATCACGCTTTTTTGCACGTCAGCGCCGGGGTTCCATGGGCCGGTGATCAGTCAGACGAGGATCCGTCCGGGGGACGGGCGCTATCTCTTCCGCGGCGTGATGGTCGGCGACGGCCACCGTGCTGCGGGCAAGCCGCTGCGCGCCGCCCAGGACGAAGCCGGTGTCCCGCCCGGGATCTGGAAGGGCCGGGGCCTGGCCGCGGTCGGCCTGGTGGCCGGGGACGTGGTGAATGAGCGGCAGGCCGAGCTGCTCCTGGGGGAAGGCCGGCACCCGGACGCCGACCGGATCGAGCGCGAGCTCTTGGCGCAGGGCAAGAGCCCGGCGCAGGCCCGGCGGGCGACCGTGCTGGGCAGACCCATCGAGCACAACCGCTCACCCAAGACCGACAAGGCCAAGGAGCGCATCCCCTGGCTCGGCATGCACTTGGTGTTCCGGCCCCCTCCGACGGCCCACATCGCGTGGGCGCTGATGGATGACGAGGTCCGTCGGGTGCTGGAGCTGTGCCAGGACATCTCCGTGGACAAGACGCTGGAGTGGCTGGGGGAGTCGGTCGCGCAGATCCGGTGGGGCAGCGGCGGCAAGCGCCGCAGGCCGATCCGGGACGGGCTGATCGTCGCGGTGTTCCGGCACTACGAGTCCAGAGCTGCGGAGTCGAAGCCACTCCTCCATGATCATGCGCTGGTGTCGATCCGCGCCCGGCGGCCGGACGACAAGGGAACGTGGGGGAACTTGTCGGCGGACACACTGCTGGCCCACATCGTCGCAGCTGACACCCTCTACACCCTGTTCTTCATGGAGGAGGTGTCCGCCCGACTCGGGTGGGCCTGGGAGCCACGCGAGGTGACGCCCGGCCGCCGACCCGTCATGGAGATCTCGGGCATCGACCAGCGGCTCATCGGCTGGCAGTCGACCCGCCGCCAGCAGATCGAGGACGCGCTGTCCGTCCTCACGGCGGACTACGAAGAGGAACACGGGCATGCGCCGGGGGAGCGGGCCGGCTACGCGCTGGCCTGCCAGGCCGCCGACCGGACGCGCCCGCCGAAGCACAAGGAGCTGCGGTCGCTGTCCGAGCTGCGCGAGGGATGGCGGGAGTCGGCGGTCCGCAGGTTCGGCGCCGACACCATCGACCGACTCGCACAGCGGGCGCGGGCGGCGGCCGCGGCGGTGTGGGCGCGGGTGCGGCCGGTGGTCGACGTCGTCCTTGCCGCCGTCGACGTCGTCGCCGTGGTGTACGTAATGCGCGGTGCGTTCAAGCGCCACCATCTGCTCGCCGAAGCCCGCCGCTACCTCTCCTACGTCCTGCGCGGCCGACCCCACCAGCCCGGCCTGGACGAACAGATCGTTCAGACCGTCGTCGACGACTACACCCGCCCCGTCGGACGGGGCCGGATGATGACCGCCGATCTGCGCGCGCTGTACCCGCGCGACACCGAGGACCAGGCCGTGCTGCGCCCGCTGACCCGAAAACGGACCGCTCCCCTCTACGAGCGGGCCCGCCTTGCCGCCGGAGCACTGACCGCCCGGGTCCACGCGGTACGCCGCTCGGACCGCCTGGGCTCCCGTGCCCGCCCGCACAGCGTCGCCGTGCCCGGCGCCTCGAGGTCTCGCCCGCGCCCGTCGCGCCCGGACCGGAAGGCCGACCGTGGTCAGGAGCAGAAGCAGGGGACGGATGTCGCCGCGCTGGAGCAGACCCGCCGGACGATCGAGGCCGCCGCCAAGATGGCCGCCAAGCTCCAGGACGGCGTCCGGGAGCGCGCCGTCGCCCCCGGCCCCGCGCCGCAGCCCACCCCGGCGGCGTCCCCGCCGTCACACACTCAGCAGCCCGGCGTGCAGCAGACGCCGGGCCGGACACCCACTGGAGGAGTCGCATGACCACACCGGAGCACCCGGAGATCCCGGGACTCAAGGACGCCCTCGCCCGAGCCCGCGCAGCCCACGAGGAGATGGCCGCCGCGCTCGACGAGGACCAGGAGCCAGAGCCCGATGAGCCCCTGGGGTGGCAGCCGGTCTGGAAGCGGCCCCGGAAGCCGAAGTCGAAGACAGAGAAGAAGGCGGAGCTGCGCAAGCAACGACGGCGGCTCCAGGACGCCGGGAAGCGCCGCTTCGTCGCCGCGCAGTCGCGCCGGCCCCGCTCCCGGCAGAACCGGATCGGCAACGCGGCGGCCCGCCGCGATGCCCGCGCCCTGTCCCGGGTGCGGCACTCCAACGCCTGGCTGTGGTGACGATGCCGGGCATCGTCCACCGAGTGGAACCCAGGATGTTCTGCATCCAGTGGCGATGCACGACATCGGGTGGACTCCATCGATCGGACTCCACTCCGGTGCGCCGAATGACGATGGACTCCACCGCGATGCGCACCGTGATGGTGCGCCACTGCACCCGGCGCCGCACCGCCCGACGATGCTCGGCAATCCCGCTCGCGCCCGGTGCGCCGCACCCGACGCTCCGCACCGCGCCGGTGCGGTGCCCGTCGGCCGGCGCGCGCGACCCCTTGTCCAGCTCTGCTACCGAGGACGTTTCCCCTTGACACAAGCGGTTTCGGTCGGCGATCAGGTCGCGGTCAAGGGGGTGTGTGATAGAGGAGCAAGCCCGGCCGCGGCGCGCGTCCGGTGCGGTGCAGCGTTGCCGATGAAGCGCACCACGAGGGCGGTGCGGGTGTGGTGCGGTGGCGCGTATCGCGCCACCGCACCACACCCGTCCCGGATGCGCGGCTACGCGATGGCCCTGCCCACCGAGTGCGCAACGGCCGGCGTCGGGTGCGCCTCCATCGCCTGCTCCATCCCCGCGGCCTCCAGCTGGCGGAGTACGCCGGCGACGTCGCCGGGCTCTTCGGTGAGGACGTCCTCGGCGAAGCGGATGACGTACTGGGCGATGCCCACGGGCGACACAGGGCAGACGCGGTCGACGGACAGGACTTCCAGCAGCAGTCGCCCGAGCGCCGCCGCCAGGAAGGAGTGCGCGCACGGCGCCCCGTCGCAGTCCTCGTCCACGGCGGTCACCGGGATGATGACGCGTGCGGCAACTTCCAGGAGCATCCGGTGCAGGCTCGCACCGTCGTTGTCCTCGGCGACCGCGCAGGCCGTGTCGATGTCGTCGGCCTCCAGCGCCCGGATGTAGGCGAACGCGTCGACGACGTCTTCCGGCTCCATCGGAGCGAGCGGCGCGGTGACAGTGTTCTCGAGCATGACAGCTCCTCACGTACGGGCCGCCCCGCTGATCGCGGCGGCCTCGGAACCGATGCTCTGGCCGCGGCCCTGTGGACAGAGTCCGCGCACCGTCGGTGAGCGCCACCTTGTGGCTGTCTGCGACGACGCAGCACAGTTGGTAAATCAGCACGCTTGTTGGCAAACGACGCCGACGTCACTCATGGTTACTCTGCGAAGCGATCAGTTGTGATCAACTGCTGCGGGGTGCCGTACGAGCTGGTGATCTGGTGCGGTGCGCCCCGCTGGATCTGCGCGGGCCGCGCGGCGGCATCCTCACCGACGGCACACGTGCCCTGGGCGAGCCGCGGCTGCACCTGCTCGGCTACGGCGACTGGACCGGCCATGCCTCGGCCACCCTGATCGGCGTCGGCCGCACCGTCCGGGATGCCCTCCGCGAGGTCGCCGACCTGCTCATGTAGGCGACGTGAGCGGCCCGCCGCACTGTCTCCGCCGTGTTCACCAGTTGCGCGCAGCTCCCCCTTGTCAGTGACACCAGCGACAATTCCTTCCGACAGCGCTGTGGGGCAGGGGGGATGCGCGAGCATGCAGACAGATGACTTCTTCCGCGGCAGGCCCGATGAGCACGTGGACTGGCCTGACCACAGGCCAGGTGAATGGGTGTGCCAGCTGTGGGAGCTGAATGTCGAGCTGATGGAATCCCTGCGGTTCGGTCCCGTGCCAGCCCACCCGGACCTGGACGTAGCTGTGGCCCTGACCCGGTTGCTGCACGAGGACTTCGTCGCCAGGGGCACACACCACGACGAACGCATGAACGACGAGGAAGTCGTCCTCGCCGTCAAAGCGCACCGGGCGGTCCTCGAGCGCTTGGGCCTTGAGCCGCCGCAGCTACCGTTCCGCCATCACAGCGGCTTCTACGACTACTGGCGCAAGAAGGACATGTCCGGGGGCGGCGGCTGGCAGGCGCGCCGCGAGTGCATCGAAGAGCTGCTGGGGCCGACCAGGCAGGCCCTGGAGGACCTGCAGGAGGCCGAGTACGAGCAGCGGTTCAAGAACGGCCCCCGTGGCACCTTCAAGAACCTCATCTTCGCGGCCGTCGGCCCGAAGCCGCAGATCGTGCTGCGGGACGCGGTGAGCAACGAGGTGGAGATCGTCCGGAACGCCGAGAACTGCCTCGTATATAAGGACCCGCTGCCGGTACAGGGCCTGACCTGGCGGCAGATGGTCACCTGGTGGCAGGCACACCACATGCCGGACGCCGAGGAGCCGGAGGCCGCCGATGCCCTGTACCGGCGGCTGTACCGCTCACTGGATTCCCTGCCGGAGCAGACGGTCCTGCGCACGTACTGCACCCGCTACGCCGAACCCGACGGGTTCGACCTGCCCGCCCTCATTCCGCAGGTCTACCTGCACTACGACCCCTACACCCGCAAGAGCGGCAGACACAGCGGTGCTCTGCACCGCGAGCGCATGGACTTCCTGCTGCTGGCCCCCGACCGCTCCCGCATCGTGATCGAGGTCGACGGCGCCCACCACTACGGCACCAAGAACCCCACCAGCGCGGACGGCCGCACCACGTACACCGCCTCGCCCAGGCTGTACTCGGAGATGGTCGCCGAGGACCGCCGTCTGCGGCTGGCCGGCTATGAGATCTACCGCTTCGGCGGCTGGGAACTCACCCGGCCCGACAGCCCGCAGCTCATCTCCGACTTCTTCACCGAGCTCCTCACTCGCCACAAGAAGCCGACACCGTAGCGACGGCACAGGGCTTCAGTAGCCGGCCGTGTCCATGGCCTCCATGTACTCGATCTGCCAGTTCTCGTACTCACCGAGATGAGCCGAGTAACCGCCCCACAGCAGGTTCGCGAGCTTGTGCAGCTCGTTCACCTGCTCGTAGAAGTTGACGTTCTGCTGCACGGGCCGGGCGGGAGCCCTGCCGGCGCCGTGGCCGACCACGGCATACCGGTAGGTCTCCCCTGTCGCATCCTCGCTGTCCAGCCAGTTGAGCTGACTCCAGGACTCCGGATCGATGCGCTGTTCCAACTTGGGCAGGTCCAGCAGGGCCAGGTACCGGTTGAGGCAGTCCGCCAGTCTCCTGATGTTGTGCGTGCGCAGACGCTTGTCCAACTGGTCGGGGCTGAGGTCTTCTTCTCCTGTGTAGCCCTCGCGCAGCGCGCACTGGGCGGCCTTGCGAATCAGCCACTTCAGCGACAGTTCGATGCTGTGTCGGTAGTTGTAGAGGATCGGGAGGGGCAGCCGGTCGTCCGGGCCGTGGGCGATCCAGTGTCGGGCGGCGGTCTCGGCCACTCTCAGATACCCGCCAGCGAGGGCGAGATCGTCCTCGCTGGCACCGCCCCAGACTGCAATCTCGGCATTCGCCCAGCGGGGTCGAGGCAGGCTCAACCGGTCTTCTGCTTCCTTCATCCCGTCAGGATGGCAACCGCCCGCCTCGTCCACTACTGCTTTTGGCAACTGCCCGCCGCTGCAGCGTCCCTGGGCGCCGAGGTCCGCATCGACATCTCCCGGGAGACGCCGGAGATCCTCACCATCGACGCGGTCCGACAGTCGGACGTCTGCCGATCACATTCGGTGACCACGGCTTGCCAACTAACCTGCTGCTTCTTTACCAACTACGCAGCGACACATCCGTCAGGCCAGCGACAACCTGCGCCGCTATTTGCCAACAAGGCTGCGTGGCCACACTGTCGCGCCGCGTTTCTCCTGGACCTCGTCCGCTACGTGCGACATACCGCCCATTTCGAGAGGGGAGAAATCTCCGTCCCGGCACGCTGAGCGACGACCGGGGAAAAGCCGCTGCCGAGCGGGGTGCGCCGCTGGGAGACTTCGGGGATGACCACGCAGCGGCTGCCGTTCCCGGTCCCGGACGAACGCGCCCACCACTTCGTCACCGGCTACGCCGACATGCACGACCTCGTTGAGGACCTGGTCGTTCCCGACGGCGTGTCCGAGGCCGCGGCGACAGTCCTGCGCACCGCCCGCGAGCTGCTGCGCCAGTCGTACTACTGCTACGAGTTCTCCACCGTGGCGGTCATGCACTCCCTGATCGCGGTGGAGATCGTGCTGCGCGACCGCATCCCGGACGCGGGCAAGAAGCCGCTGCACGGGCTCATCAAGCAAGGCGCTGACGCGGGCATCCTGACGGCCCGGCAGGCGGAATACCTCGACTATGGTCGGCAGATCCGCAACGGCATGGCGCACGGCCGGACCACGCACGCGGTGATGCCGCCGGCCATGGCCGTGCCGATGGTGACGACCTCGTTCGCGATCGTCTCCGAGCTCTGCGCGGCGCCCGCCGGGTGATCACGGCTCGGTAACGGTGCTCGGGCGAATGTCACACCGTCGACTTCCGCCACACCTCTAGCAAGTGACGGGGGAGTTCCATCCGGACCCCCGCGCCACCCGCGTGAGGAGCTTCGACATGACGTACGCCAGCACCGCCCGGCAGCCCGATCCGGAGCCGCGCCCGCCCTGGACAAGGGGTGCTGAGCGGACTCCGGGCGGCCCGGAATCCAGTGCCGTGAACGGTGCCGCGAACGATTCCAACGTCGTTCCCATCACCGCAGCTCACACCGCCCGTCAGGGGGCCTCCCGGCACGCTGACACCTCTCTCCCTTCCCCTGAGACGTCGGCGAAGGGGAAGAAGTCCACTCCCACGGCCGGGAAGGTACGGGCCGATGCGCTGCGGTTGCTGGGGTGTGTGCGGATAGCGACGGTGCAGCAGATGGCTCAGGTGATCACGGAGGAGGAGTCGGACGGCCGGTCGTACGTGCGCAGGGCCATGGTGGAACTGGCGGAGCTCGGGCTGGCGGAGACGAACGGCAAGGTGGGCAAGCACCAGATCTGGAACCTGACGGTGGCGGGACAGAAGGCTCTGGCCGAAGGCAATGAGCTGCCGCTGCGTCCGAAGGCCGGTACCGGAGCGAAGGCCGTTCGAGCCGGCTTCGGTCCTCACGCTGTCGCGGTGACGGAGATGATCCTCGCCTACACCGACACGGTCCTGTCCGGAGACCGCGAGTGCCTGACCGACTGGCAGGTGGAGGTGAACCACGCCATCAAGCAGACTGGCCTGAGCTTCAACACCGACGCCGTCCTCGCCGTGCCGACCAGGACCAGCGAGGTGCGCCTCTTCGAGCTCGACAACGGCACCATGTCCCAGGCCCGCCTCGCACGCGAGGTCTGGGACTACGAGCGCTACGCCGGGCACCGCACCTGGGAAGGAGCCCGCGGCACCAACGGGAGCACGTACCCGTTCTGGCAGCGCCACCGCTACACCCGCTCCGAGCGCTTCCCGCTGCTGTATGTCGTCCTGGCGGGCAAGGAGGAGCACCTGCTCGACAACCGCCGCCAGGCGCTCACCGCCGACGTCCAGGGCATCACTGTCGCGGTGTGGGTGAACACCCTGCCCCGGCTGAAGCGCGGCGAGCCCTGGTATGAGATCGGCGTCGACGACCCGGACCGGCGCCGCCGGCGATACCCCGAACCGATCGGCCGCTGACAGGATCGGGCAAGCCTCCCCGGAGGAGACGATCCGCACGCTGACCCACGCCTTCTCCTGGGACACCCGCTGCACCGGCCCTGACGTCACGCTCGGCAAACGGCAGGAACTCCCGCTCGACGCGGCCCATACCGTCGGTCTTACCCGGCTCTTCCAGAACGCCGCCGGCACCATCGGCGCCCGCAGTACCCCAGAGGGAGGGCGCCGCGTTCACTGCGACGGGACTGGGCTTGCCCACCCGCTGTGAGAGCCGACCGAGTCGCGCCCTTGACCGAGGGGGCCGGTCGGCAACACCGGCCTGCAACACGAGCGGACACAGAACCACCATCAAGAGCCTGCCCGATTCAGACGGCGAGGATGTCCCGCAACTCCCGGGCGGCGTGTTCGCGGTGGTGCTCGGCGGGATCGCCCAGCACCACCGTCCAGGGCGCGGCGGCGGACCAGGCCAGTGCGGTAGTCGCCGGGCAGTCCGGCCAGGGTCGGACGCGCCCGGCGCCCGGGCCGCCCCGTTGTCCGGACAGGGCCGGGATGTTGGGGTTCCCGCGTACGCTCGGATCGCCCGCCATGTCCTCAGCCCAGGAGACCCCGGTGACCGCACAGGTGCCCCGCATCAACCCCGTCGTCAGTCGCGGAGGAGAGGACTCTCCGGCACCAGTGATTCCCGGATGCACGCGCGTCGAACGACAGGTCACAGCACGCGGCGCGAATGCGGATGAACTCGAAGCCCTCGGCTTGCCCAGGTACGCCATGCTTCCAGTCGTGGTCTACCAGGCCATTCAGTACGACCAAGACAGCAACATCCTGGCGGCCACGACCACCATCGTCCCTTCTCAGCATCCGAGTCCCGAGGGCTGGGAGCTTCCGGACCTGAGCGGCTGAATACACCTCTGCATCCAGGACGTGCCACGCACAGTGGTCCCTCGACGTATGGTCACGGGTTCAGGAGGCCAGGGCGTCCCACAAGTCGCGTACGGCGCGTTCGCGGTGGTGCTGGTACGTCAACTTCCAGCACCCCACCCGCCGCACCGAGACCGGGTTCGACAACACCTTCGACCTGACCGTCGACCTCGTCATCGACCCCGGCCTGAGCACGTGGACGTGGAAGGACGAAGACGAGTACGCCCATGTCCGGCGCCTGGGCATCGTCACCGACGCCGAGCACCAGGCGCTGGAGCTCGCCCGTACCCAGGTCCTCGCCCTGCTCGAGGAACGCGCCGGGCCGTTCGCGGACGCCGACCGGTGGGCGGCCTGGCGCTGGAACCCGTCCTGGCCGCCGCCGTGCCTGCCCCACGTGAGGGAGCCGGCCCCGGAAGGGTGGTGAGCGAGGCGTTGAGGCTGCGCCCTTGACCGAGGGGGCGGTGCGCGGGACGGTCGGTGCGCAACTACACGCAACTGGCTCGCCTGGAGGCGATCATGGCGTTACTTTTCTTCGGTACGGACCCGAACTCGGGTGGAGGGAACTGCCCTGCGGTGTGGGTGGACACCGACACCGCCCAGGGCCCGGAGCTGGTTCTGCAGGGCAAGGTCGCCGACGCGGTGACCCGGGCCGCTTGCGGTCAGGACAGTCCGCCTGCGGACGACGAGGCGGTCATCCGGATCCCGGCCCGGATGGTGGATCAGATCAGAAAGGCGTGTGATGCCGCAGAAGCCGCCGGCACCCAGCTTTGAGGACCTGCTCGACTCCGCCCGGCAGCACGCCCTGCACCTGGAGCTCCGCGACGTCTACGCGGTGGGGGAGGAGCGGGAGGTCTACGACGCGTTCCTGCGCGACGGGAGCGTGCCTGCGGACGACTCGGAGTTCTGGGGCGGGTGGCTGCCGTTGGTGGAGCGGACCGTTGCCCGCGGGGTGAAGGTTCTTCGGGCCCGGGTCGTGTCCGAGCCCGTCACCGAGTACATCCGCTTCGAGCACGCCATCACCGACGCCAACCTCCGTGCCGGCGAGGAGGTCCGCTGGCTGCCTCGCCGCCGTGCTTCCACGCTCTCGCTGCCGGGCAACGACTTCTGGCTCATCGACGACCAGGTCGTGCGGTTCAACGTCTTCTCCGGTGACGGCGAGGCCCTGGAGCCCGAGCACACCGAAGATCCCAGCGCGGTCAAGCTGTGTGCCGAGGCGTTCCGCTCGGTGTGGGACCTGGCCACTCCGCACGCCGATTACCGCATCTGACCCACGCACTCCCAAGGGCCGCCACCTCATGACGACCACTTCTCCTTCGTCCAGCGCCCAGTCGGCCCGCGAGGCGCTCGCCGTGCGGTTGCAGCACCTGCGCAAGGACGCCGGCCTCACCGGGAAGGAACTCTCCGCCCGGTGCGGCTGGCACCCCGCCAAGACCACCCGCATCCAAAAAGGCGCGGCACTGCCCTCGGACGCGGACATCCGCACCTGGTGCACGGCCTGCGATGCGGACAACCAGGCCGACGACCTCATCGCCACCGCCCGCGCCGTCGACTCCATGTACATGGAGTGGCGCCGCCTGCACCGCCACGGCATGCGCCAGGTCCAACAGGACTGGTACGCCCTCCACCAGCAGACCCGCGTCTGCCGCGTCTACCTCTCCAACATGCCGCCCGGCTTCCTCCAGACACCGGCGTTCGCCACCGCCCTCATGAACCAGATCACGACCTTCCAGGGCACACCCGACGACGTCGCCGAAGCCGTCGCCGCCCGGGTCGCGCGCTCCCGGTTCCTCTACGAGGGCGGCCACCGCTACGTCGTCCTCATGGAGGAATCCGTCCTGCGCTTCCGCACCGCCGGCCCCGACGCCATGCGCGGGCAGCTGCGCCACCTCCTGGCCGTGATGCCGCTCGCGTCCCTCTTGCTGGGGATCATCCCGTTCACCGCGCAGCGCACCGTGTGGCCACTGGAGGCGTTCTACGTCCACGACGACACCACGGCCGTGGTGGAGACGCTGACGGCGGAGATCAAGGTGACGCAGCCACGCGAAATCGCCGACTACGCGAAGGCGTTCGCCGGCCTCGCGGAGATGGCCGTGTACGGCGACGCCGCCCGCGATCTCATCCAGGCTGCGATCGACGCCCTGGAGTGAACCTCCGCAATTATCCGCAACATTGTTGAGGACTGTCCCCAACGCTGCGTAGCGTCGAAGTCACCGACGGACCATCAGCCGGAGAGGCGGGGCCGCATGCGCGCACACACCGACACCACCGCCCCCGAGCCGGAGGGCCATGGCCTCCAGTCGCCCGCCTACGGCGTTCCCTCCCCGGCCCTGCTGGCCCGCGCGGACCGCGGCTACGCCCGGTTCCTCGCCCAGCGGACCGAGGACCAGGACGACGGAGCCGACAGCGGCGAGGACACCCCGCGGTGACCGCCGGCCACCCGCACGAGACGCTTCCGGCAGCGAGGCTCGCCATACACACCAGCACGCACACGGTCCTGTACGACCCCGACGGACTGATCGAAGCGGAGCTCCCGCTCGACCGCGAACCGCACGAGTGCCTCGTCAAAGCCGTGCTCGCGTGGACCGGCCCGGACACGATGACGACCCGCGACTACGAGCAGATCGCTCTCCAGTTGACCGGTCACGCACGCGCGGTCGCTTCCGATGTCCGCCGCCGCGCCGACCAGCTACCGAAGAACAGCGGACCCAAAGCGCTTGCCGACCTCGTTCTTAAAGAGGCAGACGGTCGCCTGTCCGCGACGTTGGAGGGCACCGTGCGCTGCGTCCAGAACCGCGCTCGCCTCGTTCGAGCCCTCTATGAACGGCTGGACCGGCTGGAGGCCGCGCAGGACCCGGAGAGGGTTGCACCGAGCGGCGGCTGAACCGTTGTCTGGACGGTTGCTTCCAGCGGGGGAGCGAAGGTGTGAATCGGACACCGCTCATTCCTGCAGGTCAGACCCCGTGGGCAAGCCGGTCTGCGACGGCGACACCTCTTTCCCACGCGATAGCCGGGGGAAGAGGTCTGTTTCGAGCCTCGAGGTCGGCGGGCTGCGGCGGCGGAGGAAACCCCTGGTCGCCGGTTGATTGGGATGGCAGGCTCTGCCTCCACTCGAAGGGAGCTTGGCGATGACCGACAAGCCGGAGACGGAACGCGTCGACTGCACTGACTGCTTCGCCCTGCCGGGCCCCGACAACACCCGCGTCGCGTATGTGCCCCTGCGGCTGGTGTCTGAGCTGGGACACCGGGGCCGGATGCATCTGTTCTGCTAGCGAGCCTGTTCTCCGGGGGCTCTCACTGCTTGAGTGGCCAGACAGTGAGCTTCCTGGTCACGCTGGCGAGGAACGCACCGTCCGGGCTGAACGCGAGGGAACTGACGGCGCTGTTGGTGCCGGTGGTGAGGACCGCGATGCTCCTGCCGCTGACCGTGTCCCACAGGGTGACGGTGCCATCGAGGAAACCGCCCGCTAGGACCCCGCTGTGCCCGAACGCGACGCAGGTCACGCCGGAGCTGGGTCCGGTGATGGTGGCGGACGTCTTGCGGGCCGCGATGTCCCACAGTGTGATCCGCCCATCACTGCGGAGGCTCGCCAGCGTCTTCCCATCGGGGCTGACGGCCAGGGGTTGCCCTGCGGGGGAGTTCGTTTCGGTCAGGGTGGCTATCTCTGCTCCGGACGAGGTGTCCCACAGCTGAAGCAGGCCGTCGTTCACCGTGTTGTTCGGGTTGCCGTTCCCACTGGCGCTGGCCAGAACCCGCCCGCAGGGGCTGAACGCCACCTGCGCGACCCAGTATGCGTCGCCGGTGGCCAGGGTAGCCATGCTGGTGCGGGTAGCCACGTCCCACAACCTGATGGCTGGCGCGTCATAGGTGGCCGCCAGCATTGCGCCGGCTGGGGAGTAGCACACGGAAGCGACCGCCCCGTTCCACTGGGTCCCGTCGAGGTAGGGCAGGACGGTCTCTGAGCCATCCGCGACATCCCACAGACTGACCGTCCCGTCACCGTTGCCAACGGCCAGGCCGGTTCCGTCCGGGCTGAACGCCACGGACAGGGCGGCGGAAAAGCGAGAGTTGAACGCGAGGACCTCAGCGAGCGGTTTTGCCCACGGGTTGACAACCTGGTGGGACAAGGACCTGACGAACTTCTGGGTGGTCGGCTCCCATAGGCTGACCGTGCCATCCTCGCTGGCGCTGACCAGCAGCGTGCCGGATGGATTGAAGGCTGCCGAGCGCAGAGGAGCGTCACGGCTGTCGAAGAGGATCACCGGGGCCCCAGGAACACAGAGACGGCTCGAACGCCGCTCGTGGCCGGGCTCCTTAGGGGTTCGGGTGGTCGTCGGGTCCGGGCTCGGCGGCCTTTGGGCGTCGACCGTCGCCTGCCACGTGACGGTCGCCTGAGGCGTCTCCGTCTGGTCGTACTCCGGGCCGAACGGGACGGCGCGATTGCGGAGGTGGAGATAGCGAGTGACAGCGTTCTGTGCGAACTGCTGTGGTTCTGGGCTCCCGCGTCGGCGCATGCGGTCATGGACTCTTCGCCATGTCGTCTCCAGGCTTACGGTGACGTCCGCCCCAGGGATTCCGGTTTCCAGGATGTCGATCAGCTCGCCCGTGAATTCCGGAAAGCGCGCATCCTGCAGGACGAACGATCGTCTCGTCGGCGGGGCGGAGGTCAGGACGCAGTCCCCGTAGCGGTCCTCGGCCCCCTCCTGATCGTCCCCCTCACCGCTGGAGTCCTCGGGTTCTTCCAGGGCACGGGCCAATTCCGTGCGGGTGGGGGCAGCGTCGCTGGACATGCCGCCAGCAATGCCGCTGTAGCAGCAGTCCAGCACCGTGACGCGGTGTTTAGCCCGGTAGCCGCTCCGCCGGATTACGTCGCGTAACTGAAGGTAGGGCAGGGTGCCGATCTGTGGGTAGTCGGCGTCAGCGGCTGTCAGTGCCAGGTACAGCCGCTCGCTGTGGTCCCGGAGTCCGTGTCCGGCGAAGTACACCACCAGTGTGTCCTCGGCGCCCAGCGCGGCATCCCTGACCGCTCCCAGCACCTGTTCGACCGGGGTGGTGGAGCCGATCACCGTGACCTGCTCCTCGGGCAGGCCCCATATCGACGGATCGCGCAGCAAGCCAGCCAGGTGATGTGCTCCGGCTGCCGCCGCCGGCATCGCCGGCAGGTCAGCGTGTGCATAGTCATCGATCCCGATCAGCACCGCCCGACTCTTGCGCGGATCAGGAACCGTCACCGTCCCCCGCCCCTGCTTCGCCGTAGGTATCTCCCTCACCGTCTCCGAGACCACCCAGGAGGCGAACGAGGCGGGCTGTGTCCTCAGCAGTGCCGTCCTCGATCACCAGGCGGACGCCGTTACGCTCGATCACCATCCGGGCAGCGTGCCGCTGGCGGGGTGGGAGGGAAGCACGGAAGCTGAGGTGAGAATAAATCAGGCTGGCGACCGAGAACCCGCCGCTCAGCGTCAGGCTGATCCAGTCCAGAAGTTCCCCGGACATCGCCCCGTCCACCGGGGCGGGACGGACACGGTCGATCGTCAGGTGGGGTCCCACGCTGCGGTCCTGGGCCAGCCAGTCCGCGAAACGATTGGTCAGCTCCGCGACCTCGTCACCGGAGTCCGACACGGAGGACCCGCCACCACCTATCCGCACGCGCACCATATCGCCCCAATTTCCCCGGAAGACGATCTCCCCGTTACGCAACCCGCACCACCCGTCATCCGTGAACGGGATCGGACTCGCCCCCGTTCATTCACGACAGCGATGCTAACCAGATTCAGCACCAACTGTTACAGAGCAGCGCGCTGAGGGGCTTGCGCAGCATGTCAGTTGGCGGAGGGGAGAGGGGCGAGTCTTCGGTCGCTGTCGCGCTTCTTCAGGGCCAGGTTCTCGTGGTAGAGGTTCGCGGTCACCGTCGCGAGGGCGTCGAGTTTGCCGTTGAGCTGCGTGATCTCTGCTCTCGCCTCACGAAGCTGCTTGCGGAGCTCGGCGATCGTGTCATCCCGGGCGACCTCGCCGGGGGTGCGGAGGACGGGTCGGGCGACCTTGGCGTTCCACTCGGCGAGGATGTCGTCGGCGCGGTGGACGGTCGCGTGGCTGACCTGGGCTTCTCGGGCGAGGTTCTCCTTTGTGAGGGCGCCGTCGGTGTGCAAGGGCTTGCCGGCCAGCAGCCGGCCCGCAGGAAGCCGTCCGCCTCCTCGTCCACGGAGCCATCGGGCCGCACGATCGTGTACGACCAACCCCCGCCAGCCCGCCGCATCTGCTGTACCCGCAGGTCCCCCAGGACCATCCCGCTCCGCACGCTGCCGCCTCCTCGTCCCGTTCGCCGAGCAGGCAACCGAGCCGATCAGTAAAGGGACACGGGACGGCACCAACAGCGACCCCAACGAGCGAAGCGAACGCCTACAACACGGTCGGTAAAGTCCGCGCGGCGCACTCGGAGGCGGGCGGCAGCTTGCTCGGGTCCGAGCGGGGTGTCGGTGGCGACCAGGTCCGCCAGGTCCTCGCGGCGGCATATCTCCGCGACCTGGTCGGGGTGGTGCAGCGTTCCGTCCGGGTTCGCGCTCAGGTCGACCAGGAGGCCGCGGTCGACGAACCGCCGCACCACGAACGCTGTCACGGTCGCCTTCTCGCCGGGGGTGTTCGGGGTGCCGAGGGCGGCGGCGATGCGGTTGGCCGCCGCACTGCCGAGGATCGGCCAGGCGGGCATCGCGGCGTCGATGGCAGCGGCGTCCATCGCTTCCACGGTGGCACGGGACCACCGGGAGGGCGAGGCATCCGGTTCGGGGACAAGCCCGGTGTGCCGGGCCCACCGGAACGCCGATACGGGCACCTTGAGGCGCTTGGCGGCCTGGCTCGCGTCGTACTCGGTTCGTCGCATGAGTTCACCTCTCGCTCGTTCGCCGGAAGCGGCGCACAGAACATGACAGAGCACACAAAAGATGTCGAAACCCCACTGAATTAGGCAAGTTGGACGCGCATCGCTAAGACTGCGCCCGCGTACGCGAAGGAAAATCACCCGCCCGGGTGCCGCTCCGCGCCGACCGGACGGCCATGGTCGGGGCCGACCGCGGACCCGGCCATGCCGGGCCGGGCGCGTCCGAAGTGACACACAATTCGAACAAGCGATCTAATGCAGGGATGGACCCGAAGGACTTCCCTGACGACCTGGTGCAGACGCAAGCCGCCTGGAACGCCACCTACAACGCGCTCGCCGCGCCCCGCCCCCGCGACACCACCGCCCTGCGCCACCGCCTGCTGCTCCTGTCCGTACGGCTGCGGTGGCACCCCTACTGGCAGACCGTCCCCTCGGTACCGGCGGCGCGCTCCGAACTGCGCCAGCTGGCCCGCGCCCGGGGAGCAGTCCGGGCTATGTGACCGCGCGTCTCGGTCGGCGAGGAGCACGAGTGTGCGTCGGGGGTTGCGCCTACCTGTCGCGCGGGCCGCGCGACCCGGCAGCCGTCTCGGTAACTGGGCATTTCACCACGCGGTTTCGCCGTGGTCGGGGAGGCTGACACCCCCTCTACGCCCCCGAACTCATGCCCCACAGCAGGAAGAACAGAGAAGTGGATGGGTGGGCCTGTCGGTAACGTGACCGTCGTGATGGTGGGCAGCGAAGAGACCCGGCTGGTGGTGCTGCGCGGCAACAGCGCCTCGGGGAAGTCGTCTGTCGCGGCCGGCCTGCGTGAGAGGTTCGGCCGTGGCCTGGCCGTGGTCGGCCAGGACAACCTCCGCCGCATCGTGCTTCGTGAACGGGACCGGCCCGGCGCCGCGAACATCGGCCTGATCGGCCTGACCGCCCGCTATGCCCTGGACGCCGGATTCCACGTCGTCGTCGAAGGCATCCTCTACGCCGACCGCTACGGCGACATGCTCGCGGCACTGCGGGCCGACCACCGCGGCCCGACCCACGGCTTCTACCTGGACGTGCCGTTCGGCGAAACCCTCATCCGGCACGCCACCAAGCCGATCGCCGATGACGTCAGCGAGACGCAGTTGCGCGACTGGTACCGGCCGCGCGATCTGCTGCCCGGCGGTATCGAGACCGTCATCGGCGCGGGCAGCGCCCTGCACGAGACCGTCGACCGCATCATGCTCGACACCGGTCTGGCCCGCCTGCCCGCCGTGGACCGCTGACCTGGGCTCTGCCGCAACGCGCCGGCACCACCCCGACCATGAGACCGACGGAGGCCGACCACGGGCACGGCCGCGCCGGGCCCGGCCCCGACCATGGCTGGTCAGCACCGGCTGGCGCCTCTCCGTAGGCGGTCGTGCTTCATGCCCGGTGATCTCCGGAGCTGGTCCACGGGACTCGCTGGTCGGGGTCGCGGACGGGGCGCCACACGGGTGCGGAGGGGCCGTGGCGGAGCAGGTCGGCCAGCGGCGCGGCGAAGACGGGGACGTCGCAGATAAAGCGGGACGACGTCAACAGTCTGGCTCCCGCGCGCAGGGCGCTGATCCGGTTCTCGACACCGGCAGGCCCGGTGCCATCCAGGACGAACAGGACGCGCGGGAAGAGCGGATAGCGCCGCCGCCACTCCTCCACCGCCGGTTCTTGGAGGGCCGGCCGGCGCCCCGGCACCACGGGCACGTGGCGGTAGAGGCGCTCGTACGCGGTCAGCTTGGCGGCGAGGCGTTCGGGGCCCATCGTGGCCCGGTCGACTTCCACGAACGCCCGCAGCATCGGCCCGTCGCTGCCGTCGACGGGGCCGCGCCGGTAGTACAGGAGCGCGTCGGGGATGACGGCCTCGCCGTTCCCGATCGGGTGGTGGACCTCGGTCATCCAGTCCAGTGGCCGGCACAGCTCCCCGCGGCGGCGGGCGTCCTCGAGGAAGACGAGCGCGGTCTCGGTCACGGTCAGCGCGTGGCCGGCCTTCAGCCGCACGGCGGTCGGATCTGACACCGTCCTGGAGGGCCTGTGCCCGCGCAGCTCGGGCCACTCGGAGGCGAGCCGCACGCCGTACACGGTCGGGAACCACACCCGGGTCCGCCCGGCCTGCGGCAGCGTGATGCGGTCAACCAGCCCCTCGGTGCGCAGCCGGACCAGCCGCCGCCGGGTCTGCTCGATCCGCACCGAGGGAGCAATGGCCCGGTGCAACTGCTCAGCAGTGGCCATCCGGTACTGCGCCAGCACGCCCAATGCCAGCTGGTCCCCGCCGCCCACGCCCACGCCGATCATCACGGGTCTCCTCTCTTCCTGCCCGGTGCGACGCTCGTCCTGTCCGGTGCCGCCGTACCGGTCACCGCAGCAGCCGGCCCCGACCGGAGTCCCGACCGCGAAGGCCCGACCACGGTCACGAAGCGACAACACATCCAGAGACCAGGCCCACATATCCGCCGACAACCCGACCGACAACCGGCCGCGCGCTCTGCCGTACCTGCCTGTGAACCCGCAGGCCACCACGTTGGTCCGGCCGTGGCCGGGCAGGCCGACATCCCCTCTACGCCCCCGGAGTCCACGCCCCTGCAGAAGGAAAGAGAAAGCGGGTGGGTGGGACAGGCAGCGGATGGCGGGCGAGGCGATCAGGCGCCGCTGGTGTTCCTCGCGCGCGACGGCGGGGTCGCGCACGACGCCGAGCAGGCAAGCCGCCCGGACGGTGCCGCCCTCGTCCTGGTGAGTCCGGCTGGCCGGGCTGCTGTCGTTCACCCGCGGCTCGTGTGGCGTGTCGCCTTGCCTGCGAGACGTGGGCCGTTAACGTTGCTGCCTGACAGGCCAGGGACGGTCTGGAGGCGAGCGATCCGCCCGGGCGGAGGCGCAGAGGTCTCAAGGGTGGGATGCCCAGTCCCTGAAGAACGTGATTCGGTGTCCGTGCAGGCTCTCTTCTCCACGGCTGCCGCCCGGGGGCAGCTGGAGCAGGAGCATCATGCCGCACACGACCGACAAGCGGATCAGGAAGGAAGTCGGGCGCCTTCTATACCTGCCCGAGAACGCAACGCTCCAGGTGACCGGCAACCGCCCTGCCCTGGACCCTACGGACCGAGGGCAACTCGCTTTCCAAGCGCTCCTCTTCGAGTGCTTGATGAGTAACCGTGAGCACCCGCACCCCCTTGAACAGCCGAGAAAGTCCGCGATGGCCAGCATCAGCGGCTACCTGAACTCGATCTTCCACCAGCCTGGCCACCTGGAGATCCACACCAACACGGCATGCCGCGTCGCCAGCCGCCTTCTGCCCTTCCACCATGAAGATCACGGTGTGTGCGGCATCCCTGGCCTGCGCCTCATCACCTTCACCTGCCGGCGGGTAAGCCTTGTCCACCTGCCCACGCAGGGCCGACTCGATTTTGTCGACTCCCATCGATGGCAGGGGGCGGACATCGCGCGGATGGTCTTCCGGCAAGAGACCAGCTGGCATCAGCGCGACGGTCGCTCGCCCCTGTGGCATCAGCCTCGCCTCACCGACCAGGAAGCGGCGCACCACGAGTACTGGGCGTACACCTCCAGCACGCCGCTGCGCAGCGCTCTACTGATGCGTTCCATGCCGCTTTGGTATCACTTCGACCTCACACCCGCCTGGATCACCGGCCACCCCACCCGCCCGGACCGGCTTACCTGGGACTCTCACTCCGACACCGATCACAGCCAGGTAGTCGACCTGCTGACCCGCTCCGAGATCCGTATCCCGGGGGCCCGCTTTCACCCAAAGACGCCCTGCTCGGGGACCCTTGAACTCGGCACCGGCAGTGGGCAGCTGATCAGCACCTCATAGATGCCCAACACCGCGACACCCGGATCCGGTCTATTGGAGTCCCTGCCGGTCAGATACTGACTTCACGCAAGGCGACATGTACCGCACTGTACGAAACCGGTACAGTCACCGCATGTCTGGGGATCACAGCACACAAGACGCTGCTCGTACGGGAGTTGGCGCCGGCGTGGTCAGCACCGACCTGCCGGCGCAGAGCGGACCGCCGCTCACAGAGTTCGAACTCTCGGTCGGTGAGCGCAAGATCCTGCAGTTCAAGAGGAAGCCCCAGATCACGGCAGTCGCCGAACTGGTGTGGAACGCCCTGGACGCCAACGCCACCGAGGTCGACGTCGAACTGCGCCGCTCCAGCATGAACGCGATTACCGACGTCGTGGTGACCGACAACGGCCACGGCATGACACCCGAGCGAGCCCGCACTGCCTTCCAGGCATACGGCACCACCTGGAAGACCAGCAGGACACACACCGAAGGCGGAGAACGCATCCTGCACGGCCGCAATGGCGAAGGCCGTCTCTTCGCCTTCGCCCTGGGCGACCAGCTCACCTGGGAAACGGCAGCCCTGGTCGACGACATCCTGGTCGGGGTCCGGATCCGCGGCAACGCCGACCACGCCACCATCTGGCAGGTCGAGGAAACCGAGCCGACCCGGGAAGAGCCCGGTACGACCGTCCGTATCTCTGTACCCCAGGGCAAACCGCTGAGCCGCCTGGAGCGCGACGACGCCGCTGCGAACCTCACCGCGAAGCTGGCGTTCTACCTTCGGGCCTACCCGTACGCGCACGTCACCTACGACGGAAAACGGCTCGACCCCAGTGACATCATCGTTGGCGAACCCATCGATCTGGAGCTGGACTTGCCGGAGGAGTACACCGGCGAGGACCCGCCCCCGGTCGTCACCTTTGTTGAGTGGAACAAGCGGATGGGCGACCGCAAGATGCTCATCTGCAATGCCGACGGCATCGCCCTGGGCGAGCATGGCAGCGACTGGACCGACGGCCTTATCAGCTTCACCCCCTACCTACGCGCCAACCTGTTCAACGGCCTGTCCGTCGACGACCTGCACGGCCTGACCATGTCGCACTCCGGGCTCTTGGATGCGGCCGTCAAGGCCGTCCACCGGCACTTGGCCGTTCGCGGCGCCCAGATCTCCGCAGAAGTCGTGCGACAGCTGAAGACCGAAGGCATCTACCCCTACGACGAACAGCCGGCGACCGGTGCGCTCGCCATAGAGCGCCAGACCTTCGACGTCGTCGTCACAGCCGCCCGCCACGCGCTTCCCAACAAAAGGGCAGCCCGCAGCCTCTCCGTCAACCTCATCCGTACCGCTCTGGAAAGTAACCCCGGCGACCTCCACACCATCCTGGAAAAGGTCCTTGCACTCAACGACGACGACCGCCGACACCTCAAGAACCTCCTGGACAGCACCGACCTGACCCACGTCATCGGCGCGGCCACCACCGTCACCAACCGCCTGAACTTCATCCAGGCCCTGCGCAAGATCCTCGCCGACGAACACCTCCGCACGAACCTGCGCGAGGTCGACCAGCTCCACCCCCTGATCGCCAAGAACCTCTGGCTCTTCGGCGAGGACTGGAACATGACCAGGAGCGAGCTCGGACTCACCAATGTCCTCCGAGCACACCTGGAAGACCACCTCGGCCAAGACGTGGTCCTGGAGCACGAGCTCGAAGCCGTCACCCAGCCGGACGGGCGCGGTGGCCGGGTCGACATCCTGCTGTTCCGCAGCCGCCGGGACGAGAACTCCACCGAACGCCTCGTTATCGAGCTCAAACGACCCACGGTGAAGGTCGGCCCGAAGGAACTCGACCAGATCAAGAGCTACGCCCGGGCCATCATCGACGACCCGCAGTACAGCGGGGTGGGCTCCAAGTGGCGCTTCTACCTCGTCACCTACGACTACTCGGACAAGATCCTCCGCGACATCCGGCAGAAAGACCGCCCCGCCGGCCTCGCCGACGTACAGGACGACTACGAGGTCTGGGTCAAGAGCTGGGGCGAGATCCTCGACGCCGGGGAGAAAAAGCTGCGGTTCTTCCAGGAACAGCTGAACTACGAGGCGAACGACGACCGCGTCACTCAGCACCTACGCGAGAGTTACTCACACTTTATTCCCGACGCCCTAGCACCGTCGCAAAGCCAGGCCGGAGGCACTGAGCCGACGGGCACCCCCGAATAGGAACAGCGAGAAGACGTGCTGCAGGGCGACGCCGGACCGAACAGCCGGCCCGGCTGACAGCACGAGACCCCGGGCCCTGTCGGCGGGCCCGGGGCCCGGTCAGAGCCGCGAGGCGGTCAGTAGTCGTCGCGCTCGGAGTTCTGTCCGTACCGCTCGATGAGGTCGCAGGTGCAGGTTCCACCTTCGTAGTGCGGCTTGTCGCACTCCTCGTGGTGGCCCCACGGTTGCCGCGTCGTCGGGGCCGCCGACGGCGCGGGCTGCGGGGCGGCATCGGAGGCCGGTACCGCGCCCGCCCAGTCCATGCCCAGCGCCGCGAGGGAGGCGAGCTGTTCCGCGGTGAGCTTGTCGCGCCTCGACTTTGTGTTCGAGAGCCACACGCCCAGTTTCACCGGCACGGGTTCCGTCTCGTCGTCGACCGCGATCTCCACGACCGCGCTGCGCGGGATTGGCCGCTGTCCCTCCTGCTCCGCCCACTGCGCCAGGGCGGCCAGCCCCCGTTGGAACGCCGCCTGAGCCTTGCTCCTGGCCTTACCCGGACCCTTGGTGGCGTCCGTCGGCGCCGGAGGGAGCTCCGCCGGGGCGGCGGCCGTCAGGGGCAGGGTGGCGCCCTGTACGCCCAGCGCGGTCAGCCGCTCGCGCTGTTCGGGCTGGAGCTGTGCCCAGGTGCCCGGTTCCTGCTGCCGCCATCGCCAGATGCCGATGTCGTCGCCGTCGTAGACGACGCCCGGCGCGATGTAGGGCAGGATGCCGTCGGCGTCGACGAGGTCGGCGAGCACGCGGTAGTGGCGCTGCCAGCTCAGCGGCCAGGGGCAGTTCCAGTCCGGGTCGATCGCCGCCAGATGCTCCGCACGCTCCGCCGCGCGCTTCGGGTCCTTACCGAGACCACCCTTGCGGCGCAGGTTGGCCATGTGCTGCCCGATAGGCACCATCGCCTCGCCCTCGCCCCACACGGCGTCCTGACGCGGCGCGAGATGGCCCGTCGCCCGCCGGTACGACCGCAGCGCGGCCAGCTTGGCCTCCCATGCCTCCTCGCCGGGCTCCCAGAGCATTCCGGCCTCCGGGGCGTCCAGCAGGACCTTGCGCCGCTCCTCCAGCTCGCCCGCACGCAGCGCCTTGCGCTGCTGGTGCACCCACCGCCCCAGGGGGAAATCCTTGGTGACCCCCACTTCAACCTCAACGTCGTAAGGCACGGCGTAGACACCGGTGATCTCGTTCTCCGCCCGCCAGCGGATCAGGGCCTGGTAACCCCCCAACCACACCAGGGACTCGGGCCGGTAGACCCGAGTGCGCAGGAACGCCGCGATGGTCGCCGCGTTCCTCGGGGTGGAGAAGTGCAGCAGCGCAGATTCGGCAGCGGCGTCGGTGCCGTCCTGCTCCTGGTCCTCGCTCTCGCCGCCAGTTCCGATGATCTGCCCGGTCTCGTCGCGCTGGACGTGGACCCTGCGCTGTCCGCTCGTGAGGGCACGGGAGGCGAGCTGTTCGACCAGGCGCTCGTCATGGCTGCGGAGGCCTTGGAGGACGGCTACGAGGGGGCGGAACGAGGCGCTGGCGACCATGTCGGTCGGATCCTCGTCGGGCTCCAGGAAGACCGGCACGATGATCCGGGCGATCTTGGTGGAGCCGTCCTTGTTGAGCCGGAGCGCCCTGCCGATGTTCTGGACAATCTCGACTTGGGAGCCGCGGGTGTCCGCGAAGCACACGGCCTCGACTCCCCGTTCGCCGGTGATGTCCACACCTTCCCCGAGCACGCGGACGCTGGCGAGGAAGGCGCGGTGGACACGGCGTCCGGCGGCGTTGATGCCGTTGGCGAACTGGCGGATCACCTCACGCCGTTCGGCCACGAGGTGGTCACCGCACAGCCACGCCGACCACACCCGGTCCGGCGGGACGTGACGGCCGGCCTCGAGTTCGTAGAACTCCGCGTCGATGGAGGACTTCGGCAGCTTGTCGGCGGCGGCCAGGTCGTCGTCGGAGGCGTCGTTCATGTACAGCTCGGCAGCCGTCTCCGGCAGCTTCTCCGCGAACGCCATCGCCTCCTCCACCTTCTGGTGGAACGTCATGACCGTACGCAGGTTGTACGCGGCGGCGTGCTCCAAGAGCGCGGTCTGCAGCAGGGCCAGGCGCCGGCCGCGCTGCGCCTCCTCGGACTCCCCAAGGACGGGGGAGGGGTCGCGGATCTCCAGCACGTCAATCTCGAAGCCTGCGAGAATTTCGCGCTCGATCGCCTCGCTCAGCCCGAGTTCGGCCCCAGGGAGCCAGGCACCGAACGTGCCGTCCGGGTCGTCGGCCATGCTGGCGATCTCCGCCTCCTGGCCGCCGGTTCCCTTCTGCGGCTGGGCCGCCGCGAGAATCCGCGGCGTCGCGGTCAGGTAGAGCCTGAAGGCCGCCGGGATCCGCTGGTTGTCGTGAATCGCGGCCCACGGCCGACCAAGATCACCGGCGGTTCCGTGCGCCTCATCCACGATCGCGAGGTCGAAGCCCGCCATCTGCTGCCCGTACAGGCGCTCCCCGCCCGCCAGGGCGGCCTCCAGCGGCCCGCGAACCTTTCCCCGCCCTGTCGGGTCATCAGGGTCCTCGCGGTCCACCAGGGAGGCGTACGTGGCGAACACCACGATCGGCCCGGAACGAGCCCACAGGGCGAGCTGGATCGGGTTCGTGGTGGTGCGTACGCCCAGCTCGTTCAGTACCGCGTCGTTCTCCAGGGAGCACACCGCGATCATCGGGGCGCGGTGGCCGACCGCCCGCCACGCCTGGGCGGTCTGGGCGAGCAGGTCCAGGGTCGGCACGGTGACGAGGATCCGGCCGTCCGGGAAGCATTCCAGAGCGCTCGCAGCGGCCATGATTGTTTTACCGGAGCCGGTCGCTGACACGATCGTGCCCCGGGCACCCTGAGCGGGCACAGATGATCTTGCAGGGAATCCTACCCACTTACGGAAAGCCGACTTCTGGTCGACCTGGTGTTCCTTGAGCGGAATCCTGCTCATCGCCCATCACTCTCGCTAGTGCCGTACAGCCAGGCTTCCTCAAGCCTTTCGAGCGGGGTTTCCGATTCGCATTCCCTGCTCCAGACCCCCTTGAGCCACATCGGGTCGTTGTCGATCCGCTCGCACAGCACGAACGACCCGGGCTGCTCGACCAGGTGGTAGACGCCCTGCGGGAAGACTCCGGCGGGCCCGTAGATGCGCCACAGCATCTCCAGCCGCGCCCGGCGCTCGTGCAGGTAGGTCTCCAGGATCTGAGGGTAGGTGTCCCGCTCCGCCATACGCACGGTCCGCAGGGCGATGCCCACGACCTCCCGGGCCCACTCCTGGTCCCACTCGTCGGAGCTGGTGCCGGTCACGGCTGCGTAGTGCTGCCCGCAGACGTCCAGCACGCGCTCGACAAGATCCGCCGACGCCTCGCCTCCCTCCGCGTCACGGGCCGAAGGCCGGCTCCCGCTCACCGGCTGCCGATCGGGATGGCCACTGGTGCGGACGGCCGCCTCCAGCTCCAGGCCGTAGTGGTCCAGGTAGGCCAGGAGGAACAGGGCCAGGGCGCGGCCGGGGTCGCTGGCGTGCTCGATGCAGGGCTGCTCGCTGGTCCAGCCGAACGTGGCCTGGTGGGGCCGGGGATGTACGCCGCCGGTGTACGGGTCGGGGAAGACGACGGCGCGGGTGAAGAAGTCGTCCAGGCGGCTGACCAGATCCGCGTCCGGATCCTCCGGCCCACGGCCGCGCACAGCGGCGGTGGCGTTCTCCAAGATGGTGGTGAGGTACCGCCGGCGGGCGTCCTCCTGCTGCAGGAGCTCGCTGGACGGGCTCTCCTCGACCACCTCCACCACGCGGTACATGCCCCGGTCCCCGTACAGACCGCCCGGCTTCTTCAGCTCTTTGCGGGCCTTGGCGACTGCCTCCTCGATCGACCGTGCGTAGGCGTAGTTCGTCAGGACCGAGGCGCCCGGGTGCTGCGGATCGATCCGCTGCGCCACGATCCGGTAGCGGATCAGGCCGGCGGTCTCCGCGCTGCCCAGCGAAGCCTCCTCCCGGCTGTGGACAGGGATTTCGGTGGCCGGCTGCTGGTCGGCGTCAGCGGCCTCCAGTTCGGCCTGCCACTGGTCGAAGCTCTCGCCCTCCTCCTCATCCATCTGGTAGTCGAAGTCGTACTTGTTCTCGCTCACCAGACGGGCGCTCTCGGTAGCCGATTCGGTAAGTGCGGCCCACTCCCAGAGGTCCTCTGTGGCACGCAGCAGCCGATGCCGGCCACGCCACAGTTCGGGCATCATCGCCAGGATCGCAGCGGGTGCCGCCAGCACTGGGGCGGGAAGCCGGCCGGAGTCCTTGCGCCCGGACTCGCTGACCACCGTGTACGACCAGCCGCCCGAAGGGCCACGCTGTGACGACCACGACAAGGTCACGCCCGGCTGGTTCTCCGGCTGAGCCTCAAGGAAGTGGAGCGGCTTCACCCACGACCAGGACGCGGTGCAGGCTTCATCGTTGTTCGGGCCGCGCTGTACCGAGAACGATCCGCCGGAGAATTCACTCACGCAGAATTCCTTTTCGACCGCATCCGGGTAACGCTTCCATAGACGGAAAGTATGCACGCGCCATACCCTTCTCCTTCACCCTCCGACCTCAAACGGTTGGGGGGTGTCCTGTGTTTCCGCCAACGGTACATGCTGCATCAACCCGATGCACTCACTACACTAGAACCCACACGAACGAGCGACCCCCACCCCCATAGCCAGCCCAGCCCGCGTCAGCGGGCCCAACGATTCTGGAGGCGCAGCCGGAAGGACCGTCAGGCGGGAAAGCGCAGCGCCCCGCCGGGAGCGCCCCCGCGCTCCCCCCAACCCCCCATATTGGAGGCCCCAATAGCCGCACCCAACACCCCGTCAGCCCGGCCGTGCACCGCACGGCCAGCCGGGCGCGCAGCGGCCGGCTCCCACCCCTCACCGGAGCGCAGCGAAGGTGAGGGCCCACGCATCGCGTGGGCCAGCGGGAGCGCAGCGACCGCCCCACTTGCACATCGCGCAGCGATGTGGTACCCCTGTCT
>NZ_JBHYZP010000034.1:0-110107 GCF_042752355.1 Streptomyces sp. NPDC059255
CCGGGGCGTTTGGGGGGCCCCCCGCCGGGGGGGGGGGGGGGGCCGTGGGGGGGGCGGGCCCCCCCCCCCCCGGCCCCGGCCCCGGCAGCGACATGGCACCGGCCCGGCTTCGCCGGGACTACCAGGGAATGTCCCGTACCTGTTGCACACACAGCACGACGAACAGCAGCCCCGCCGCCGCCAGCATCACATTGCTCAGGATTCCGTTACGCCATTCCGTGGGCGTACGGGAGGAATTGAGCAGCCAGATCAGGGTGAGCGCGAGGAACGGCATGAAGAAGGCGCCCAGCACGCCGTAGACCACGACCAGGCCGAAGGGCTCGTCGAGGAAGAGCAGCGAGATCGGAGGGAAGGTGAGCCAGAGCAGATACGCGCGGAACGGCACCGACCGCTCACGCACACCGGACGCGACCTCCTCGACCGTCGTCCCGGTATCGGAGGACGTCCCAGTACCGGAGGACGTCCCAGTACCGGAGGACGTCCCGGTCGCGGAGGACAGCGCGGTTCCGCCCGCGTTCCCCGGGGCCACCGGGGCCTCGTCCCCGGCCTTCCTTCCCCCATCGGCACGGACGCGCTCCACGAAGTCCGCGAACATCAGGCTCACGCCGTGCCACACCCCGATGAGCGACGAGAACGACGTGGCGAAGAAGCCGATCAGGAAGAGCTTGGCGGTGGCCGGCCCGAAGCGCTCCTCCAGGATCGCGCCGAGGTCGATCAGGCCCCGGTCCCCTGAGGTGAGCGCGATCTGGGAGGAGTGCAGCAACTCGGCGCCGACGACCAGCATCGCGACGACGAAGAGCCCGGTGGTGACGTACGCGACCCGGTTGTCGAGCCGCATCACCTTCATCCAGGAGGAGTTGGTCCACCCCTTCGCGTTGACCCAGTACCCGTACGCCGCCATGGTGATCGTGCCGCCCACCCCACCGATCAGCCCGAGCGTGTAGAGCAGCGAGCCGTCCGGCAGGACCGGGGCGAGCCCGGCGAAGGCAGCGCCGAGGTCGGGCGCGACGCGGATCGCGACGTACATGACGACCACGAACATGATGCCGATCAGCACCGTCATGACCTTCTCGAAGACGGCGTACTGGTTGAACCAGACGAAGACCAGACCGATCAGGCCGGTGACGACCGCCCAGGTCTTGAGCCCGGGACCGTCCGGGAAGAGCGCGACGATGGGCAGCGCGCTGGAGGACATGGCGGTCGCGCCGTAGACGAAGCCCCAGACCACGACGTACACCGCGAAGTACACGGTGGTCCACCGGCCGAGGCTGCGCCAGCCGTCGAAGAGGGTGCGTCCGGTGGCGAGATGCCAGCGGCCGGCGGCCTCGGCGAGGGAGATCTTGACGACGCAGCCGATGACCGCCGCCCACATCAGGGTGTAGCCGAACTTGCTGCCCGCGATGAGCGTGGCGACCAGGTCACCCGCGCCGACACCGGTCGCGGCGACCACGATCCCGGGGCCGATGTACGTCCAACTCGACTTGCGGGGCCGGGAATCGGTGGCGCCGGCTTCGTGTGTGCCGGTGCCACCCGTGCCGGTCTCCGTGGTTCCTGCCATACGTGTCATCGCCTCCCGCTCGCCTCGTTACGTGACTCAAGTCACCAAAGCGGGGTGTCGATCATCGCGCAAGAGGGCCTGCGGTGAGGGTTGGGTGGGCGCCCGCCCCCTACGGGCCCTGGACACGTCTAGATCACCAGGCTCAGCAGCGCCGCCACCACGAATCCCGCCACCGACAGCACGGTCTCCAGCACCGTCCAGGACTTGATGGTGTCGCGCTCCGATATGCCGAAGTACTTGGCGACGATCCAGAATCCCCCGTCGTTGACGTGCGACGCGAAGATCGAGCCCGCCGAGATCGCCATGATGATCAGGGCGAGATGCGCCTGCGAGAGCCCCTGGTTCTCGACCAGCGGGACGACGATGCCCGCCGTGGTGACGATCGCGACCGTGGCGGAGCCCTGGGCGACGCGCAGGACGACCGAGATCAGCCAGGCCAGCACGATGACGGGCAGACCGACGTCGTTGAAGGTGTCGGCGAGCGCGTCCGCGATCCCGCTGCCCTTGAGGACCGCGCCGAAGACCCCGCCCGCGCCGACCACCAGCAGGATGTTGCCCACGGGCTTGAGGGAGGCGGTGGAGACCGTCTCCAGGGAGCCGCGCGACCAGCCCCGCCGGATGCCCAGCAGGTAGTACGCGAGCAGCAGCGCGATGGTCAGCGCCACGAAGGGGTGGCCGAAGAACTCGATGACCGACCGGAGAGTCGACGGATCGAAGGCGATGGAGGAGAAGGTCGCCAGCAGGATGAGGACCAGCGGGGTGCCGATGATGGCGAGGACCGTGCCGAGCGCCACAGGGGTCTCCCGCGGCATGACACCCGACGCGCGCTGCTCGGCGGCGACGGCCTCCTTCGCCTCCTCCGCCGCCTCCACCATGTCCTGCGGTACGTCGACGAAGAGGCGGTTGCCGATCCACGCGGCGTAGGCCCACGCGGCGAGGACGGCCGGGATGCCGACCACGGCGCCCATCAGGATGACCCAGCCCAGGTCGACCTTGAAGAGCCCGGCGGCGGCGACGGGTCCCGGGTGCGGCGGCAGGAACGCGTGGGTCATGGAGAGCCCGGCGAGCAGCGGCATCGCGTACAGGATGACCGACTTGCCGGAGCGCTTGGCGGCGGCGTACACGAGCGGCGCCAGGACGAAGATGCCGACGTCGAAGAAGACCGGGATACCGAAGACGACCCCGGTGACGCCCATGGCGAGCGGGGCGCGTTTCTCGCCGAAGAGCCGGAGCAGCCGGGTGCTCAACACCTCGGCGCCGCCGGAGACTTCGAGGATGGCGCCGAGCATCGTGCCGAGTCCGATGATGATCGCGACATGGCCGAGGATGCCGCCCATCCCCGACTCGATCATCGAGACGGCGGCGGACTTCTGGACCGTACCGAAGAGTTCGGTGACGGAGAGACCGGCGGCGAGGCCGACGGCTATGGAGACGCCGAGCAGCGCCACGAAGGGCTGGAGCCTGACCTTGATGATCAGGACGAGGAGCAGGGCGATACCGAGGGCGGCGACGGTCAGCAGACCGGGGGTTCCGCCTATGAGGAGCAGCAGGCCACCCGTGTGGGGTGGGGTGGCGGGGGCGGGTGTGTCAGCGGCGAGCAGCATGAGTTACCTCGGGACCTCTGGTCGGGGAAGGACATGGAGGATCGCGGTGCGGCTGTGCTGTACAGGTGGGCGGGGAGGTGGGGAGGGAGGTGGGGGCCGTATGTCTGTGGCGCGGTCAGCCCAGGACGGCGAGTACGTCGATCTCGACGAGGAGGCCCGCGGGCAGCCCGACGTAGACCGTCGTCCGGGCGGCGGGCGGCTGCGTCAGACCCTGCGCGGCGAAGTAGGTGTTGTAGATCTCGTTCATCTCGGCGAAGTGGTCCACGTCGGTGAGGTAGACGCGCACCATCATCGCGTCGTCCCAGCTCGCTCCGCCCTCCTCCAGGATCGACTTGACGTTGTCGAGGGTCTGGAGCGTCTGCTCGCGCAGGGTCGGCCCCGCGGGCGTGGGCGGCCGGCCCTCGACGGCCGGGAGGAAGCCGACCTGGCCCGCGACCTGGAGGATGTTGCCCTTGCGGACGCCGTGCGAGAAGCGGGCCGGCGGGGTGGTGTGCGTGGCGGGCGTCAGGGCGGTCTTCTCGGCCTTCTCGGCCTTCTCGGACTTGCTGGTCTCGGTGGTCATCGGGCTTCCTTGTCGGGGTGGAGGTGGGGAGCGGTGCCGGAGTACTCCCGGCTGATCGCGTCGGCGGTACGGCGCACCAGCGGGAGCAGGGTGAGGAGTTCCTCGGCGCCGACGACGACGTTCGGCGCGGAGACCGACATCGCGGCGACGACGCGGCCGTCCGCGCCCCTGATCGGGGCGCCGACGCAGTTGATGGACTCCTCGTGGCCGCCGAGATCGGTGGCCCACCCCTGTTCGCGTACGGTCGCCAGTTCCCTGAGGAAGGCGGCCGCGTCGGTCGTCGAACGGGGCGTGTACGCGGGGTAGTCGAGGCGTTCCGCGACGGCGCGGCGCTCGGCTTCGGGGAGGTCGGCGAGGAGCAGCTTGGCGACGGCGGCGACGGTGATCGCGACCGGTCTGCCGATCCGCGAGTACATCCGGACCGGGTAGCGGCTCTCGACCTTGTCGATGTAGAGGACGTCGCCCTCCTCGCGCACGGCGAGATGGACGGTGTGGCCGCACTGTTCGTTGAGCGCGACGAGATGCGGGTGGGCGATCTCGCGCAGGTCCAGGTTCTCGACGGCTTCCTGGGCGAGCGCGAAGAGCCGGGCGCCGAGGCGGTAGCGCTGGTCCTGCTGGCGGTAGACGAGGCCGTGTTCGTGGAGCGTACGGAGCAGCCGCAGCGCGGTGGACTTGTGGACGCCGAGCCGCTCCGCGACCTGTCCGAGGTCGGCGGGACCCTGGGCGAGCAGCGGCAGGATGCTCAGCGCGCGGTCGACGGTCTGGCTCATGGGGTACGTACCTCCGGCTCGTCCGCGCCCGTCCAGCCCGGCCCGAGACGCAGTGTGCCCCAGGCGCCCGCGTCCAGTGCGGCGAGGCGGTCGGCGTGGGCCCGGGACGGCGGCGTGGCGAGGTCACCGGCGACGGTGAGGGCGGCGGCGGCCATGAGGTGGCCGTGGCGCAGCCGGGCCTCGACGGGGAGGCCGCGCAGGGTCGCGGAGAGGAAGCCGGCGGCGAAGGCGTCACCGGCGCCGACGGGTGCCACGACGTCGACGCGCAGGGCGGGGACGGAGACGACGGCGTCCCCGGCGCCCCCGACGCCGCTCTCCCCGGCGCCCCCGGCGCCCCTGTCCGCGCGTCCAGTGCCGGAGGAGACGCTGCGGGTGTACGCCGTCGCGCCCTCGCTGCCGCGCTTGACCACCAGCGTCTCCGGCTCGGGCAGCGCCGCCCGGATCGCGTCCGCGCCGTGCAGGTCCCAGGCCTCGGCCGCCTCGTCCTCCCCGACGAGGACGAGGTCGGCGCCGCGCGCCAGGTCGAGCAGGACCCGGGCGCCGTCCGCGTCGCGCCACAGACCGGGACGGTGGTTGACGTCGAAGGAGAGGAGGGGGCGGCCGGGTACGCGGCGGGTGAGTTCGCGCGTGAGGGCGAGGCAGCTGTCCGAGAGCGCGGGGGTGATGCCCGAGAGGTGCAGCACGCGTCCCGCCCACAGGTCCTCGGGCGCCAGGGTGCCCGGCGCCATGGCGGAGGCGGCGGAGCCAGCCCGGTAGTAGGCGACCTCATGAGTGTCGGTGGCGCGGTCCGTGGCCGTACGGAAGTAGATGCCGGTGGGCCGGTCCGGGTCCCGGCGGACGCCCGAGGTGTCCACGCCGTACGCGCCGATCGCCTCGACCAGGTGGTCGCCGAAGCCGTCGGCGCCGACCCTGCTGATCCACTTCACGGTGTGTCCCGCGCCCGCGAGCGCGCAGGCGACGTTGGACTCGGCGCCGCCGATCGTCCGGTCGTACGACGGCACGTCCGCGAGCCGGCCGGGGCGCGTGGGCAGGAAGGTGACCATGGACTCGCCGAGGCAGACGACGTCCACGCTCGGGTGGACGGCGCGGTCCGCGGCTACGGTTCCGGTCACGCTGGGGCTCCTCATGGTTCGTGATGCGTGGTTCGTCATACGTGGTTCGTCATACGTGATGCGCGGTGCGTGGTGCCTCGGTCGTGAAGCGTGGCGGATGGTGCCTGGGTCGTAAGGGGTTGCGCGAGGGGTTGATGGCGTCGATCGGGGCAGCATTGACCCGTTGACCCGTTGACCCGTTGTCCGTCCGGATGTTAGACAACCCTGAGCGACATACGCAATGGACGTTGCACATGGCGCAACGACGATACGGGAGGCACTGCCCATGGCCACCGACGGGTACGACCGGGACGCCTCGTACGACACCGGCTCCGAGTACGTCGACCACCGCTTCAAGGGCCTCCCGCCGGACGCCGAGGGCCTGACCGTCGGCGCGCTCGCCGCCGAGCGCCGCTCCCTCTTCACCGGCGGCTTCACCACCCCCGTCCTCGCGCTGTCCGCCGAGTCGGTCGAGCACAATCTCGCCCTCCTGGAGACGTACGCCGAGCGCCACGGCCTCGCCTTCGCCCCGCACGGCAAGACGTCCATGGCCCCCCAGCTCTTCGCGCGCCAGCTCGACCGGGGCGCCTGGGGCATCACCGCCGCCGTTCCCCACCAGGCCCGGGTCTACCGCGCCTTCGGCATCCGGCGGATCTTCCTCGCCAACGAACTGGTCGACGCCGCCGCGCTGCGCTGGCTCGCCGCCGAGCTGGACCGGGACCCCGGCTTCCGTTTCGTCTGTTACGTGGACTCCGTGCGCGGCGTCGAGCTGATGGACGAGGCGCTGCGGGCCGCGGGCACGCGCCGCCCGGTGGAGGTCGTGGTGGAGCTGGGCGCCGGCGAGGGTGCCCGGACCGGGGCCCGTACGGAGGCGGAGTGCGCCGCGGTGGCGGACGCGGTGGCCGGCGCCCCGACCCTGCGGCTGACGGGGGTCGCCGGTTACGAGGGAGAGGTCCCCGGCGCCGACGACGGCACCGTACGCGACTGGCTCCGCCGGCTCGTGGCGCTGGCGGCCGACTTCGACGGGGCGGGCCGCTTCGCCGCCACGGAGGAGATCGTGATCAGCGCGGGCGGCAGCGCCTGGTTCGACGCGGTGGCGGACGTCTTCGCGGACATCCCGGCGCTCTCCCGCCCCGTGTGCAAGCTGCTGCGCTCCGGCGCGTACATCTCGCACGACGACGGCCACTACCGCCGGATCACCCCCTTCAACCGGGTCACCGGGGAGGGCGCCCTGCAGCCCGCGTTCCGGCTCTGGGCGCAGGTCGTCTCCCGCCCCTCCGCCGCGCAGGCGTTCGTCAACGCGGGCAAGCGGGACGCGGCGTACGACCTGGACCTGCCGGAGGCGCAGGTCGTACGGGACGGCCGCACCGGCGAGATCCGCCCGGCGGCCGGGATCACGGTCACGGGCCTGTCCGACCAGCACGGCTGGCTCACCACGGCGCCCGAGGCGGCGCTGGAGGTCGGGGACTGGGTCGGGATGGGGCTGTCGCATCCGTGCACGTCGTTCGACAAGTGGCAGCTCATCCCGCTGGTGGAGGCGGACGGCACGGTCACGGACTTCGTCCGCACCTACTTCTAGTACGTACGCACCAGGTACTGACAGGGAGGGTGGCATGGATCTCGTCATTCGCGACGCGCGCGTCATCGACGGCACGGGCGGCGCCTCGTACCGCGCGGACGTCACCGTCGACGCCGGCCGTATCGCCGGCATCCGGCGCGCGTCCGACGGCGGACCCCGGACGCCGCGCCCGACCGGGGCGCGGGTGCTGGACGCCGCCGGGCTCGCGCTCTCGCCCGGCTTCATCGACATGCACGCGCACAGCGATCTCGCGCTGCTGCGCGACCCCGACCACTCCGCCAAGGCCGCGCAGGGCGTGACCCTCGAAGTCATCGGCCAGGACGGCCTGTCGTACGCGCCCGTGGACGACGCCACCCTCGCCGGGGTCCGGCAGGCGATCACCGGCTGGAACGGTGACGGCTCCGACCTCGACCTCGACTGGCGCACCGTCGGTGAGTACCTCGACCGGCTCGACCACGCCTTCGAGGGCCGGGGCTTCGACGGTGACGGCATCGCCGTCAACGCCGCCTATCTCGTCCCGCAGGGCACGGTCCGCGCCCACGTGGTCGGCTGGGACGACCGCCCCGCGACGGAGGACGAACTCGCCGCGATGCGGCGGCTGGTGGCCGAGTCGCTGGAGCAGGGCGCCTTCGGGATGTCGTCCGGACTGACGTACACACCCGGGATGTACGCGGACGACGCCGAACTGACCGAGCTGTGCCGGGTGGTGGCGCGGTACGGCGGCTACTACTGCCCGCACCACCGTTCGTACGGGGCCGGGGCGCTGCGCGCGTACGAGGAGATGGTGGCGCTCACCCGGCGGGCCGGCTGCGCGCTCCATCTCGCCCACGCCACCATGAACTTCGGGGTGAACAAGGGGAAGGCGCCCGAACTGCTCACTCTGCTCGACCGGGCGCTGGACGCGGGCGCGGACATCTCGCTGGACACGTATCCGTACACGCCGGGGTGCACCACGCTCGTGGCGATGCTGCCCAGTTGGGCGAGCGAGGGCGGGCCGGGCGCGATCCTGGAGCGGCTGCGGGACGAGGAGAGCGCCGAGCGGATCCGGTACGTGCTGGAGGAGGTCGGCGCGGACGGCTGCCACGGGGTGCCCATCGAGTGGGACACCATCGAGATCTCCGGGGTCACGGACCCGGCGCTCGCCCACCACGTCGGCAGGACGGTCGCGGAGTCGGCGGCCCGGGCGGGCGAGGCGCCGTGGGCCACGGCGCGCCGGCTGCTGATCGAGGACCGGCTCGGCCCGACGATCCTCCAGCACGTCGGGCACGAGGAGAACGTCCGCGCGATCATGCGCCACCGGGTCCACACGGGCGGCAGCGACGGCATCCTCCAGGGCGCCAAGCCGCATCCGCGCGCGTACGGCACGTTCCCGAACTATCTCGGCCGGTACGCGCGTGACCTGGGCATCCTCTCGCTGGAGGAGTGCGTGGCCCATCTCACCGCGCGCCCGGCGGCCCGGCTGGGGCTGCGGGACCGGGGGCTGGTCAAGGAGGGCCACCGAGCCGATCTGGTGCTCTTCGACCCGGACACGGTGGCGGCGGGATCGACCTTCGAGAAGCCGCGCACCCTGCCGGTGGGGATCCCGTACGTCATGGTCGACGGCCGGTTCGTGATCGAGGACGGACGCCGTACGGATGTCCTGGCGGGGAGGTCGCTCCGGCGCGGCCGGTGACCCGGCCGGTGAGTCCGTACGGACGCGGCCGGTGCGGTGCGTACGTACGGACGCGCCTGGTGGGAACGGGCGGGCGAGCCGCTTCACACAAACTTGTGACCGGGCATCCGGAAACGGATCCTCACCGGCCTTTCACTCGTCTCTCCTCCCGGACTCCCGGACACGGTGACCGGGTGAGCAGAGGCGAAAGCGGTGGGGACCATGGGGCGCACGGGTACGGCCCGCAGGGGCGGGGGCGCCCGTGGGGGCGCCCGGTCGGCGGGCGCGCGGCTGCTGACGGTGGCGCTCGCGCTGGCCGGGGCCGCGCTGCTCACGGGGTGCGGCGAGCAGACGGCCGACGGCGGCGACGCGAAGGCAGCGGTGCCGCGCCCCCGGGTCGCGTCCCCGGTACCGTCCCTACCGTCCCCGCCCGACGACGGACGGAACGGCGGACGGGACCCCGACGGACAGAACGGGCGGGACGGACGCGACGGGTTGGACCGACGCGACGGCGGGCGCGACAGCGCGCGGGACCGGCGCGAGGAACGCGTCCCCGCGCCGCACACACCGCCCGCCCCGCACACACCGCCCACACCTCCCACACCTCCGACGCAGACCTCGAAGCCGGACCCGCACCTGCCGCCGCCCCGGGTCAGCATGGACATCGCCCATGCCGTGGAGGGCGGCGGCAAGGCGGTCAGCCTCACCATCGACGACGGTCCCGACCCCGTCTGGACGCCGCGGATCCTCGCGATCCTCCGGCAGAACGAGGCGCGGGCGACCTTCTGCATGATCGGCCCGCAGGCCGCCGCGCACCCCGATCTGGTCCGGCGGGTGGTGGCCGAGGGACACCGGCTGTGCGATCACTCCGTGACGCACGACACCGGAATGGACCACAGGTCGCGCGCGTACCAGAAGGAGCAGATCCTCACGGCCGCCCGGCAGATCGAGCGCGCGTCCGGCGGGGTGAGGCCGCTGTACTACCGGGCCCCCGGGGGCGCCTTCACCCCGTACAGCCGGCAGATCGCGGCGAGCGCGGGCATGCGGCCGCTCGGCTGGAACGTGGACTCGAAGGACTTCGACCAGCCCGGCTCCGGGGCGATCCTGCGCACGGTGAAGGGCGAACTGGGCAACGGCCCCACGCTGCTCTTCCACGACGGCGGGGGTGACCGCTCGCAGACGGCGCACGCGATGAAGCGGCTGCTGCCGTGGCTGCGCGGACAGGGGTACGCCTTCGGCTTCCCGGAGCGATGAGCGCATCGCACACACACCCCCACCTCGTACGCGCGTACGAGGCGTACGCCCCAGTGGAGCAACGTGGGGAAGAACACCACGCGGGCTCCGTTACGCGGCCGTAAGGTGGCGGACATGCAGGTCATCCAGTCGACGAAGCTCGCCAACGTCTGTTACGAGATCCGGGGGCCGGTCCTCGACGAGGCGATGCGGCTGGAGGCGGCGGGCCACCGCATCCTCAAGCTCAACACCGGCAACCCCGCCGCCTTCGGCTTCGAGTGCCCGCCCGAGATCCTGGAGGACATGCTCAGGAACCTGGGCGGGGCGCACGGCTACGGCGACGCGAAGGGGCTGCTGTCCGCCCGCCGCGCGGTCATGCAGCACTACCAGACCAAGGGCATCGAGCTGGGCGTCGAGGACATCTATCTCGGCAACGGCGTCTCCGAGCTGATCCAGATGTCGATGCAGGCCCTGCTGGACGACGGCGACGAGGTGCTCGTACCGGCCCCCGACTACCCGCTGTGGACCGCGTCGGTCTCGCTCGCGGGCGGCACGGCCGTGCACTACCGCTGCGACGAGCAGGCCGACTGGATGCCGGACCTCGCGGACATCGAGCGGAAGATCACCGATCGGACGAAGGCGATCGTGATCATCAACCCGAACAATCCGACGGGGGCCGTGTACGACGACGCGATGCTCGGCTCGCTCACGGAGATCGCCCGCCGCCACAACCTGGTCGTCTGCTCCGATGAGATCTACGACCGGATCCTGTACGACGGCGCCACGCACACCCCGACCGCGGCCGTCGCGCCCGATCTGCTGACACTCACGTTCAACGGGCTGTCGAAGAACTACCGGGTGGCCGGGTTCCGTTCCGGCTGGCTGGCGGTCTGCGGTCCCAAGGCGCACGCCTCGTCGTACATCGAGGGGCTGACGATCCTGGCCAACATGCGGCTGTGCGCCAACATGCCCTCGCAGCACGCGGTGGCCACCGCGCTGAACGGCCGGCAGTCGATCGAGGACCTGGTCCTGCCGGGCGGCCGGATCCTGGAGCAGCGGAACGCGGCGTACGACCTGCTCACCCAGATCCCCGGCGTGACCTGCGTGAAGCCCAAGGGCGCGCTGTATCTCTTCCCCCGGCTCGACCCGAAGGTCTTCAAGATCAAGGACGACCGGCAGATGGTGCTCGACCTGCTGCGGGCCGAGAAGATCATGGTCGTGCACGGTACGGGGTTCAACTGGCCGGAGCCGGACCACTTCCGGATCGTCACACTGCCGGCGGCCCAGGACCTGACGGACGCGGTCACACGGATCGGGACGTTCCTGGACGGCTACGCACAGCACTGAGCCCAGTGTGAGCCCGCCAGTACCGGATCGCACTCAACTTTAGACTGAATCCAAGGTAGGATGGTCTCCTGACCACGCAAGGAGGCCGTCCCATGTACGAGCCCATCCGTACGAAGTCGGTCCACGCGACGTCCGACGACGCCGACTTTCCGCACCGCAGCCGCGAGGACGAGCTGAAGATCCAGCTCTCCGGCCATCTCTCCGCGCTCCTCGCGGTCACCGACGAGCTGGGGCTCGACGAGGCCGCGGAGGCCATCGCCGGGCAGATCGGCAGACTGCGCGGCGCCCCGCCGGCCCGGCACGCCGGGCTGAGCGGCGCCGACCCGGCCGCGCTGCACCGCCGGGCACTCGCGCTCGCGGGCCGCGCCCTCGTCGTCGCGGCGTCGCGCGCCGACACGGCCGCGGCGATCCTCGCCGCGGAACGCATGGACGCGCACACGGCGGCCCTGGCCGAACCGCTCCCCGACCGGAGCGGCCCGGACCAGAACCCCCTCCCTGACCGGAACCGTCCGGGCCGGGGCAGCCCGGAGCAGCGCCTCGTCGGCGCCCACTGACGGCCCCGGCCCGCGGACCGCGGAGGCGCGCGGACCGGGTGCCCCCGTTCGGCTCACCGAGGTCGCCGCGCGAGCAGCCACTCCAGGTCGGGCAGGATGTCGTCCACCTCGGCGGCAAGCGCGGGCGCGTGATCGGGACAGCCGTACACATCGACGCCCGCGCCACTCACAGAGGGCCGGGGTCCGACCTTCCGTACGGACCGAGTGGCACCGCAGGTGGCACAGGAGTAAGGCACATCGGCCACGATGTCCCGCCTTCCAACCAGTTGAGCTTCTTCGGTCTCCAGCGGTACGGCCTCGCCCAGCCCCACCAGCACCACCTTGAGCGGCGACTGCGTCACCGTCATGCCCATCAACGGCGGCGTCGCCTTCGGCGACACCAAGCGGCGCGACCTCGACGGTGCCCTGCGCTTCACCGACAAGGAGATGCTGGCCCACATACTCGCCGTCAAGGCAGGCCAGTACGACCACCTCATCCCCGACGGCACCGAACTCCGACCCACCGGCCGCATCAACGGCCCCTGTGCACAGAACACTCGGCTGGGCCCCAGCCGAGTGCCTGCCCCGAAGTGGATTCAGCTGGTGCTGAGCGTTTCGTGATCCCCTTGATGTCACTCCGGTGGGACAGGTACACGAGCAATCGGAATGGGAAAAATGGGCAGTGGAATCGAGCATGCATGCCGTATCTGTGGGGCCCTTTTCCCGGGCGACCCCACCTGGGAGGACGGGGTTCCCAATCACGTCATCTGCAATTGTTGCGGACTGGAATCCGGGATCGGCGACACCGATCTCGAAAGTGTCCGCAGCTATCGTGGCTACTGGGTGGGTAACGGCGCGAAGTGGAGTACCCCGGCGAGGAAGCCGAACCACTGGGACCTGCTGAAGCAGCTGGGGAACATCCCGCCCCAGTGGCGCTGACGCCGAGATGACCGACGTCGAATATATCTGCCGTGTGTGCGGATACGACTACGGCGGTTACGCCATTCGGGAGGACGGGGCCGGCAGCCACGACATCTGCGACTGCTGCGGTGTCACCTTCGGCTACGAGGACAATCTGCTGGAGGGTGTAAGGAATTTCCGGACCCACTGGGTCGGTACGGATTTCGCCTGGGCCGACGCGTCCACCAAGCCCTATGGGTGGGACGTGAACGAGCAGATGCGGAACATTCCGTCTCGGTGGCGCTGACACCGAAGACCGTGTGCCGCCGGTCCCCGGCGCCACCCCGCAGGCCACCCGTATCAGCACCGTACTCACGGAGCCTCAGCAGAGAACGCTGGCGGATAATCCGGAGTTGTGCTCAACGTCGGCCTTCGAGACCACATGGTGGCCTTGAAGGCCGACGTTGTCGTACGGAGCGAGTGAAGATATCGTTGCGGCCGATGAGGTCGGGGGTGATCTGCCGCACCCAGCGAGCGGAACGAGGTATTCCCGCCATGAAGAGCGACGTCGCCCGCAGGCTGGAAAGCCTGTCCGGGGCCAGTGGTTCAGAAATACTCGCACTCGGCGATGAAATCGAACGCCGTCTTTCTTCCGGAGAATTTCAGTGGGTTGGTCTTTTCGCGGAGGCCGTGGCCCTGCGAGCCGCCTCCGGGACCGATGAGGGACTCCACTACCAGGTGGTACTCGACCGTGTCCGCCGCACACTCGCCGCCCATCCCGGGCCACAGAGTCTGCGCATCCTGTCAGCCGTGGAGGCTTCCCGGGGTGTTGCCGCCCAGGAACGGGTTCGGGCCGAGCGGGGTCTGGCGCGGCTCGTCGCGGACGGCCACCGGGTCGCCGACATCGCTGAGGTGGTGTTCGCCGCCGGGGCCGCTTCCACGCTGTCCCGGGAGTTCAAGGCGTGCCTTCTCCACGAGTTGGTGTTCCGTTCCGTCCCGGTGGAGGAATACCCGGCGCTTCGCGCCTTCGCCGGCACGCTGGTCTCCGAGGGACATCCCCTCGCGGTGCTGCCGTTGCGGCTGCTCCCGTCGGAGCGTGGGCTCCGGCGGCCGCGGGGCGCGGCGGACGACTGGACCTGGGCGGTGCCTCCGGCGTCGGTGGCCGCGTTCGACGAGCCCGAGCTGCTCGCCTCGCCGGACGCCCTCCGCCGTACCTCGGGCATCGACATGACGGAGATCACCGACGCGCCGTCCGCCGCGGCCATGGGCGCCGCGGTGCGGCCATGGTGTTCGGAGTCCAACGGTGTTGTCGCGGCGCAGGAGTTCTGGTCTCCCGACGCCGTGTCACCGGACGACTTCACGGCCGTACTCCGGAGGCTTCCGCTGACGGCATGGCCCGAGGGGCAGCCACCCGTGCGGGTAGCTCCGGCGACCCCGGACACGGTGCTGCGGACCCTTCTCACCGCGGCCGTCCTCCGCTCGGCCTACGGCTCCGGCCTGGGCCGTGCCTATGGACGGCTGGCCGCCTGGCAGTCCCTCGGCGGGCTGACCGGTGCCCCGGCCGATGCCCCGCCGGCCCGTGTCACGGAGCTGGTCGAGCAGACGCACTGGTTCCGGATCGCGCCCGTGTCCGACTGGTTCAACGAGGTGGCCTGGGACCTCGCCGTGGCCGCCCTGCGTCCGGGTGGTCAGGAGATCGCGGTCCTGACCGCCACCGACACCGACTGAGAACCGGTAAGCGCCGTGGACCCGGGGCCTGTTGAGGCTCCGGGCCCACGGCGCTTCGCGGTGAAGGTCCGCCCGGGGTTCCGTGAGCGGGCGTCAGCCCAGGCGCTCGACCAGCGCGTGGTACTCGTCCCACAGCTCCTTCGGCGCATGGTCGCCGAAGGTGTTGAGGTGCGCGGGGACGAGGGCCGCCTCCTCGCGCCAGACGTCCTTGTCGACCGAGAGCAGGAAGTCCAGCTCGGCCTCGGAGAGCGCGAGGCCGTCGGTGTCGAGGGACTCCTTGGTCGGCAGCACGCCGATGGGGGTCTCGACGCCTTCCGCCGTACCGTCCAGGCGCTCGACGATCCACTTCAGGACGCGGCTGTTCTCGCCGAAGCCGGGCCAGACGAACGAGCCCTTGTCGTCCTTGCGGAACCAGTTGACGTAGTAGATCTTCGGCAGCTTCGACCCGCCGTTCTCGCGTACGGCGTTCTGGCCCACCTTGACCCAGTGGCCCATGTAGTCGCCCATGTTGTAGCCGCAGAACGGCAGCATGGCGAACGGGTCGCGGCGCAGTTCACCGACCTTGCCTTCGGCGGCCGCCGTCTTCTCGGAGGCGACATTGGCTCCGAGGAAGACACCGTGCTGCCAGTCGAAGGACTCGGTGACCAGCGGGACGGCGGAGGCGCGACGGCCGCCGAAGAGGATGGCCGAGATCGGGACCCCCTTGGGGTCCTCCCACTCGGGCGCGATGATGGGGCACTGTCCGGCGGGGACGGTGAAGCGGGCGTTGGGGTGGGCGGCGGGCGTGCCGGACTCCGGGGTCCAGTCGTTGCCCTTCCAGTCGGTGAGGTGCGCGGGCGGCTCCTCGGTCATGCCCTCCCACCAGACGTCGCCGTCGTCCGTGAGCGCGACGTTGGTGAAGACCGAGTTGCCCCACATGGTCTTCATGGCGTTGGCGTTGGTGTGCTCGCCGGTGCCGGGCGCGACACCGAAGAAGCCCGCCTCGGGGTTGATCGCGTACAGCTGGCCGTCCTCACCGAACCGCATCCACGCGATGTCGTCGCCGATGGTCTCGACGGTCCAGCCGGAGATGGTGGGCTCCAGCATGGCGAGGTTGGTCTTGCCGCAGGCGGAGGGGAACGCCGCCGCGACGTACCTGGCCTCCCCCTGGGGCGGCGTCAGCTTGAGGATCAGCATGTGCTCGGCGAGCCAGCCCTCGTCCCGCGCCATGACGGACGCGATGCGCAGGGCGTAGCACTTCTTGCCGAGCAGGGCGTTGCCGCCGTAGCCGGAGCCGTACGACCAGATCTCGCGGGACTCCGGGAAGTGCGAGATGTACTTGGTGGAGTTGCAGGGCCACGGCACGTCGGCCTCGCCCTCGGCGAGCGGGGCGCCGAGGGTGTGGACGGCCTTGACGAAGAAGCCGTCGGAGCCCAGTTCGTCCAGGACCGGCTGTCCCATGCGGGTCATGGTGCGCATGGAGGCCGCGACGTAGGCGGAGTCGGTGATCTCGACGCCGATCGCGGAGAGCGGCGAGCCGAGGGGGCCCATGCAGAACGGGACGACGTACATCGTCCGGCCGCGCATCGAGCCGCGGAAGACGCCGTTCTCGCCGGTGAAGACGGCCCGCATCTCGGCGGGGTCCTTCCAGTGGTTGGTCGGGCCCGCGTCCTCCTCCTTCTCGGAGCAGATGAAGGTCCGGTCCTCGACGCGCGCCACGTCGGAGGGGTCCGAGGCGGCGTAGTACGAGTTGGGTCGCTTGGCCGGGTCGAGTTTCCGGAACGTGCCCTTGGCGACGAGCTCCCCGCACAGGCGCTCGTACTCGCTCTCGGACCCGTCGCACCAGACCACGCTGTCCGGCTGGGTGAGGGCGGCGATCTCGTCCACCCAGGAGATCAGTCCCTGGTGACCGGTGGGGACCGTTCCGGGGGTGCCGGCGCTGCCCGTCGCGCCGGCGCTGCCCGTCGCGCTGATGTTGCCCGTCGTGCCTGTGGTGCCGGAGGTGCTGGGAGCCGCGTTGTCGCGCGCCACGATCGCTCCTTGTTGAGGGGTTTGATGATGTTTTGCCCCTTGGGGGCTCCGACCCGGATGCTTCGTAGCCGCTCATCCGGTGCCGACCGCACTCATTTGATCATCCGACCCATCCGCCCATATGTCCAGAGGGCCGCCCACGTGAGCATCGCCACTCCGGAAGCACCGGGGGGACACACGGAGGGCGCGCGGATGCCACCGGAACGGCACCTTCACGTACATGCGTGTGCGGCGGGAAGGGTGGGCGGCCCGGGGCGGCCGCGTCGCAATTCACAGCCGGGAGAGTCCGGTACCGGGCCGTAACTTACGGAAGCGTAGGTAGCATGAGTCCATGACTCCTGCCGCGTCCGATCCGCCCGCGCACCCCCCGCTGAAGAATGAAGGGGAGCCGGCCGAGATCCTGTCGTCGCTGAATCCGGTCAAGCCGAAACTGCGCGGCTGGCTGCACGCGGGGATGTTCCCGGCCGTGCTGGTCGCGGGCGTGGCCCTGATCGCCCTGAGCGGCTCCACCCGGGCCCGGATCGCCTGCGCGATCTACGTCCTGACGGCCTGTCTGCTCTTCGGCGTCAGCGCGGTGTACCACCGCGGCGAGTGGGGACCGCGCGGCGAGGCCGTGCTGCGCCGGCTCGACCACGCCAACATCTTCCTGATCATCGCGGGCACGTACACCCCGCTGACGATGCTGCTGCTGCCGGACTCGACGGGCCGGACCCTGCTGTGGGCGGTCTGGGCGGCCGCCGCGGCGGGCATCGCCTTCCGGGTCTTCTGGGTCGGGGCCCCGCGCTGGCTCTACACCCCGTGCTACATCGCGATGGGGTGGGCGGCCGTCTTCTTCCTGCCGGACTTCCTGCGGACGGGCGGAATCGCGGTCCTCGTCCTCGTCATCGTCGGCGGGCTGCTGTACAGCGCGGGCGGTGTGATCTACGGGCTGAAGCGGCCGAACCCGTCACCCCGGTGGTTCGGATTCCACGAGGTCTTCCACTCCTTCACCCTGGCCGCGTTCGTCGTGCACTTCGTGGGTATCTCCATGGTCGCCTCGCAGCACTCCTGAAGTCCGTGACGGCGTCCCGGACATGGTCCGCGGACGCCGTCTCCCATCGGGGTTCCGGCCGGGGTCCGGGTGGCGGTGGATGCACGACAATGAGCACCATGGCCGCCATCCCCCACACCCCCCTCGAAGAACAGCTCTCCCGGCTCCCCCTCCGTGAGCGGAAGAAGCTCAGAACGCGCGTCACGATCCGCCGGACCACCTACCGGCTGATCACCGAGCAGGGGTACGAGGCGACGACCGTCGAGCAGATCGCGGAGGCGTCCGAGGTCTCGCCCTCCACCGTCTTCCGCTACTTCCCCACCAAGGAGGACATCGTCCTCGCCGACGCGTACGACCCGGTGATCGCGACGTCCCTGCGGGCCCGGCCGGCCGGCGAGTCCCCGCTGGAGTCGCTCCGCGCCGTGCTGGCGGAAGCACTGGCGAAGTCCCTGGCCCACGAGTCCGCGGAACTGGTCGAGCGGACGAGGCTGCTGGTCGAGGTGCCCGCCGTCCGAGCGCGGATGAGCGAGACCATGTCGGTGACGTCGAGGCTCCTCGCCGACGTCCTCGCCGAGCGCACCGGCCGGGACCCCGACGACCTCGACCTGCGGATCCTCATCGCCACCGTGCTCGGCGCGCTGCGCGAGGTCACCCTCCACTGGGGTGAGCACGGCTGCCGGGACGACCTGGTGGCGCTGGTCCACCGGGCCCTCGACGGCCTCGCGGGGGGCCTGCGCCTCTGAGCCTCCGGCGGAGGCGGACCGCGCCGCTGACGGAGACGGCCCGCGCCGCCGTCGTGGCCTGGAGGTACGCTGCGAGCAGGATCGGGAGGCAGGACCATGATCGACGATCTCGACCGCGGGATCATGCGGATCCTCACCCGCAACGGCCGTACGCCGTACACCACGGTCGCCCGCGAGCTGGGCACCTCGGAGGCGACGGTACGTCAGCGGGTCGCCCGGCTCCAGGAGAGCGGGACGCTGCGCATCGTGGCGCTCTCCGACCCGCTCACCCTCGGCCACCAGTCGGTGCGGCTGATGATCAGGGTGCGGGACCTGACGCCGCGCGCGGTGGCGAAGAGCCTGGCGGACCTGCCGATGATCAACCATGTCGCGCTCTGCGCCGGCAGCCAGGACATCTTCCTGGAGGGGACCTGCCGGGACCAGGCGCAGCTCGTCCAGCTCCTGGACGTCATCCGCATGCTGCCCGGGGTGTCCGAGGTGCAGGTCCTGCTGTTGCTGGAGCTGTTCAAGGACTACTCGTGGGACGGGCTGGCCAGCGCGGTGGGGCAGGGCGTCACCGCGGAATGATCCGCTCGCCCGGCCCGGCGGGCAGCTCGCGGAAGCCCGCCCACAGATAGCTGTCCTTGATGACCTCCAGCACGGTGAGCGCCTCGGCGTGGGCGACGCCGTTCACGCGCCGGACGCGTTCCGTGAGCAGCTCGGCGAGATGGCCGAGGTCCTGGCAGCGTACGTCCGTGATCAGGTCGTACGGGCCGACGCACGAGGCGACGTAGCGGACCTCCGGCATCCGGGACAGCTCGCGGGCCACCAGCGCGACGGGCATGTGGTGGACCTTCACGGCGAGATGGACCTCGATCTCGCCGACCTTCACCGAGTCCGTCATGCCGACGACCTGGAGCACGTTCATGCGCCGCAGCCGTCCGAAGCGGGCCCGTACGGATGCCTCGGACAGCCCGATCGAGCGGCCGATCTCACCGAAGGAGCGGCGCCCGTCGACGCGTAGCTGATCGATGATCTGCCGGTCCAGGTCGTCGATCATCGGACCTCCGCTCCTCAGCTGCCGCTCGGCTCCCGTGCCCCACCCGGGTCGCGGGGCCGTCCCGTCGAACCGTCCGTCCGTCTGTCCGTTCATCCCCGCCGTCCGTCCATCATCGCCCCGCTCGCGTTGCGGCGTCGTTTCGGATCGGTCACGGCAGGCAGCGCGCTGCGAATCTCGCGGAAACCGGGGGTTCATTCCACGGGATCCGCCGACATTTCACCTGTTCAGCGGGGCCGGACGGCCGGAAGCTGTTCCCCACCCGGAACGCCCGTCACCCGGAGCACACCGGTCACCCGCCGTGCACCACCCCGCCGTGCACCGCCCTGCCTCGCCTTGCCTTGCACAGCCCTTGCGCCGCCCTGCCTTGCGCTTTCCGCCTCGTGCTCTTCCGCCTTGCGCCTTTCGCCTCTGGAGGTCACCGCATGACCGCACCACCGCCCGCCGCGACGGCCGGCGACCGGGCCGTGGGCACCCCCCACCCCGTCGGCACCCGGGCCCGCCGGGGGCTGCTCACCACGGCGCTGCTGGCGCCCGCGGGGCTGACCGTCGCGGGGCTGGTGCTCGTCCCGCTGCTGCTGGTGGTGCGCGACAGCTTCGCCGCGCCCGACCGGTACGGCGGCATCCAGGGCGGTTTCACCCTCGCGAACTACCGGAGCCTCTTCGACCCGGTCTACCTCAAGGTGTTCGGCTACAGCCTGGGCATGGCAGGCCTCAACATGGCGGTCTGTCTGCTGCTCGGCTACGTCGTCTCGTACTACCTGGTGAGCCGGGAGCCGGAGCGGCAGATGCTGCTGCTCCTGCTGATCATCGTGCCCTTCTGGACCGACTTCCTGGTGCGCACCTTCGCCTGGATCAATCTGCTCAGCCCCGGCGGTCCGGTGAACAGCCTCACCGACGCGCTCGGGCTCACCGACGGCGCCACCGGATGGATCCCCAGCCAGGGAGCCTCGTTCATCGGTCTCGTCTACGCCTTCCTGCCCACGGCGATCTTCCCTGTCTACGCCTCGCTGCGCGGGGTCGACCCGTCGCTCGGCGAGGCCGCCCGGGATCTCGGCTGCGGCTGGTGGCGGGTGCACACGAAGGTGCTGCTGCCCATCGCTCGTCCCGGGATGCTCGCGGCGGCGCTGCTGACCTTCATCCCCACCCTGGGGGTCTTCGTCATCCCCGTCCTGCTGGGCGGCGGCAAGAACCAGCTGGTCGGCAATCTCATCGTGACGCTCTACACCGAGTTCCGTAACCAGCCGATGGGCGCCGCCGCCTCCGTCGTGCTGCTGGTGCTGATGCTCGTCTCCCTCACGGTGTTCGGCACGGCCGCCCGGCGGCTCAGGAGGAAGACCGCATGAAGCAGCGCACGACGCACCGGATGGACTCCGTCGCCGCCTGGGTGGCGCGCGCCGTCATCGCCTTCCTCTACGTGCCGATCGTGGTCGTGGTCGTCCTGTCCTTCAACGACTCGGACATCACCTACAAGTGGGCTGGTTTCACGACGCGTTGGTACGGGGTGCTGGCCCGGGACACCGAGTTGCTGGACGCCCTGAAGGTCAGCGCCGAGGTCGCCCTCGTCTCGGCGACCCTGGCCACGCTCTGCGGCCTGCTCGCCGCGATGGGGATGGCCCGGCTGCGGCCCCGGCTCCGCGCGGTGTTCGGGGGCGGGCTGTTCCTGCCGCTGGTCATCCCGGAGATCGTGCTCGGCGTCGCCCTGCTCTCGGTCTTCGGCACCCTCCACGCCGGCCTGGGCCTCACCACCCTGGTCCTGGGCCACCTCGTGGTGACCCTGCCGTACGCGGCACTGATCGTCCTCGGTGCGCACGGCGCCCTGGACCCCTCGCTGACCGAGGCGGCGACGGACCTCGGCTGCAACGCCTGGGAGAGCTTCCGGCGGGTGACACTGCCACTGCTGCGGCAGGCGCTGGTGGCCGCGTGGCTGCTCTGCTTCACCATCTCGTTCGGCAACATCGTGATGTCGACCTTCACCAACGGCGTCGGCAGCACCACGCTCCCGCTGCGCGTCTACTCCCTGCTCAAGGTCGGCCTCACTCCCGAGATCAACGCGCTGGGCACCCTGCTCGTCCTCTTCACCTTCCTGATCATCCTCGGCGTCGGGCTCCGCCAGATGCGCCGCGTCCTGCTGGGCGGCGACCCGGTCCCGTCCGTCAGCCGTAAGCCGTAAGCCGCACGTCGTCAGCACGAAAGGTCTCGTCATGCGCAGAAGCACCGTCTCCCGAACCCTCCTGGCCACGGCCGTCGTCACCACCACCGCGCTCCTCGCCACCGCCTGCGGGGGCTCCGGTGACTCCGGCGGCTCCGGCACCGTGTCCTCCTCCGGCGGCGGCAAGACCCTCAGCATCTACGCCTGGGCCGGGGAGATCCCGGACAGTGTGGTCAAGGGATTCGAGAAGGAGACGGGGATCAAGGTCACCGTCGACACCTTCGACAGCAACGAGACGATGACCGCCAAGCTCAGCTCCGGCGCCTCCGCATACGACCTGGTCGAGCCGAGCCAGTACACCGTCCAGCAGCTCATCGGGCAGCAGCTCATCCAGAAGCTGGACCACTCGAAGATCGAGGGCCTGGACAATCTGGCCCCGAAGTTCCGCAATCCGTCCTACGACCAGGGCAACGAGTACAGCGTCCCGTGGATCTGGGGCACCACCGGCTTCGCGTACAACGACACCTGCGTCAAGTCGGCGACGAGCTGGAAGACGCTCTTCGACCCGGAGTACAAGGGCAAGCTCTACATGCTCGACAACATGCTGGCCTCCTACATCGCCGGCCTCCAGGTCAGCGGCTACCGCGCGACCAGCACCGACAAGGACCAGATCGCCAAGGCCACGGACGCCCTGCAGAAGCAGAAGAAGATCCTGGCGGGGTACAACTCGACCAACTACGCGCAGCTCCTCTCCACCGGCCAGGCCTGCGCCGCCGAGGCGTGGAGCGGTACGGCGATGGCGAAGGTCGTGCAGTCCAACCCCCGCGTCCACTACGTGATCCCGTCCGAGGGCGGCTCCATCTGGACCGACGGGCTGGCCGTCCCCAAGGGCGCCAAGAACACCACGTCCGCGTACAAGTTCATCAACTACCTGCTGCGCCCCGAGGTGGCGGCGCTCGCGACCGACGACGGTTCGTCGGCCAGCACCAACCAGGCCGCCCGCGCGCACATCAAGAACAAGGCGGCCCTGAAGAACCCGGCCGTCTACGCCCCCGACTCGGCCATCGCCAAGTCGGACTTCCTCCTCGACCCCGGCACGGCCATGCAGTACTTCCAGCAGGGCTGGACGAAGATCAAGGCGTCCTGACATGACAGCTGACACGACAGCGAACACTCCGGCCGTACGGCTGACGGGCATCGGCAAGGCATTCGGCACGGCGTACGCCGTCCGGGACGTCACGCTGGACATCCGGGCCAACGAGTTCTTCTCGATCCTCGGCCCGTCCGGCTGCGGCAAGACCACCCTGATGCGGATGATCACCGGCTTCGAGACGCCCAGCGAGGGCACGATCGAGCTGGGCGGCGCCCCGGCCACCGGCGTTCCGCCGCACAAGCGGGACCTCAACATGCTCTTCCAGAGCTACGCGCTCTTCCCGCATCTCAACGTGTACGAGAACGTCGCCTTCGAACTGAAGGTACGCGGCCGCCCCCGCAGCGGGATCCGCGCCGCCGTCGACGAGGCGCTGGCACTGGTCAGGCTGGACGGGTACGGCGACCGGGCGATCTCCCAGCTCTCCGGCGGCCAGAAGCAGCGCGTGGCGATCGCCCGCGCGCTCATCGGGCGCCCCTCGCTGCTGCTGCTCGACGAACCGCTCGGCGCGCTCGACCAGAAGCTGCGCGCGGAGATGCAGCTCGAACTGAAGAAGCTGCAACGCGAGGTCGGCGTCACCTTCGTGACGGTCACGCACGACCAGGAGGAAGCACTCACCATGTCCGACCGCATCGCGGTGATGGACGGCGGACGGGTGCTCCAGGTCGACACCCCGGAGGCGGTCTACGAGCGCCCCGCCACCCGCTTCGTCGCCGACTTCATCGGTACGTCCACCTTCCTCACCGGCCGGCTGACCGCGGCGGAGCTGGTGGTGGCCGGGCTCGGCGCCCTGCCGGTGCCGGCGCACACGCTGCCCGAGGGGGCGTCGGCACACCTCGCGGTGCGGCCGGAGAACGTGTCGGTCGCGCGTACGGAGGAGGAGCTGCCGCGCGTTCCGGACGGCCGGGGTGTCGCGCTTCCCGCGACGCTCCGGCAGACCGTCTACCTGGGCAACGCCACGCGCCACCACCTCACGCTCGCCGACGGCACCGAGCTGCTGGCGGAGTCCGGCGGCGCGGACCGCGGCGGGCTCTCCGTCGGCGAACGGGTCTGGGTGGGCTGGGACGCGGAACGCTCCCGGGTGCTCGCCGAATGAACACCCCGGCGAACATCCCCATGAACGTCTCGCGGAACACCCGCCACCGCCCGCACCACCCGCATCACCAGAACCGCCCGCACAGCAAGGAGATACGGCCGTGAAGGTCGCCGTAGCGCAGTTCGCCCCGACAGCCGACGTGCCCGGCAACCTCGCGGTCATCGAGGAGATGACCCGCGAGGCCGCCGCCTCGGGCGCCCGGCTCGTCGTCTTCCCCGAGGAGTCCATGATCCCCTCGGAGGCCACCCCGTCCCTGCGCGAGTCCGCCGTGGCGCACTGGGCCGGCTTCCTGGAGGCGCTGACCCGTACCGCCGCCGCGCACTCCGTCGCCGTCATCGCCGGCGGCTACGAGGACAGCGGCGCCTCCCTGCCGTACAACACCCTCGTGGCCGTGGACTCCGACGGGGCCGTGCTCGGGCAGTACCGGAAGATGCATCTCTACGACGCGTTCGACTACAAGGAGTCCCGCGAGGTCCAGCGCGGCGAGAACGGGCCGTGCGTCGTCCGGATCGGGGACTTCAACGTCGGCCTGGTCAACTGCTACGACCTGCGCTTCCCCGAGTTCACCCGGTCCCTGGTGGAGATGGGCGCCGACCTGCTCTCCGTGTCGGCCGCCTGGGTGCGCGGGCCGCTCAAGGAGGACCACTGGACGACGCTGCTGCGCGGCCGGGCCATCGAGAACACCTGCTGGGTGGTGGCCTCCTCGCTCACCACCCCCGCCTGTATCGGCATGAGCATGGCCGTCGACCCGCTCGGCGTGGTCAGGGCGGCGCTCGGCGAGGAGAGCCGGGCCCTCTTCGTGGTGGACGTCGACAAGGACCGGATCGACACCGCCCGCACCGTGCTGCCCGTACTCCGCAACCGCCGCATCATCATCGGACCGAGGTGACTCCGCCGTGCCCATCACCCTGCACGACCTTCCCGCCCCCGCCCCCGCCGACGCCGCCCTCCTCGCGCGGCTGGAACGGGTCGACTTCCCCACGCTCGGCCACTACTTGGAGGAGGGCTTCTGCGATCCGCGTCTGCACCGGATCGCCGGTGAGCGCAGACTCCTCGGCCGGGCCGTGACCGTACGGACCACCGCCACCGACTCGACGATGCTGCACCACGCGGCGGGCCTGGTCCGGCCGGGCGACGTGGTCGTCGTCGACTGCGGCGGCGACCGCAGGCACGCGCCCTTCGGCGAGGTCGTCGCCAACGCCCTCGCCGCGCGCGGCGCGGCGGGTGCGGTGGTGGACGGGGTCTGTACGGACATCGGCGCGCTGCGCGCGGTCGGGCTGCCCGTGTACGCGTACGGCCTGTCGATGCTCACCACCAAGCTGCACTGCATCGCGGACGGCGGCCTCAACACACCCGTCAGCTGCGGCGGCGTCTCCGTACGGGCGGGCGATCTCGTCCTCGGCGACGAGAACGGGCTGCTGATCGCCCCGGCGCGGCTGCTGGCCGCCGTGGTGGACGAGGCGCTCGCGGACGACGCGGAGGAACCGGCGCTGGTGGCGGAGGTCCGGCGGGGCAGTCCGCTCGGCACGCTCACCGGCGCGACGGCGGCGGTCGAGGCGGCCCTCACGGCGGCGGTCGAGGCGGCCGCCGCGGCGGACCTCCGCGCCACGACCGCCCCATCCACCTCATCCACCTCATCCACCTGACCCTGTTCTGGGCTTACTGCTCCCCCACACCCCGGAAGGACCCCCTGTGTTCCTCAAAGCCGCCGTCAACGGTGGACGGCTCAGGACCGAGCATCCCGCGGTCCCCCTCACGCCCGCCGAACTCGCCGCCGATGTCCTCGCGGTGACCGCCGCCGGCGCGGATGTCGTCCATCTCCATGTACGGGACGAGGCCGACGGCCAGACCATCCGCCCCGACGCTCTCGCGGAGGTGCTGCGCGCGGTCCGCGCCGCGGCCCCCGGCGCGGTGGTCGGCACGACCACCGGGCTGTGGACCTGCTCGGGACCGGAGGAACGTTTCGCGCTGGTGGAGGCGTGGGACGTGCTGCCGGACTTCGCCTCCGTCGCGTTCGGCGAGGAGGGTGCCGCCGAGACGGCCGCGCTCGTCGTGGCGCGCGGCATGGAACTGGAGAGCGCGGTCTGGAGCCTGGACGACGTCCCGGCTCTGCTCGCCTCGCCGACGCTGCACCGGAACGTACGGATCCTGATCGAGCCCATGGACGAGGACCCGGACACCGCGGTCGCCCACGCCAGGGCCATGGCCGACGCCGTGCTGGCCGCAGGTGTCACCTGCCCGATCCTGTACCACGGCGAGGAGGCCACCGTCTGGCCGGTGCTCCGCGCCGCCCTGGCCGACGGCCGGCAGGCCCGTATCGGCTTCGAGGACGGCATGGAACTGCCCGACGGCACCACGGCCCCCGACAACCGGGCGCTGGTCGCGGCCGCCCGCGCGCTGGCCCCGTCCGTGCCGGCGTCCCCGGAACAGTCGGCGTCCCCGGCGCGGGCGGGGGAGGTCAGTCCGGCCTGACGGCCCCCGGCGGCCGGATCCGGGCCGTGATCGTCTTCGGCCGCTGGTACTCGTGCAGGGCCAGCGTGCTCAGGTCCGTACCGTGCCCGGAGGTGCCCCGGCCGCCGTGCGGGAGTTCCGCCGTCTGGACGAGATGGCAGTTGAGCCAGGCCTCGCCCGCGTCCAGCCGTCCGGCGAGGGCGAGTCCCGTCTCCAGGTCCCGGGTCCAGACGCTCGCGGCCAGCGCCTGCGGCACCCCGTTCGCCAGGGCCAGGGCCTCCTCGACGCCGTCGGCCGCCTGCACCGTCAGCAGCGGTCCGAACACCTCGTCCAGCACGGCCGGGTCGTCGTCGGGCAGCTCGGCGAGGACGCGGGCCGGGCGCCAGAAGCCGCCCTGTTCGTCCGCGCCGAGCGCCAGCTCCCCCTCCGCCGTCGTCTTCGCGGCCGAGGCGCCGACGATCCGGTCGTAACGCGCCGCCTGGTCGGCGTTGTTGAGCGGCCCGAAGTCCCGGCCCGCCGCGCGCTCCCGCATCGCCGCCGTGAGCCGGGAGAGCGCCGATTCGTGGTTCTCGCGCAGGGTGATCACCCGTGCGGGTACGGCGCAGGACTGCCCCGCGTTGTACGTCGTGGCCCGCGCCAGCTCCGTCCAGGTGTCCTCGGGGGCGTCGGGCAGGACGATGACCGGGCTGTTGCCGCCGAGTTCCAGGCTGATCCGCTTCGTCCCCGCGCGCGCCGTCACATCGGCGCCCGCCGCCGCGCTCCCGGTGAAGGCGATCGCGTCGACCCCGGCGGACGCCACCAGCAGCCGCCCCGTCTCGCGGTCGCCGGGGAGAGTCTGGGCCACGGCCTCGCCCAGCGCCTCCCGCGCGTGCTCGGCGAGGAGGAGCAGCGAGTCGGGGGTCGTCTCGGCCGGCTTCGTCACCACCGTGTTCCCGGCGGCGAGGGCGGGCGCGCACCGCCATGTGGCCATCATCAGCGGGTAGTTCCAGGGGACGACGACACCGACGACACCGAGCGGTTCCCAGCGGACCCAGCTCTCGTGGCCCGCGACGAAGCCGCCCGCCGCCGGTGCGGACCGGGTGCGGGCCGCCCAGGCGTAGAAGCGGAAGAGGTCCGCCGCGTTCTCCACCTCGCCGGCGGCCTCGTGCGCGGGCTTGCCCGTGCCGGCCCGCTCCGCGGCGATGTACACGGCCGCGTGCTCCTCGATCAGTCCGGCGAGGCGGTCGAGCCGCCGGGAACGCTCCCTCGGGGTCAGCGCCCGCCAGCCCGTGAGGGCCCGGCGGGCCGCCGCGACGGCGTCGGCGACCTGCGGCGCGCGGCCGGCCGTCGAGCTGCCCCGGACCTGGCCGGTCCGGGGGTCCGTCAACGGCACCGTGCGGGGGTCGGCGTCGGTCTTCACAGTGTCTCCGTCTTCTCAGTGTCTCCGTCTCCGGACTGCCTTCGTCTTCGGAGTGGCTTCGCCTTCGGAGTGGCTTCGTCTTCGAAGTCGTCTTCGAAGTGTGTTCGTCTTCGAAGTGTGTTCGTCGGGGGTCACGTCACGTCGTACGCGCGCAGCCACAGCTCCAGCGTGAGCACGAGCCACAGCTTGCCGCCCTGCCGGGGCAGCAGCGCGCCCTCCCCCTTCATCCACGCCCGTACCGTGGACTGCCGGAAGAGTCCCCTCGCCCGTGCCTCCCTGCCGAGCAGCAGATCGCCCGCCAGTTCGCGCAGCGGGCCGCGGAGCCACTGCTGCACCGGTACGCGCATGCCGCTCTTGGGCCGGTCCACGACCGTGCCGGGCAGCAGGTCCCGTACGGCCTCCTTGAGCACCCACTTCTCGACGGCGCCGTTGAGCTTCCAGCGGGGCGGGGTGGCGAACGCCTGGTCGATCACGCGGCGGTCGAAGAGCGGGGAGCGGCCCTGGATCGCCTGGGAGGCGGTGAGCCGTTCGACCTTGGTGAGGATGTGATGGGCGCCCTTGGTGCGCAGGTTGCAGTGGAGGAGCTGGTTGAGGAGGTGGTCCATCCGGCCGTCCCTGGCCTCCGGGCGCAGATACGGGGTGATGAACCGCTCCGGGCGCGGCAGCGTCTCCAGTGCCTCCAGCGCGTCGGCGGTGAGCAGGTCGGGCAGGTCGGTGAAGCACTTGCGGTACGAGCGGAGGTACGCGTTCTCGCGCGTGTCCGCCGCGTCCGCGTCGTCCGCGTCGTCCGCGTCGTCATCGGGGGACCCGCCCGTGCCATCGCCGCGGTGCATCTCGTACACCAGCATGGGCAGGTTCTTCGGTCCGCCGAACACCGGGTCGCCGCCCTCCCCGTTGAGCACGACGCGCAGTCCGTCGCCCGCGACGGCTTCGGCAAGCATCAGGTTGGGCACGGTCAGCGGATCGCCGACGGGGCTGTCGAGCAGCGCGGCGGCCTCCGCGAGACGGGCGGCGACGGCGTCGCCGGAGACGCTGAGCACCCGGTGGCGGGTCTGGCAGTGCGTGGCGACCAGGCCCGAGTAGCCCAGCTCGTTGGGGAGTTCGTCGCCGAAGCTGATCGAGTACGTGTGTACGGGGTGGCTGTGCAGCTTGGCGGCGAGGGCGGTGACGAGTGAGCTGTCGACGCCGCCGGAGAGCAGGACGGCCACCGCCTCGGCGTCCGGCAGCCGTCGGGCCGTCGCCTCCTCCAGCAGGCCACGCAGTTTCAGGGCGTACTCCTCCGGGGGCGCGTCGCCGCCCTCGTACCACTCGCGCAGGCCCTGTCCGATCCGCTCCTCGGGCTCCCAGTAGTGCTCCTCCGTCACCGTCCCGTCGTCGGCGAGCCGCAGGCAGCGGCCCGGGAGGACTTCCCGTACGCCGCGCAGCAGCGTCTCCTCGCCGGGGAGATAGGCGAAGGTCAGGAAGGAGCGTACGGCGGCCAGTTCGAGCCCTGTGCCGAGCGCGGGCCAGCGGCGCAGGGCGCGCAGGGAGGTGGACGCGGCCCAGGCGTCGTCGGCGCGGGCGTAGAAGAGCGTACGAGCGCCGACGTGGTCGCGGATCAGGACGAGGTCGCCCTCGTCGTGCACGGCGAGCGCGAACATGCCCTCCGCGAGCCGGATCCCGGCCGCCCCGAACCGCGCCCAGCAGCGCAGCAGCAGCTCCCCGTCCGGGCAGTCGGGCCGGGCGTGCGCGCCGGAGCGGGCGAGCGCGGCCAGCAGCTCGGGCCGGTTGTGCAGCGTGACCTCCCCCACGGCGGTACGGCCGCCGGCGGTGAACGGCCCTGTGGCGTGCCCGGGTTCGTCGAGGATCAGCGCGGCGCCGGGGCCCGGACCGGCCGCTCCGGCGTCGTACCGTACGGCCGCGCCCATCGAGGCGAGGTGTGACCGCGCCCGTTCGGGGGTCGTCGCCAGGCAGGCACAGAAACGCGCCACGGTCCCCCTCCTCTCGTCTCGCTTCTCTCTTGCCGGCCGGTCGGTCGATCACGGGGGGCGGTCACCCGAAGTCGTCGTCGCTCCAGCCGCCGCCGTCGTCGGAGCCCCAGCCGTCCCCGGCGTTCCAGTCGTCCCCGTCGACGGAGTCCCCGGAACCGCTCCCGTCGCCGGAGTCCCCGCCGTCCCCGCCTCCCCCGCTGCCGCCCGCCTCGCCGCCGGAGGAGCTCTGGGCCGCCGCCTGCTGCTGTTGCCGCAGCGCCTCCTCCTCTTCGGGGGTGAGGCTGGCGGGCGGGAACTGCGCGGCGGTGACGGTGAGCGCCGCCAGGCCGACGCCGCCCAGGACGAGGCCCATACGGCCGCCGAACGAGCTCCGGTTGACCATCACCGACTCGCCCTGGCCCCAGACCGTACGGCCGTAGCCGATGTCCCGGCCGTACGTCACGGTGCCGTCGGCGTACCGGCGCTTGATGATCCGCCGGCCCAGCAGCTCGTCGGTGCCGGCGGCGCCCTGGTTGTCGTGCCACCGCACACGGTTGTCGCCGTCCCTGCGCCGCCATTCCTCGCGGCCGGACTCGTAGGTGCGGTGGACGCTCCCGTCGGCGAGGAGTTCGTCCCGGTACGGGGTTTCGCGTGGCCGGATCATCGTCTCGTGTCCTCGTGTCGCCGGGCCGGTCCCGTCGGCCAGGTCATGAAGCCTGTCGTCCGCAGCTCGCGCAGGCCGGTCCACACGGAGGGCCCGGCGGTCCGCGGCCCGCGCACCAGCCGCAGGACGGTGCGCAGCAGCCGGGCCGGCGGGACGGACTCCACCTCGGCGGAGCGCCCGCGCGCGAGCCACTCCAGCTCGCCCGCTCCGAGGGCGGACGGCAGGACGGACCTGAGCCGCTCGCCCCGGTCCGCCATGTCGCCCTGACCGGATGCGGGACCGGCCGCACCGGATGCGGGACCGGCTTCGTGACCGGCTTCGTGCCGGGAGGTCAGATGCAGCGCCGTCGCGTGCCGGGGCACCAGCCCCATCGAGGCGACCCGTACGCCGGGGGCCGTGTCCCGCAGCGCGGCGCGCACCCGCGCGGTGAGGGCGATGCCCGCCACGCTCGCGTCGTGCAGGACGTGCACGGTGGCGCCCTCGACACGGCCGAGCCCAGCCGTCAGCCGGGGGTCGAGCGGAAGGTCGTCGGCGGCGAACACCGGGCAGGCGGCCTCCAGATGCACATCGTTGGCGAGCAGCATGCGCACCACGGACCGGCTCTCGCAGACGAGCAGCCGGGGCAGCCCGTAGTCGTGGAGATCCGGCTCGGCGGACGGTGGCGCGCTCCGCCGCGCACCGGCGGGCACCGGCGGCAGCAGCCCGGGGAGCCTCCCGCGCCCCTGCTGTCTCCGCAACGCTTCCTCGAACCGCTCGTACCGTACGGGCGGGGCCGGTGTGAACGGCACCCGGCGCGGGACGGCGCGCACGGGACGCAGCACGCGGCACGTCTCGTAGTAGAGCTGCCGCTCCGTGAAGCGGATCCGCCCCGGTGTGCCCGCGCGGCCGACGGCGGCGAGCACGGCGCGGTCGAGCACCGCGTCCACGGCCCGGTCGAAAAGCCCGTCAGCGCTCATGAGGCGGCCTCGCCGGGCCAGGTGAGGAATCCGACGGCCTCGGCCTTCGTCCGGTCGGCGTCCTCCGCTCCCGTGGAGCGTTCGATCACGCGGGTGACGGCGGCGAGCAGCTTGCCGGGCGGTACGGCGCCGAGGGGGCTGGTCCACCCCTTGGCCAGCCACTGCAGCTCGGCGTCGGTGAGCGTACGGCTCTCGCGCAGCCGGTCCAGCGCGTCGGCCGGCGGCCTGGGTCCCCGTACGGTCAGGGCGCCCGGCGCGCTCATGACGGCGCGCGGCGGCAGCCCGGCGTCGACGACCCGGCGGCCGGGCAGCGCGGCGCGGGTGCGCGCGGCGAGCTGGCAGCCCGTCGCGTCGGCGTCGTGCAGGACGATCACCGGCGCGGAACCGGGCGGCACCTCGCCGGCGCGGGTGGCGAGGGCTATGTCGTACCTCCGGGGCAGTTCGTTGGCCGCGAGGAAGACGGCGATGCTCGTGTCACCGCAGAGCAGCACGGCCCGGGGCCGCGCGGGCGGCGCCGGGTGCCGGAACTGTCCCTCGTCCACGACACCGGTCGGGAGCGCGCCGTGGACCGACACCCACAGGCTCATCGTCGAGCTGCGGAAATGGGAGAGCGGGTGGGCCTCCACCAGGCGTGTGCGGCTCTTCATGGCGGAGCGGAACTGGGTGAGGGTGACGACGAGGAACAGCGAGCCGAAAATGGCGAGCGGGCCGGCTCCGTCGACGGACAGGGCGGCGATCAGCAGGACGAGGCTGACCGGCAGCCCGATCACCAGGCATCCGATGGCGGCGCCCCGCCCGCTCTCCTTCGCCTTCCTGCGGCTCAGGGCGTACCAGAGCTGGTTGACGGTGATCGGGGTCCGGCCGTCGTCGGTGAGCTTCGCGGCGACGCGCCGGACCCGTACGTCGCTCAGCCCCAGCGAGTTGGTCTTGGGGTCCAGCGCGAACTGCCGGTTGCACTTGGAGCACGTACGGCCCGTCCGCTCCCGCTGGAGCAGGCTTCTGGCACAGTGCGGGCAGATCATCGGGGCCCCTCCAGCACGGCAGCGGCCCTCCGCAGACCGGCGGCCAGCCGCTCGCGCGCGCTGACGGTGCCGACACCGCCGACGCGCTGGACGCGCTCGATGTCGCGCAGCGCGGCGGCGAGGATCCCGTAGTCGGTGGAGACCCGGCCCGCGGCGGAAACCCGGTCGGCTGTGGCGATCCGGCCGTCCGTAGGGCCCCGGCCGTCCGTGGAGAGTCGGCCGTCCGTGGGGACCCGGCCCGCGGTGGAGAGCCCGTGGCCGCCCTCCACCCCCTCCGATTCCGCCACTCCCGCCGCTCCCTCCCCGGCGGCGCGCCGCTCCGCCTCGTCCGCCGTGATCGCGTAGTCCTCGTGGTCGATGCCGAAGCCGGTGTTGGCGGCGAGGATGTTGAGCGGCCGCGCGCCCCGGTTGGCGAAGGAGTGCGGCATCATCTCGGGGATCCGGATCATCGCCCCGGGGAACAGCCGGACTTCGGTGACCCGGCGCCGCACCGGGTCGTACACACCGCAGGAGGCGTGCCCCAGGCTGAGCACGATGTGCTCGCCGCCGTGGGCGTGCGGGGTGAACGCGCTGCGCGGCCCGACGACCCCGAGCTTGTACGTCGCGTTCGACGGCCGCTCCGGGGAGGTCCTCGCGTCCCCGACGAGGTAGTGCGCGAACTGCCCGTCATCGATGAACCGGAGGAACTCCTCGCTCGGCCCCAGCTCCCGGGCCCCTTCCCGGTCCGCGAACAGCACCCGGCCGTCGGGCCTGAGGTGGAACACCTCCACGCCGCACGGCAGTCCCCGGGCGAGCCGTGCCATCCCCCGCACCCCGGAAGGACCGGAACCGGCCCCGAAATCCCCGTCGAACATCAACGCCCCCCTTGCGTCTCCGACCACGATCGCAGCGTAGAGCTGTGATCGGTAACACTCGGAACTGATGATAGGGCGGAGGTCTGACATCGCGATGAAGTCCAGGCATCTCAGAGTTCGCGCGGCCCGCCCGGACGCCCTCCGTCATGCTCCGTCGGGCTTCGTCCGGCTTCGTCGGGCTTCATCCGGCACCGTCAGGCGAGGAGTTCGCCCTCCAGCAGGCCCATCGTGAACATGTCGTACCACTGACCGTCCCGCCGGAAGACCTGGCGGAGCCGGCCCTCCTCGACGAAGCCGATCTTCCGGTAGACGTGGTGGGCCGCGTGGTTCTCCGTGACGACCTTCAGCGTGATCTTGTGCAGCCGCATCTTGTCGAAGCCGTAGCGGCAGATCGTCCGCATCGCGTCGGTGGCGTAACCGCGCCCCCAGTACTGCTTCTCACCGATGTAGATGTCGAGCGCCGCACAGCCGGTCTCCGGCTCGGTGTCACGCAGCCGGACCAGCCCGATGAGCGTGGCGTCCGCGAGGGTCTCGACGCCGTACAGCACGTCGCCGTACGCGTTGCGCGGGCGCTCCTCCATGCCCTTCCTGACCTGGGCCAGCGACTGGGCGTAGCCGTCGCTCATCCAGCGCATGACCTCGGGGTCGTGGTTCCAGTGCCACAGCTGTTCGGCGTCCGCCGGCTCCATCGCCCGCAGTTTCACCAGCTCTCCGAGCACCATGCGCGGTCCAGCCCTTCGTTGTCCGTGCTGCCGGTTTCGTACGACCGGTTGACGTTCGTGTGAACCCGCCAGAGGTAACACGACGCCGGCCCGCCACCCAAGCCGATTATCCGGGTGGCGGGCCGGCCGGGCGCGCATGCCGTTATTCGAGAACGCCCAACTCGCCCTTCAGCCACGTGAGTTCGGTCGTCGGCGCCGAGCAGACGAAGTGCCGGCAGACATAGGCGGTGGCTCGCCCGTCGACGAGCGGACGCCCCGCCAGCAACGGGAACTCCTCGCCCCCGGACTCGCCCCCGGGCTCACCGGCCGCGACGACGGCTCCGGGCGCGGTGGCCAGCAGCGCGGCACGGTGCAGGGCGGCGGCCTCCTTCCCCGTGCCCACGACCGCGACCTCCCGCGGCCCGTCGAGCGCCGCCTCGGCGACCGCGAGCCCCCAGCCGATGAAGCGGGGCACCCGCGGCCCGAGCGCCTTCACCACGCCCAACGCCCCCTCGGCCGCGCTCCGGTGACGCTCGGAGCCGGTGTGCGCGGCGTACGAGAGCAGCGCCCCGGCGGCGGCCGTCCAGCCGGAGGGCGTCGCGTTGTCCGTCGGGTCCTGCGGCCGGCGGATCAGCTGTTCGGCATCGTCGGCCGTGTCGTACAGGGCGCCGCCTTCCGCCACGAACCGGTCGAGAACGATGTCCAGCAGGATTCCGGCGAACTCCAGCCACACGCCCTCGCCGGTGACCCCGGCGAGCGCGAGGAACCCCTCCGCCACATCGCCGTAGTCCTCCAGCACTCCGGCGTTCGCGCCGGCCCGGCCGTCCTTCGAGGTACGGGCCAGCCGCGCCGCTCCGTCGAGGTGGACGCGGACGAGCAGATCGGCGGCCTCCGTGGCCCGCTCCACCAGATCGGGGCGGTCGAAGTACGCGCCGGTCTCGGCCAGCGCGGCGATGGCCAGCCCGTTCCAGGCGGCCACGACCTTGTCGTCGCGCCCGGGCCGCTCCCGCAGCTCCTCGCGGGCGGCGAAGAGCCGCGCCCGTACGGACTCGACGCGTCCGGCGTCCACCACACCCTCGCCGAGGGGCAGTTGCAGCACGGAGGCGCCCTCCTCGAAGGTGCCTTCCGGTGTCACCCCGTAGTACTGCGCGGCGAACTCCGCGTCGGACTCCCCCAGGACCTCCCGCAGCTGGTCCGGCGTCCAGACGTAGAAGGCACCCTCCACATGCCGTCCGCCACCGCTGCCGTCCGCACTGTCGGCGTCCAGCGCCGAGGCGAACCCGCCCTCGGCGGTGCGCAGTTCACGGACCATGAAGTCGGCGGTCTCCACCGCCACCCGGCGGGCCAGATCGGAGCCGGTGGCCCGCCAGACATGCGCGTACGCCCGGCACAGCAAGGCGTTGTCGTAGAGCATCTTCTCGAAATGGGGCACGGCCCACTCGCCGTCGACGGAGTAGCGCGCGAACCCGCCTCCCAACTGGTCGTAGATCCCGCCGCGCGCCATCGCCTCGCAGGTGTCCGTGGCCATCTGGAGCGCGCCCTCGGAGCCCGTCCTGGCGTGGTGCCGCAGCAGGAACTCCACCACCATCGACGGCGGGAACTTCGGCGCCCCGCCGAACCCGCCCCGCCGCGCGTCGTACTCCCGGGTCAGCCCCAGCAGCGCCTGGGCCAGCTCCGACTCCCCGGGGGGCCCGTCACCGCTCTGCGCGAGCGACCGCCCCGCCAGCTCCCCGACGATCCGCGCCGCCACCTCGGCGACCTCCGCGCGCCGTCCGGTCCAGGCGGCGCTGACACCCTCCAGCACCTGCGGGAAGGACGCCATGCCGCCCCGGGGCGCGGGCGGGAAGTACGTACCGAAGTAGAAGGGCGCTCCGTCGGCGTCGAGGAACACGGTCATGGGCCACCCGCCCTGCCCGGTGGCGGCCTGCACGGCCTCCATGTAGACGGCGTCGACGTCGGGCCGCTCCTCGCGGTCGACCTTGATGTTGACGAAGTGGGCGTTCATGTACTTGGCGGTGGTGACGTCCTCGAAGCTCTCGCCCGCCATCACATGGCACCAGTGGCACGAGGAGTACCCCACCGACAGCAGCACCGGGACGTCCCGCCGTCTCGCCTCCGCGAACGCCTCGTCCCCCCAGGGCCACCAGTCCACCGGGTTGGCGGCGTGCTGGAGCAGGTAGGGCGACTGCTCCTTGGCAAGTCGGTTCATACGTGCATCGTCGCATGATCCGGACCCACAGGCCCTCGCCTCGCGCGGCCCGGCTCGTAGCGGCTGACGTGACGTGCCGAGTCGGCCTCAGCTGCCGTCCCGAGCTCACCCGCGGAGAAGAAAGTTGATACGTCAACCGAAGGGAACTAAGGTGATGTCCTGTCCGACGGAACTCCCGCCGAGTCGAGCGGAATCACACCCAGGAGAAGGTCACATGGCGGTCGAAGTACGCGACGTGCCCGATGCAAAGCGTTACGAGGCCCGCGTCGACGGAGAGTCCAAGGCCGCGGGCGTCGCCGCATACATCCGTACGACGGAGCTCATCGCATTCACGCACACCGAGGTCGAGCCGGAGTACGAGGGCAGGGGAGTGGGGTCCGCGCTGGCTCGCACAGCCCTTGACGAGGCACGGGCCGCGAACCTGCGCGTCCTCGCCACCTGCCCGTTCTTCGCGGGCTGGATCGCCCGGCATCCCGAATACGAGGACCTCCTGTACCAGTCCCGCAGCAGGGTCAGCGACTGAACAGCCGAAGTGCGCTCCTCGCCATGAGATCCGTGTCGCCGGCGTTCGGAGGAACCGCCGTTCCGCTCGCCGTGACCTGGCTCGTATGGGGAACCACCTATCTGGCGATCGCGTTCGGGCTGCGCGGGACGGAGCCCCTCACGCTCAGCTCGGTCCGGTTCCTGACGGCGGGTCTGCTGCTGTGAGGCTTGGCCGAACGCCGCCACGAGCCACGGCTGACGGCCCTTCGGCGGCGGGCCACGCTCGTCGGGGTGCTGCTCTTCTCCGTGGGCATGGGCGGCGTGGCGTTGGCCGAGGAGTATGTCGACTCGGGCACGACGGCGCTGTTCATCGCCACGGTTCCGCTGTGGAGCGTGCTGCTGAACACCGCGAGGGGACGGCCGACGCGCAGCGCGGAATGGCGGGGGTCCGGCTCGGCCTGGCGGGCGTCGCCGTGCTGTCGGCCGGGCTGGGACGCGGCGGGCTGACCGGCGCGGCGATCCTCCTGCCGGCCGCCATGTGCTGGGTACTCGGCTCCCATCTGGACGACCACTCGGCCGGCGTGCGCGGGCCGGCCGCGCAGATGATCGTGGGCGGCGCGGCGCTGGCCGTGGCTGCCGCCGCCCGGGGCGAGTTCGCGTCACCGCCGCGGCCGCACTGGGGCGCCGGGCTCGCCCTCGCCTACCTGGTGGTCTTCGGGTCCCTGCTGGCGATGGCCGCCTACCGCCACCTCACCGCCCACACCAACCCGGCTCCGGCCACGAGCTACGCCTTCGTCGCCCCGGTGATCGCCGTCCTGTCCGGCGCCCTCTTCCTGGACGAACCCCTCACCTCCCATATCCTGGCCGGAACCGCCCTCATCGCCGTCGCTCTCTCCACCACCCTCCTCACCGGAGCCCGGCCTGCCGCAGGACCCACGACGACCGCGCCGGGACATCCTGAAGCAGTACGCAGGCGGCGGAGTCCGGCGTCATCCCGTTGCCCCCCGCCGCCGCGCGTCCCGACACCGCGAGCCGGCTGTGGCCGCCGCCGGGAAGGCTGCCGCCCCGTCTGCGGGGTGCGGACGAGGCATGACGAGCCCGTCGGCATGCCCGGCGCCTATTCAGTGAAGTGTCAACTACGTCTAAACTTGTTTCATGGAACAGACAGTGCGTTGGCTGACTGCTGAGGAGCAGCTTGCTTGGCGGAGCTTCGTCCGCATGCACGAGAGGCTCCTGGGCCGGTTGTCCCGCTTGTTGCAGACGGAGTCCAACGTGTCGCGTGCGGACTACGCCGTACTGGTCGAGCTGACGGACGTACCGGACGGGCGGCAGCGGTTTCTGGACATCGCCAGGGCGCTGGAGTGGGAGAAGAGCCGGATGTCCCATCACATCGCCCGGATGGTGAAGCGCGGGCTGGTGGTGCGGGACGAGTGCGCCGAGGACGGCCGTGGCGCGTTCGTGGTCATCACGGACGAGGGGCGAGCGATGGTCGAAGCTGCCGCCCCGCGTCATGTGGAAGCGGTGCGTGAGCTCTTCCTCGACAACGTCACGCCGTCGGAACTGCGGTTGCTGGCCCGGATCTCCGAGCGCGTGGTGGAGAAGCTGGACGAGAAACCATCCTGACCGGAACGGGCGGCCCGGGGTGCCTCATGCGGCCGGCGTGCGCGTCGCCGCAGTGGCCGCCGATGTACGTAACCGGTCAACCACGTCTCCGCCGCACCGGACACACCGAAGGGCAGGGGCAGGGGCATGGGCATGGCGGGCCAACCGCTTCTACGTGTCGTGCAGCGGCGGCACCGGGTGCTTGCTCATGATCGACACGCGATTGAACGCGTTGATGGTGACCGCCACCCAGATCGCGGCTGAGATCTGATCCTCGGAGAGGACCTGCCGCGCGGCCTCGTAGGCGGATGCCTGGGCCGCGGCGTTCACCGGATGAGTCGTGGCCTCGGCCAGCGCCAGGGCGGCGCGCTCCGAGGAAGTGAACAGGCCGGCGTCCCGCCATGCGTTCAGGATGCCGAGTCTCCGCGGTGATTCACCGGCGCGCAGGGCCGCTCCGGTGTGCACGTCGAGGCACTAGGCGCAGCCGTTGAGCTGTGACACGCGGAGATTGATCAGTTCCACGGTGGTGCGGTCGAGCCCCGCCTCGGAGGCCGTTGCCCGGACCGCCTCCGAGGCCTGCACGAGGGCGTGGAAGGCCTTGGGGCTCTGTTTGTCGATGAAGATCCTGCGGGATGGGGAGCCGTGGGTGCGGTTGCTCACGTCGGGGCCTCCTTCGGGCCGTGCTCGCAGTGGCCCGTGTTCGTACGGGTGTTGTGGCCATCAGCCTGCCTCCGTGACATCATAGTTGACACGACAACCAAATTGTGTGGGAGGTGCTCTCTCGGTGAGCAACGTGGAAAACGGTGCCGCGGCGCTGCGGTGCGGTGCACTCGTCGAAGGCGACCGGCCGACCGGAGCGCCGCGGGTCGATGTCCTGTCGGCGCGCGAGGTCCCCCTGGGTGGTCCGCGTGCGATGCGCGTGCGGCGGACACTGCCCCAGCGGGGGCGCACACTCATCGGCGCCTGGTGCTTCGCCGATCACTACGGGCCGCACCAGGTCGCCGCGTCAGGCGGCATGAACATGCCCCCACATCCGCACACCGGACTGCAGACGGTGAGCTGGCTGTTCAGCGGCGAGGTCGAGCATCGCGACACCCTCGGCACTCATGCCCTGGTCAGGCCCGGCGAGGTAAACGTCATGACCGGCGGACACGGCATCGCCCACTCGGAGGTCTCCACCCCGAACACCACCGTCATCCACGGCGTCCAGTTGTGGGTCGCACTGCCCGAGGAACACCGCGGCACCGCCCGGGACTTCCAGCACCACGCGCCCGAACCCACTCAGGTCGACGGGGCCGAGATCAGGGTCTTTCTGGGCTCGCTCGCCGGCCGGACCTCCCCGGTCCGGAGCTTCACACCGCTGCTCGGCGCCGAGATCGTCATCGAAGCGCACAGAACGCTCACTCTCGCCGTGGACGCGGCTTTCGAGCACGGCCTTCTCATGGACAGCGGGGACATCCGCCTGATCGACACGGTGCTGCGGCCTGCCGAACTCGGCTACGTCCCTCGCGGCGCGGACACCCTGACGATGGTGAACGAGACCGACACCCCGGCGCGGACCATCCTCCTCGGAGGACCTCCCTTCGGGGAGGAGATCGTCATGTGGTGGAACTTCATCGGCCGCAGCAACGAGGACATCGTGAAAGCCCGCGAGGACTGGGAGGCCTCCTCCGACCGCTTCGGCGTCATCGAGGACTTTCCCGGCGGCCGCCTTCCCGCACCGGCCCTGCCGAACGCCGTCATCACACCGCGCCGGAACCCACCGACACGCTGACCTCCCTTTTCCGACCGCCTACCCCGACCCGGGCGTACAGCGCGTCTTCTTCCACACCGAGACGGGCGAGGCCCGGTCACACCCGACACCCCGCGGTGGCCGGATGCGCAGCCCGGCCGAGCGCGGTCCCGCCGAGAAGGCACCTGTCACCGGCCGCACAACGGCGTACGCGGCCGACCGCCAGCTTCGCTCGCCCAGGTTCGGGCCACCAACTTCCGCCCCCACACATCTACTTGACGCGTCAACTTCCAACGCTAATATAGGTGACGCGTCATCTACTTGGTCGAGCCGGTTGCTCCTGACACCGGGGGCCGTCTCTCCGCACGGGGCCGAACCGGCTCGTGGAGCACTCGGCGTGATGGCTTGCCGACTCGGCCCGAGGAGCGGTGTACCGCCGTATCGACGATGACCCGTCCGAGCACGCGGACATAGACACGCACGCAGACACAGACACAGACACCAGGAAAGAGATCCCATGAGCAAGGAAGCAAAGTCCGGACTCCAGGCACTGCTGACGCCCGAGGAGAGCGTCGTCGTCCTGATCGACCACCAGCCGTTCCAGTTCGCCAACCTGAACAGCCACGAGCCCACGATGGTCGTGAACAACTCTGTCGCCCTCGCCAAGGCCGCCAAGGTGTTCGATGTACCGACCATCCTGACGACCGTCCTGGAGGAGCGCGGCGGCTACCTCATCAAGGGACTGCAGGACGTGTTCCCGGAGCAGAAGCCGATCAACCGCACGGTCATCAACACCTGGGAGGACCAGGTCGTCGTCGACGCCGTCAAGGCGACCGGCCGCAAGAAGCTGATCATCGCCGGTCTCTGGACGGAGGTGTGTGTCGCGATGCCGGCGATACAGGCGGCGGGTGAGGGCTTCGAGGTCTTCGTCGTCACCGATGCTTCGGGCGGCGCCTCGAAGGAAACCCACGACATGGCTGTGCGTCGCATGATCCAGGCGGGCGTGGTACCGATCACTTGGTTGGCCGTAATGAGTGAGTGGCAGCGCGACTATGCCCGCGAGAAGACCCTCCCGGGCCTCACCGACGTTCTGCTGGAGCACGGGGGCGCAACAGGCGTCGCCTTCAGCTGGGAGACGCAGTTGCTCGCCACAGGACGCGGTGGAACCGACGTCTGACCTGACGACGCGCGGGCCCCGATCCGTATCGGGTACCGCCGGTCGCCAACGGCCTGTCGCCGACCGGTCCCCTCGCGGACAACGGCCTTCGGCCCGTCTCGCCCATGGGATCCGGAGCCGAGGACATCAACGCTCGCGGGGGACTGCTCGGCCGCCCGGTCGAGTTCGTCCGCAATCCTGTTCTCGGCGCCAGGACCAGCGCCGAGAAGCAGGTTGGGTGCCCTTCTCGCCGACCGGCAGCGCGAGGCGGTGGCGGACCGTCGCGATCCCCGCCTCCAGACCGCGGATATGCGCGGCCAGGCCCCGACGGGCCAGGGCCCACTGGTCATGGGTGGCCTTGGTGATACTCCCGGCCCACCGCGACGACGACCGCCCCGTCAACGCCCGCTTACGCACCGCCCAGCGCTCCGCGTCGTGGTCCAGACCGTCACGGCAGCGGACCGCCAGATCCCCCGACGCCAACGACCCCAACCACCCACCCACCTCACACAGCACCCGCTCCTCGGCGGCCGACACACGCAATCGGGTACGCACTGCAACACCCGCCGGGCCGGGCACGACAAACGGCGCGACCACTACCCGAAGCTCCGCCATCCATCCCACCCCCTCCGCAGCCCTGGGCTCCCGGGCCTCCGGTACGCCACCGGGCATCCCATGTCGAACAGGACAACGAACCACCGGGTCAAGAGTCACCCACCCAGCCCAACAGCCACCCACCCCACCGGAACAGAACCGGGAACCACCACAGACTCACTCGCGCGCGCGTATGGTCACCAGAACTCACTTATCGGGCAGCAGTTCCTACCCCCTGAGCGTGGTCACGCACCCATCGCCATGACCGCTGGTCGACCAACTGCTTTCCGTCGCCCACCAGTTACCCGAAGTGGCCATCGCGGACTCCACCAGCCAGGCGGCCCAGGCCGTGGCCGAGCGCCGATACGACCTCGCGCTCACCACCGAACCGGCCGCCACACGGCACGGACTGCGCTTCATCTCCCGGCCGCGCCCGATCCGCATGGTCTGGTCGGTCTTCGTTCGCACCTGACGGCGTGGGCTAGGACCGAGTCCGGAGCGCGGACGGGGACCGGGAAGACCACGCTGCCGCTCTCGACGGCGCGTCTCCGGACCGGGTACGGTGCTCGGCGTCGACAGTGGGCAGCCGACAACCCGAGCTTCGCCTTCCGGCGGCACAACAACACCCGGAACGAAGACCCCCGGCGAGGCATCACCGGTCAGGGGCGTGGCCGAGGTCGAAGATGCGACCCTGCCCCAAGAGGCGCCGAACGGCTGCCCGTTGGGTAGCCGCACACTGCCCTCGCGTCCATGGCGTCCCAGGCTTCGCCTCACTACACCTGGAAGGTGGCAGTAAAGCCGGGGGGACCGCCCAAAGACCCGAGGAGCCGAGCCCTTGTACGCATACAGAGATCGCGAAGCCAACGGTGCCCGAGCGCCGTTGGCGCGTCCGTCCCAGAGCGCGGCCGGGGCCGCTGCCGACACGTTCCTCTCCCTCTCGGCCATGCAGACTCAAGCGGGCAACGCCGCGACGTCGGCATTCCTGTCCGGTGCCTCGCCCGTGCAGCGGGCGCCCCAGGTGCAGCGCGCGCCCCTTCAGGTGCAGCGCGGCCGGGACCGGGACTATTCACGCATGACGGAGGAGGAGAAGTACCAGGAGGCGCTCGCAAGGGAAAGGAGGGCTCACGAGCGCGCCTCAAGACGCGACGCGGAATACGACGACGGGGACCTGCCCTACGGCCCGAATGACGATCCGTTCGGCGGGCACACCATCAAGAAGGGCTACGCGAACGACAAGGGCCCGATGGCCGTGACGAACAAAAAGCAGCACCCCGGCAGCGGCAGATTCAGCGACAGGTACCACGAAAAACGCCCTGGCAAGCCCCCAGGCTTCATGTCCCAGCTGACCGACGACGATCTCGGGGTCGCCGTGGACGTCCTGCGGAATGAGCCGCCGGACCAGGACAGGATCGACAGCATGGACCCCACCCGGCGCCGTGCCGCCTCCACACTCTACGGCGCCTCGTATTCGGAGCATAAGCGTCGCCCGGGTTCCAACAAGGCGTTGCGTTCCGCACTTGAGCGCCAAAAGAGCGGCAGGGCCAGCCGTGACGAATTCGTAGACAATTTCCCCATGGCCGGATCCGTGACACATGACGGGGACCGCTACGGTGCGCAGGCCTACCCCAAGGCACAGTCCGGCAAGCACAAGCTCTCCAGGGGGGCACGCGATACCCTGCTCGAAATGTCGTCATCCTCCGACGAGGGCGGGGACGGGGGCGGGGGGTCGCCGATGATCGTGGACGCCCCGCATCCGCACTCGCGTCCGTCGCACGCGCCACGGCACTCGCGTCCGTCGCACGCGCCACGGCACTCGCGTCCGTCGCACGCGCCCTACCCTGGCCCGCCGCCCGGGCCCTCGTACGGAGGCGGCCCGTCGCACGCGCCCTACCCTGGCCCGCCGCCCGGGCCCTCGTTCGGTGGCCCCTCGTTCGGTGGCCCGCCGCCCGGCCCCTCCTACGGAGGCCCCTCGTACGGAGGCCCGCCGCCCGGCCCCTCCTACGGAGGCCCCTCGTACGGAGGCCCGCCGCCCGGCCCGCGCGGAGGTGGTGGCGCGCCGGCCTCGGAGCCCGTGTACGAGGTCAACGGTCGCCCCTGCGTCATCCGCAACGGCCAGTACGTCCCGATCGGGTGAAGCGCTCCCCCAACAGCGGGCCTGACACAACATCACGCCCGTAGCCCGCCGGGCGGCCCCGCACGGGACCGCCCGGCACCGCCCCGCCGGCCGCGGCCGCGGCTCCGTGTCTGCTACTCGCAGGGGCAGGCTGGATGTGGCGGGGCTGGCCATACTCGACCGCATGGACGAGACAGCGCACGGCAAGTCCCTCCTCGGCGAGTTCCTCACCACTCGCCGGGCGCAGTTGAAGCCGGCCGACGTGGGACTGCCGGACTACGGCGACCGGCGGCGGGTGCCGGGGCTGCGGCGGGAGGAGCTGGCCCAGCTGGCCGGGGTCAGCGTGGCCTACTACATCCGGCTGGAACAGGGGCTGTCGCTCAACGCCTCGCCGCAGGTCCTCGACGCACTGGCCACGGCTCTGCGCCTGGACGACGCGGAGCGGCGCCACCTGCACACCCTGTCCGGTGATGCCCGCAAGAGCCGCCGCCGGCTCCCCGCCGAGCGGGTCACCCCGGCGGTGCGCCAACTGGTGGACGCCCTGAGGGACTCACCCGTGGTCGTCCTCGGCCGGCGCTCGGACATCCTGACGTGGAACCGCGCCGGGCACGCACTGTTCGCCGGGCACCTGGCCGGGGACAGCCCGGATCGGGCGGCCACGCGGCCCAACAGTGCCCGGCTGATATTCCTGGACGCCCACACCCAGGACCTGTACGTGGACTGGCACAGCAAGGCGCGGGACGTGGTGGGCAAGCTGCGGCAGGCGGTCGGGGAATACCCGGACGACCCGCATCTGGCCTCCCTCATAGGCGAGTTGACCATGCGCAGCCCGCAGTTCGCCACGCTGTGGGCCGAGCACCGGGTGCGCGCCTGGGGCATGGTCGAGTACCGCATGCGCCATCCGACGGTCGGAGAGCTGGACGTGCTCCAGCACTCGCTCGCGGTGCCCCGGGAGCAGGGGATCCGGGTGGTGGTGACGACGGCGGCGCCCGGCTCCGCCTCCCAGGCGGCGCTGCGGTTGCTCAACCAGACCCTCCAGCCCACAGCCGACAGGCCGGCAACCGCCCACCCCGCCACCGGCGCCCCCGTACACATCGCTCCTCCCCTGCACTCCTGATCCGGCCGTCCGGCCACCGCACATCCACAGTCCGTCCGTAGTCCGCCCGTTCGTTCCGTCTCGCCCGTACGTATGAAGCGTCACCCCTGAACATCACTCGTCGCTCCCCGGCCCGAGGCCTGCCGGAGAGTGCCGCAGGGCCTCGTCACGCGCGCCTTCCCGCCGCCGATGACGCCGCCTCCCCTCTCTCTTCTCCTGTGTCCCCGCCCAGCGGCGATCACCCGTTTCCGGTGCTCGCACGCGACGGGCGCGTGCCCGTCTTCCTCTTTCACCCCTCCCGGAGGTTCCCCATGTCCACTACACCCGTCACGGCTTTCACCGAGGTCGTCGACACCGTCGCCTACCTGGTCGAGCACGTGGAGGAGCAGCGGTGGAGCGCGCCCACGCCCTGCACCGACTGGACCGTCCGGCAGCTTGTCGACCATCTGGTCGCGGGACAGCAGACGTTCGCCGACGTGATGGGGGCGGAGGCGCCCCTGCCGGCGCTCGACGCCGACACCGCTCCGGAGGAGCTCAGGCGGACGTTCCGGACCTCGGCCGCCACCCTGGTCGCCGCCTTCGAGGCTCCGGGAGCGCTGGAGCGCGCCGTGCGGGCGCCGGTCGGTGAGGTGCCCGGTGCGGTGGCGCTGCACCTGCAGACCATCGAGCACCTGGTGCACGGCTGGGACCTGGCCCGGGCCATCGGCCAGAAGGCCCTGTTCGACGACGCCACGGTGGAGCGGGAGACCGAGTTCGCCCGCGGCCTCCTGGCACAGCTGCCGTCCGGGCCCGGCGCTCCGTTCGCGCCGTCCCGGACCGCTCCGGAGGACGCCCCCGCGCTCGACCGGCTGGCCGCCCTGCTCGGACGCGACATCACCGGATGATCCCCGGACACCTCACCGCAGTACCCGCCGACCCCAACTCTCCTGAGGAAACAAGGACCATGAAGAAGACGAAGCTGAAGATCGCCATCGCGAGTGCGGCACTGGTCGTTGTGGCGGCCACCGGGACGGCGCTGGCCGCGCGCAACATGTCCGGCGGAACCGGCTCCGAAACCGTGGCCAACTCCAACTCCAACTCCAGCTCCGCCTCCGAGCGATCCGTGACCGGGCAGAACAAGCAGAAGACGCCCAGCCCCATCAAGGCCGACGGCGCGAACGTGTTCCCGCACTCCCTGGACTACGACGCGCAGTCGAAGACGTTCTTCGCCGGCTCGCTGAAGCAGGGCAAGGTCTACGCCGTCGACCCGGACGGCACGGTGCGCACCTTCATCGACGACCCGCAACTGGTGTCGGCACAGGCCGTCCGCGTCGACCGCGAGCGGGGCCGCGTCCTGGTCGGCAACGTGGACTACGGCACCGCCGACCGTTCCAAGGAGAACCCCTTCGGCATCGCCGGTGTGGGCAGCTACGACCTGGCCACCGGGAAGCAGGACTGGTGCGTCGACCTGACGGCCATCGCCCTCGATGGCAAGAAGCACCTGATCTCCGACGTGACGGTGGCGCCCGACGGCACCGTCTACGCCGTCGACGAGCTGACCCCCACGGTGTTCCGCATCGACACCGAGGGCCGCGCCTCGGTCCTCCTGCGGAGCGACCTGCTCCAGGGCAAGCTGGACATCCCTGACTTCCTGAACGGTGTGGGCATGTCCGCGGTGGAGTGGGTGGCCGGGGACCAGCTGATCATCGCCATGGCCGACGGCGCGATCGTACGGGTGCCCGTCCAGCAGCCCGAGGACGCGGAGCTGGTGAAGCTGTCCGGGACGCCGCTGTCGGCCCCCACGGCCGGCATGCGGCTCCTGGAGGACGGCTCGATCACCGCGGTCAGCAGCGGTCTGCTGAACGGCAAGCCCGCCCAGATCCAGCACGTGCGGCCCAGCAACAACTGGAAGGAAGCCACGGTGAAGGTCACCGACACCGTCCAGGACCCCGTCACCAGCGACGTGACCGCGGGCCCGGACGGGAGGACGTACGCGCTCAGCGGCGGACTGGCCGACCTCCTCGCGGGCAAGCCCAACGACGGCTTCACCCTGACCCCCGTCAAGACCGGCTGAGCCGGTAGCCGTTCCCCGAGTCGGCATCGTGCGGTAGCCCTCCTTGCCGCGGGTGGGCTACCGCACTCCGCTGTGTGTGGTGCGGAACGTCAGTTGTGTGCGGGTACGGAGTCTCAGTCCTTACGGCCCGTCACCGCGACGCCGACACCGAGGCCGATCATCGCGACACCACCGGCGCCGCCGACCATGGCGAGCCGGCGCGGCGAGCTGACGAACCACCCCCGCGCGGTGGCGGCGATCAGCCCCCACGTGCTGTCGGAGACGATCGCGACGACGTTGAAGACGAGACCGAGCAGCAGCATCTGCAGGGCGACATGCCCCTGGCCGGGGTCGACGAACTGCGGCAGCACGGCGGCGAAGAACACGATGGTCTTGGGGTTGGCCACGCCGACCACGAACCCGTCCCACAGCGTACGGAGACTGCCGCGCCCGGGCCCCTCCCCCGTGAACGAGGCCTGCAGCACGCCACGTTGCCGTATCGCCTTCACACCGAGGTACACCAGATAAGCAGCGCCCACCAGCTTCAGCGCCGTGAAGACGATGACGGAGCGCTCCACGACGGCACCGACCCCGAGCGCCACGGCCACGACGAGCACATAGGCGCCCAGCGTGTTCCCCAGCACCGTGGTCAGCGCGGCACGACGCCCCTGCGCCAGGGCCCGCCCCACCACGAAGAGCACACTGGGGCCGGGGACCACGATGAGCAGGAACGACATGGCCGCGAAGGCGAGAAGCCGGTCGGTGGACACCATGAGCCGGATCATAGGCACGCCCGGGTTCGCGCCTCCACCCCGATTCCGGCCTTTGGCACCGGCGCGGTACGGCGCCGCTGCCGCGCCACCGCGCTACCCCCAGGTGAGGGGATCAAGGTGGAGGTAGAACCGCTCCCTCTCGCGGTCCAGGACGGCGCCGTACCGTCGGGCGAACATCTCGTCCGCGGCGCACGCCTGCTCCTCGCCGGTCCATGTCTCCCGGGAGTTGGCGAGCAGCAGCGCGATGTCCGCGTACGGATCGGCCCGTCCGAGGCGGCCGAGGTCGATGAAGCCCGCCACGTCGAGGGTCTCCGGGTCGAGGATGATGTTGGGCAGACACAGGTCCCCGTGGCAGACGACGCTCCGGTCCGCCTCCTCGGCGAGCCGCCGGCCGAGCTGTGGTTCGAGCCGCGCCAGCAGTTCCCCGGCGGGCGTCCCCTGCTGCTCCTCGGGGAGGAACTCCGGGTGGACGGCACCGCGGGCGACGACATCGCGCGCGACGGCGAACATCTGCGCGAGGTCACGGGTGAACGGGCAGTCCCGTACGGGCAGTTCGTGCAGCCCGCGTACCGCGTCGGCGATCGGCGCCCACGCCTCCCGGAGCCTCGGAGCGGGCAGCTGATCGGCCGCCACCCCCGCGACCGCGCTCGTCACCAGGCGGGCACCCTCGCCGGTGACCCGCCAGTCGAGCACGCGCGCCCCCGGGAGGCCCTGTGCGTGGAGCCATTCGACCCGGTCCCGCTCCGCCTCCAACGCGGAGACCTGACCGGCGGGGACACACTTGGCGTACCGCGAGCCGTCCTCGGCGCGGAAGACACCGGCCCCGGACTCACCGTCGGTGACGGCCTCCCACCGGCCGGCGCCGAGGCCGTCGGAGAGCAGCGCCCGGAACACACGGGCCGTATCGGGGGTTACGTCCTGGGGCGCATCCGGGGTCACCTCGTTCACACCGGCACCCTAACGGGCGAAGGAACCAGGAGCTCCCCGGTCAGGGCGGAACGAGCGAGGGAGCAGCCGGCCGGCCCCGAGGACGCGGGCCACTTCCTCCGTACGGTCAGCTGCGCTCACGGGCGTCGTCCGAGCTGACCGAGGCCACCAGGAAATCTTCCCCGCTCGACGGGCGGAGGCCGTCGCTCCGGCCGGCGAAGTAGCGGTCGGCCAGGGCGGTTCCCGGTACGTGCCGGGTGTCCTCGAACCCCGCCGCGCGGGCCAGTGCCAGCATCTCTCGCGGGGTGTAGAAGCTGATGAACGGCGTTCCCGCCGCCCGCGCCTGCGGCTTGGTCGCCTCCAGTGCGGGGCGGTCGGCCTCGTCGAGGAGTCCGGCCGGGAGCAGGAACGTCAGGGCGAGCGTCGAGCCGGGGGCCAGTCCGGCGAGCCGGCGCAGGGTCGCCGCCGTGGCCTCCTCGGTGAGGTACATGGTGACCCCGGTGCATGCGACGACCGCGGGCAGGCCGGGATCGAAGCCCGCGGCGGCCAGTTCCTCCCACCAGTCCCCGCCCGCCTCGAAGTCGACCGGGACGAGTCGCAGCCCGTCGGGGACCCCGTACCCCAGCTCGGTCAGGCGCCGCCGCTTCCAGGCCAGGGTGCCCGGCCGGTCGATCTCGAAGACGCGGAGGCGGGCGGCGAGTTCCGGTCTGCGCTGGGCGAAGGTGTCGAGCCCGGCCCCCAGGATGACGTACTGGGTGACCCCGCGGCCGGCCTGCTCGGCGACCAGATCCTCGACGAACCGGGCGCGGGCCACGACGGCCGCCCGGAACCCGGCGGTGGCGCGCGGGTCCATGTCGGGACGGTGCCGCCATCCCTCGCCGGGGGCCGCCAGCCGCAGGCCGATCTCGTCCTCGATGACGTGGGGCGGCGGGTCGGCCTGTACGTGCATCGCCCGCCAGAGGGCGACCCGTACCGCGGTGGTGTCCGGCCACTCGTCGCGCTCGTCCGCCATCACCATGGTGTCCAGCTCCTTACGGTCGGCCCCCGGCGCCCCGTTCATCCCTGGATTCTCACGCCGGGCCGCGGCCGACAGCCCGTACGACACACTCGCAGCGCCGTCCGGCCCCCCCCGGCGTCGGGGCACGTGGGGCCGCCCTTCGGCACGACGAGCGTGCCGTTCACCCCGAACGTGACGATCATCAGCCTTCACCCGGGTCGTACGGCGGTGAGGGCTGGTTCCAGACGGCGTCGTACCGGCCGACGATCCGCCGGAGTTCGCGGGCGCTTCGAGGCGAAAGGACCTGCGTCACGGTGTCGAGGAGAGCACGGGCTTCGAGGGGATCACCGCAGCAGTACCAGTGCACGTTGCCCCGTTCGTAGTCGTCCCACAACTGGCGCTCGGGACGGTGCACGTAGTCCTTCCACAGACGCAGAGCCGCGCCGACGTCTCCCGGCCGCAGATAGTTGCGGGTGTGTTCGAGACGGAAGATCTCGGACAGCGCACGCGAGGACAGGCCGTCGATGGTGCGCCTTACTTCTGGGTACCGGGCGCCGGGGACGCGTGCCCGGATGTGTCCTGGCCGCCTACGCGGCATGGGCCTTTCGGTTCGTCGTCATGCCGCACATCGTGCCACGGCCTCATTTCCGAGAGGGCCGAGCAGGCGTGTCTCTGCACTTCAACGTAAATGGAAGGTGTCGCCCGTTTACGGCGTCGGAGTCGGCGCGCGATCGGAAAGATCCCTTCCGCTCCCAGAATCCGGCGCTGCGAGGGCGTCCGGACATGGCGTTCCGGATGGTACGGCGCCGGTGGACGGCCTGGCGCGGTCGTGCGGTCGAACCTCTGATCCGGGAGTCGCTCGAACTGGCGGCAGCGACGGGGGAACTGCCCTGGCCGGAGGCCGAGGCGGTGGGTAGCTGGTGGAACCGGCAGTTCAGCCCCGAGGTCGACCTGGTGGGCGCCGACCGCGCACCCGTGGCCGGGACGCTGTACTTCGCGGGCTCGGTCAAGTGGCTGACGGGCCCTTCGACCACCACGACCTGGCCGCCCTGAACGAGGGCGCGGCCCAGGTACCGGGTTTCGTCCCGGGCTCCACCGGGCTGATCGTCGCGCCCCTCGGCGGCACGAGCGGGATCACCGGGACGGGCGGGGGCGACGGGGCCGACCTGGTCCGGGGACCGGGGGATGTCTTCGGGGCATGGCCGGTGTGACGGTGCCGCCCCCACCACGACGCCGCGCCCTCCGCGTGGTGTGGAGGGCGCGGCATACGGCCTGGAGAGGCGCCGGGTCAGTGTCCGTCTGCCGCCGGTTCCAGTACGAAGACCGGGATCTCGCGCTCCGTCTTCTTCTGGTAGTCCGCGTAGTCCGGGAACGCCTCGACCGCGCGGGCCCACCACAGGGCCTTCTCGTCGCCCGTCACCTCACGGGCCACCATGTCCTGGCGCACCGCGCCGTCCTGCAGCTCCACCCTCGGGTCGGCCACGACGTTGTAGTACCAGACCGGGTGCTTCGGGGCGCCGCCCAGGGAGGCGACCACGGCGTAGGTGCCGTCGTGCTCCACACGCATCAGGGGGGACTTGCGGATCTTGCCGCTCTTTCCGCCCAGCGTGGTCAGGATGACGACGGGCATGTCCCGGCGCTTCTCGTCGGCCGTGCCGACCAGGGACGCCAGTGTCGTGCCCTGTGTGCCGCCGGAACTCTCGTACAGCTCCACCTGGTCCCGTACCAGCTGCTGCGTGCTCGGCTCGTACTCGCCCTTCAGAGGCATGCTGTCCATCTCCGATGCTGTCGGGTGCTGTCGAATGAGTCCTCGTCCGCTGGAACGCACGGGACGGAGGCAATCATTCCTGTACCGGGCCGCCGAACAGCCGAACGACAGGCACCACTCGCCATGACGCCCCGTCCGCAGGACAATGTGCACTCACCATGCTCTCGGAGGGGGACGCACATGCGGGAAAGCCACCGGGCCGAGGCCGAACGGCTGTTGGTACGCGCCGTCGAGGAGGAGGTACGGCGCTCCGGCGGGCGAACCGACGGGAACGCCCTGCTGGCGCGCGGGCGCGGCGCCCTGGACGCGATGGCCGCCGGCGCGGACGAGGAGTACGCCGCCTACACGCAGGCCCTGGACGCGACGCGGGTGCAGGCGGTGCCGCTGTCCGAGCGGTTCAGCCGGCAGAGCATCGGCACGCCCGCGCTGGTCACGTCGGTCGCCGCCGTGGCCGCGATCGGCGCCGATGTCGCGCTCGGGACGGCCACGGGGGTCGCCCTCGGCGCCGGCGCCGTCGTCGCCGTGGCCGGGGCGGCGACCACCGTCGCGAAAGTGACCGCCGCGCACTGGCCGGCCGCGCACCGCAGAGCCGGCGCGGCGGGCCAGCCGGGCGGGGCCGAGCAGTTGCGGCTCCAGTGGCTGACGGCGCTGGAGGTACGGGGCATCCGGCCGTTCCTCGACCAGCAGCGCGTCCTGACCTCCGCGACACGCCGTACGACGGCCAAGAAGACCTCCGTCCCGCAGTTGCGGGGCGGGGACCGCAGCGCCGCGGCCCGCCGCAGGACCGTGCTGGAGCAGTCGTTCGGCCATCTCCCCGAGCCCGCGGGCCCGTTCGCCGGGCGCCGCGCCGAACTGGCGAAGATCGCGCAGTGGGTGCACGCCGCCCGCGCGTCGACGGAGACCAAGCCGACGGTCGTCGTGCTGTACGGCGCCCCTGGGTCCGGCCGCACCGAGCTGGCCGTACGCGCCGCACACCAGCTCAGGGACCAGTTCCGGGGCGCCTGCGTGGTCGACCTGCGCGGCGGCGGCACCCTGGAGGCGCCGCTGTCGACGCGCGACGCGCTGCTGCACCTGCTCAACCGGCTCGGCGCGCCGCGCGAGCAGCTGCTCTTCCGCGAGGGCTCCTCGCCCGAGCAACAGGTGCGCAGACTCAGCGAGTTGTACCACCAGCACCTCACCGGCCTGCCGGTGACCGTCGTCCTGGACGACGCCTCCGACCCCGAGCAGGTGCGCACCCTGGTGCCGGAGCGCTCGGACAGCCTGGTGCTGGTGACGGCGCGCGGCCCCGTCGAGCTGCCGGCCGATGTCCCGGCCTGGGTGCACCAGTTGCCCGTCGACGCACTGGACGGGGCGGGCGCCGAGGAGCTGCTGCGCGCCGCCTCCGGGAGCGGGGGTGAGACCGAGGGCGGGCCGTACGACGCCCAGTCGGCGGACCGTGTACGGGAGTTGTGCGGCGGGCTGCCGCTCGCGCTGCGCATCGCCGGCTCCTCGCTCGGCGCCGGCCGCACCGCGCACGGGCTGGCCGCGGATCTCGAAGCGTACGGCCCGGTGGAGCCCGTCGAGCGCGCCCTGTGGCTGCGGTACACCGACCAGAACGACCAGGGCCGGCGGCTGCTGCGCCGTCTCGCGCTCGCGGGGCGCGCCTCGCTGGGCGCGGGCGCCGCGGCGGCGCTGCTCGCGACGGACGAGCAGGAGGCCGGACGGCTGCTGGTTGCCCTGTCGCGGGCGGGCCTGGTCGAGCACGTACGGGGCAGCCGCTATCGGCTGCACGACGTCGTACGGACCTTCGTGCACGCGCGGCTGCGCGACGAGGAGCCCGCGGAGGAGCGTACGGCCGCGCAGGAGCGGCTGATCCGCAACTACGGCGAGCTGGCCGACTCCGTGATCCGGCTGGTCGACGGCAAGACGTCGACCCGCGCGGACCTCTTCAAGAGCGCGGCGGGCGCGCACGGCTTCTCGTCGCTGGACGCGGCGCTGCGCTGGCTGGACGACGAGTCGAGCTTCATCACGGCCACGCTGCGCCACGCGGAGGGCGTGGACCAGCAGGCCGTGCTCAATCTGCTGGGCGCGCTCTGCGACTACTGCCTGCTGCGCGGCGACCTCTACCGGCTGGGCGAGATCAACGAGTTGACGCAGGCGGTGGACCAAGGGCTGTTGGTGCGTTCGGTCCAGTGGCGTACGGGCATCGCCGCCCGGCAGCTCGGCGAGCTGGACAAGGCGCGCACGACCCTGACCTCCGTGGTGGGCCTCTACCAGGAGGCGCAGCACGAGGCGGGCGCGGCCCGCGCGCTCTGCTCGCTCGGCATCACCCTGCACCACCAGGGCAATCTGACCGAGGCGTCGGCGAAGCTGCGCGAGGCGCTGGCGCTCCAGGAGACCCCGTCGCTGGCGGGTGACCGCGGCTGGACGCTGCACGCGCTGGCGGCGGTGGAGCGGGACCGCGGCTACCCGGAGGAGGCGTTCGGGATGCTCACCGCGGCGCTGGCGCTGCACCGCGAGAGCGAGTCGGTGCACGGCGAGGCGTGGGCGCACTTCCAGCTCGGTCAGTTGTTCCTGCGGATGGGTGATGTGGCCCGCGCGGAGGGCGAGTTGCGCGCGGCGCTGGAGCTGTACGCGCGGACCAGGGACGGCCGCGGCGTGGCGTGGGCGACGACGCAGCTGGCGCGGGCGCGGCTGGTGGAGGGTGAACCGGGGCAGGCGGCCGAGCAGTTGCGCGAGGCGCTGGCCAGGCACCGGGAGAACGAGGACGCGCGCGGCGAGGCGTGGACGCTGTACTACCTCGGGCAGGCGCTGGAGGAGGGCGGCGAGCGCGACCAGGCGGTACGGGAGCTGGAGCGGGCCCGCACGATGTTCTCGCGGATGCGGGACGTGTACGGGCTGGCCTGCGCCCGGCACCACTCGGGCCGGGTCACCCGCGACCAGCGTGCCGCGCAGACCGGCAACCTGCGCAACTCGGGGTTCGCCCGGCAGCTCCTGGTCGACGCCCGCGCGGACTTCCGGCGGATCGGCGTCGCGCACGGCGAGGGGTGGACCTGTCTGGAGCTGGCCATCGTCGACGCGGGGAACAGCCGCGCGGCCCAGGCGCTCGCGCTGTGCGACGAGGCGACGGCGCTCTTCACCTCGTACGGCGACCACCGCGGCGCGGACTGGTCACGCTTCCTGCGCTGCACACTGCTGCCGTACGGCTCGGCGGGCGGTACGGAGGTGGGCTCGGCGGTGGCCGAACAGGAGCTGGCCGAGCTGTCCGCGGCGGACCATCCGGCGCGGGACGGCAAGCTGGCGGACTCGCTGGCGGCGTTCGCCGTGATGCTGGGCCGGGGTGTCCGGCTGGAGGACGGCTGGCAGGCCTGGGACCTCGGCATGGTGCCGAACCGGCACGCGCGCGAGGTCATGGGCGTACCGGTCGAGGTCACACCCGCCTGACGCCCGCCCGACGCCCGCCCGGACGGCCTGTTCGCCGCGCGTACGGCACCGGTACCGGCCGCTCCCCTGGCGGAGGGGGCGGCCGTACGCCGGACCGCCGCGTCGCCCGTACCGCCGCACGTCGGGCGTGCGCGACCCGTACGACGCCGATCGGTACGGCACCGATACGTACAGCGCTGATCCGTACAGCGCTGATCCGTACAGCGCTGATCCGTACAGCGCTGATACCTGCAGCGCGCCGATCCCTACCGTGCCGTACGTACCTACGGACCGCACGGATCGTACGGATGCGTGCACCGCCCGTACCTACGGGTCCGTACAGACCCGTACGGACCCGTACGGACCCGTCTGGCCACCGTCCGTGCCGTTACTTCCCGCCCGGGGTCGCCCGCTGCTGCCCGGCGGTCGCCTTCGGCTGCGGCTCCGGGGCCTCCTCGAAGTCGACCCGCCCCATGTGGCGGGTCATCGACTTCATCAGCAGCCACACGCCGCCCGCCATCACCGCGAACACGATGAAGCCGAGCACACCGGGCGTCACCTTGTTCTCGTCCAGCTCCTGGGCGAGAGGAACGAGCTGCGTCATTGCCTGGGTCGCATACATATCAGGCATTGTCGCGGATGCCCGCGAAGAGGTCGCTCTCGGGGAGGGAGGTATCGACGAGCGACTTCGCCAGCTCGTACTCCTCGGTCGGCCACACCTCGCGCTGGACGTCCATCGGGATGCGGAACCAGCCGCCGTCCGGGTCGATCTGCGTGGCGTGCGCGATCAGCGCCTTGTCGCGGATCTCGAAGAAGTCCGCGCAGGGGACGTACGTGGTCAGCGTCCGCTCCACCCGCTCGATCTCCTTCCACCGCTCCAGCCACTCGCCGTACGGCGACTCCAGACCGCGGGCGAGCAGCGCCTCGTGCAGCGCGACCGTACGCGGCCGGTTGAAGCCCTGGTTGTAGTAGAGCTTCGACGGCTGCCAGACCGGGCCGAAGTCCTCCTCGGGGAACTTCTCCTTGTCCGCCGCGCCGTCGAACGCGATCATGGAAATGGTGTGGGTCATGATGTGGTCGGGGTGCGGATACCCGCCGTTCTCGTCGTACGTGGTGACGACCTGCGGCCGGAACGCACGGATCGACCGGACCAGCCGGCCCGCCGCGACCTCCGGGTCCTCCAGTCCGAAGCAGCCCTCGGGCAGCGGCGGCAGCGGGTCGCCCTCGGGCAGCCCCGAGTCGACGAACCCGAGCCATTCCTGCTGGACGCCCAGGATCTCCCGGGCCTCGTCCATCTCCTTCTTGCGTACCTCGTGGATGTTCGCCTCGATGTAGGCGTCACCCTGGAGCTTGGGGTTGAGGATGGAGCCGCGCTCGCCTCCCGTGCAGGTCACGACCAGCACGTCCACCCCCTCGGACACGTACTTGGCCATGGTGGCCGCGCCCTTGCTCGACTCGTCGTCGGGGTGGGCGTGAACGGCCATCAGCCGCAGCTGCTCAGTCAAGACTCGATCCTCAGTGATGTGGCGCTTTGGTCGGCTTCTATAGTGACGGATATCGGGGGACGGAAATTCCGGCTGTCCCTGTCCGAGAGGAACGATCATGGCGGCGGTACGCGAGGAGCTTCCCGCAGGACGGTACGGCCGCTCCGCGGACGAGCTCGCGGACCGGCGGCTGCGCCGCCTGGGCGCGGTCCTCGGTGGCCTGCTGGTCGTCCTGCTCGGCTGGTACGGCTACCACTACGTGATCGACCGGAGTGTCTCCGGTGAGCTCATCAAGTTCAAGCGGATTTCCGCCACCGAGGTCGAGGCGCATCTGGAGGTCCGCAAGGACCGGGACGCGAGCGGCAGCTGCACCCTGCGCTCACTCGCGGAGAGCGCCGCGGAGGTGGGCCGCAAGGACGTGCGCTTCGGGCCCGGGGAGACCCGGATCGACGAGGTGGTCACGATCCGTACGACGGAGAGTGCGACCAGTACCGAACTGGTGGGCTGCACGTCCGACTGAGCGGGTGGGGCCGGCGGCTGTGAAGTGCCCTCTGAAGTGACCCGCCGTGTGGCGCGGTGGGTTCCGCGCTGACCTGCGCCGATGTATTTCTGACGGCAATTGTCCTCCCCCTTGCGTCCCGAAATTGTTAGGCTCGTGGTTTCGCCCACCCGAGACGGCACATGCTTCTGGGTAGGGCGTTGCTTTGTATCCCCAGCACCTACGAGGAGCACCAGTGACCCAGACCAGCGAGAACGTCACCTGGCTCACCCAGGAGGCGTACAACCAGCTCAGGGCCGAGCTGGAGTACCTGTCTGGTCCCGCGCGCACGGAGATCTCCACGAAGATCGCTGCTGCCCGCGAGGAGGGCGACCTGCGGGAGAACGGCGGGTACCACGCGGCCAAGGAGGAGCAGGGCAAGCAGGAGCTGCGCGTCCGCCAGCTCACCCAGCTCCTGGAGAACGCGAAGGTCGGCGAGGCACCCACGGCCAGTGGTGTGGTCGCTCCCGGCATGGTCGTGACGATCGCCTTCGACGGCGACCCGGACGACACCCTGGACTTCCTGCTCGCCTCGCGCGAGTACGCCAGCTCCGACATCGAGACGTACTCCCCGCAGTCCCCGCTGGGGAGCGGGGTGAACGGGAAGAAGATCGGCGAGAGCGCGGAGTACGAACTCCCGAACGGCAACAAGGCCAAGGTCAAGATCCTTGAGGCCAAGCCGTACCAGGCCTGAGCCGACGCCCGCGCCCGCGTCCCCGCCCGCGCTTGTTCTCGCGCTCGCGCTCGCGTCTTGCGCTTGCGTGAACGGGCCGGTCCGCCCCACATCCCGTCGGGCGGACCGGCCCGTTCCGTTTTCCGCCCGCCCGCCTGTCCGTACGGCGTCGGTGCCGGCGTCCGGGGTCGGGGTCGGGGTCGGCGTCAGCCGAGGATCGTGTACCCGGCCTCGCGCAGCGCCGCCGCCACCTCCGCGCAGTGCGCGGGCCCCTTCGTCTCCAGGTGCACCTCGACGTCCGCCTCCGTCAGCCCGAGGCGCGGATCCGTCCGTACATGGCTCACGTCCAGGACATTGGCGTCGGCCACCGACAGCACCCCGAGCATCGTGGCGAGCGCGCCGGGCCGGTCCGTGACCCGCAGCCGGAGGCTCAGATAGCGCCCCGCCGCCGCCATGCCGTGGCGCAGGATGCGCTGCATCAGCACCGGGTCCACATTCCCGCCCGAGAGCACCGCGACGACCGGGCCGCGGAACGCCGCCGGGTCGCCGAGCAGCGCGGCCACCGGGCTGGCACCGGCCGGTTCGACGACGAGCTTCGCCCGCTCCAGGCAGAGCAGCAGGGCGCTGGAGAGCTCGTCCTCGGAGACCGTACGCACCTCGTCCACCAGTTCCTGGACGATCCGGAAGGGGATGTCGCCCGGCCGGCCCACCTTGATCCCGTCGGCCATCGTGGGGAGCGGGTCCACCGAGACCGGCCGCCCCGCGCGCAGCGAGGGCGGGTACGCGGCCGCCCCGGCCGCCTGCACACCGATCAGCCGGACGTCGGGGCGCAGCGCCTTCACCGCGACGGCGATGCCGGCCGCGAGACCGCCGCCGCCGATCCCCACGACGATGGTCCGCACCTCGGGGCACTGCTCCAGGATCTCCAGGCCGACCGTGCCCTGTCCGGCGATGATGTCCGGGTGGTCGAAGGGGTGGATGAAGACCGCGCCGGTGTCCCGCGCGTACTCCTGCGCGGCGGCCAATGTCTCGTCGACGACCTGGCCGTGCAGCCGTACCTCCGCGCCGTAGTCGCGGGTGGCCGCCACCTTGGGCAGGGGGGCGCCGACCGGCATGAAGACCGTCGAGCGGACGCCGAGCAGTGTGGAGGCGAGGGCGACGCCCTGGGCGTGGTTCCCGGCGCTGGCGGCGACGACGCCCGCGGCGCGCTCCTCGGGGGAGAGCCCGGCGATCCGTACGTACGCGCCGCGCAGCTTGAAGGAGCCGGTGCGCTGGAGGTTCTCGCACTTGAACAGGACCGGTGCGCCGACCAGGTCGCTGAGGTACCTGCTGCCTTCCATCGCGGTGGTCCGGGCGACGCCGGAGAGCATCTTCTGGGCCCCTCGGATGTCGTCGAGCATCAGGGTGTGGTGGGAGGGGCGCGACGTGCGGAAGCTCATACGGCAAGTCTCGCAGCTCACGCCGGGCGGGGCCGGGCCCGTCCCCGGTCCGCCGGCGGCCGGCAAGCGCCCGCGCACGCCCCGCGCACTTCTCCTTCACCCGGTTTCCACAGGGCAGGTACGGTGCGGGGTCCGGCCGCGTACTCTTTCCCCACCAACCGACCCCCGCACGAAAGAGCCCCCAGCCATGCCCCCCATTCAGGACATGACTTCCGCTGCGTCGGCTTCCCGGGAGCGGCCTGTCGAGCCATCGGACGACGCCGCCCTCCTCGATGCCCTCCAGCACCAGGTGGCCGTCTTCGCCCGGCGGGCCGAACAGACCCGGCTCGGCGGTGTCGGCCAGGTCCGCAACTCGATGGACCGTGCCGCGTATCTGCTGCTCAACCGGCTCGACCAGGAAGGCCCGATGGGTGTCAAGGCGCTGGCCGCCGGGATGGGCATCGACTCCTCGACGGTGACCCGGCAGGTCGCGCCGCTGGTCGACACCGGTCTGGTCAAGCGCACCTCGCACCCGGAGGACGGCCGCGCGGTGGTGCTCCAGCTCTCGGCGCGCGGGCTGGCCAGACTCGACGAGGTGCGTTCCTCGCGGCGCGCGCTGATGGCTCAGGTCACGGCGGACTGGACGGAGGACGAGCGGAACTCCTTCACCACGCTGCTCACCCGTCTCAACGGCGCGTTCTCGGCAAGGGCGGCGGGGCAGCCGTCCGGCGAGCAGCCGGGCACGGAGTCGGAGACGAACGCGGACGCGGAGCCGGGCGCGGATGCCGAGGCGGAGGCGGTCCCAGGCCCGGAAGCGGGTACGGAGAGTGCTCCGAAGGCGGCGGACCCGGCGGAGGGCGGGCGCCCCGGCGCCTGATCGTGGCGCGCTCCGGGTCCCGGTGCCGATGCCCTCTTGACCTCGGGGCCCGGCTGGCCTGATATGAGGTCGTGCGAGAGCGGCGCGCGGCCACGGATCGCCGCCGCGCCCGGGAGTTCGAGGTCTTCGCGGCGGGCGCGGCCGGCCGGCTGCTGCACACGGCCGCGCTGCTGACCGCCGAACCGCCCACCGCGACCCCGCGCGCGCAGCGCCTGCTGGAGGCCGCGCTGGCCCGTACGTACGCGGAGTGGGACCAGCTGCGCGGCGAGGACCCGTACGACCGCACCCGCCGGGAGTTGGCGCTGCGCTTCGCCCAGGAGGCGTGGCGCGTCCGGCGGCCGGGCCGGTGGAGCGGGCGGTGGGGCGGGCGCCGGGCTGGCGGGCAGGGCGGACTGCTGGGCGGGCTCGGCGCGCAGGAGCGGCTGGTCCTCGTACTCCAGCTGTACGAGGGCCTCACCGAGGAGCAGACCGCGTCCCTGCTCGGGCTCCCCGAGGACCGGGCCCGCGCCCTCTGCGCCCGCGCGATGTCGGCGCTGCGGCGGACGGCCCCGCGCGGGGAGGCGGGGCCGTGAGCGGTACGAGCCGCAAGGAGGCGGAGATACGGCGGCTGCTCGACCTGCCGCGCCCGGCCGTCCCCGCCGGTCTCGTGGCGCGGGCGGCCCGGCGCGGCGAACGGATGCTGCGCAGGCGCCGGGCCGCGCGCCGGGTGGTGTGGGCGGTGCTGCTGGCGGCGGTGATCGTCTTCACCGTATGGGCGTGGGACGTGCACCCGTGGGCACCGCCGCCCGCGCGGACGACACCGCCGCTGGAAGGCTGGTGAGAGCCGGCCCGTGCGGGCGGAGGGGCGGCGGTTACCCGAGGGCCTGCCGGAGATCGGCCAGCAGGTCGTCGCCCGACTCGATCCCCACGGACAGCCGGACCAGGTCGGCCGGCACCTCCAGCGGCGAGCCCGCCGCCGAGGCGTGTGTCATCCGGCCCGGGTGCTCGATCAGCGACTCGACACCGCCCAGGGACTCGCCCAGCGTGAAGAGCTTCGCGCGGTCGCAGACCTCGACCGCCGCCTCCTCGCCGTCCGCGACCCGGAACGAGACCATCCCGCCGAACGCCTTCATCTGCTTGGCGGCGATCTCGTGGCCGGGGTGGTCGGGCAGCCCCGGGTAGAGGACCTGGGAGACGCGCGGGTGGCCGGCGAGCATCTCCGCGACGCGCGTGGCGTTCTCGCAGTGCCGGTCCATGCGGACGGCGAGCGTCTTGATGCCGCGCAGCACGAGCCAGGCGTCGAACGGCCCGGCGACGGCGCCCATCGCGTTCTGGTGGTACGCCAACGCGTCGCCCAGCGCCTCGTCCTCGGTGATCAGCGCGCCGCCGATGACGTCCGAGTGCCCGCCCATGTACTTGGTCGTCGAGTGGACGACGACGTCCGCGCCGAGCGCGAGGGGCTGCTGGAGGTACGGGCTGGCGAAGGTGTTGTCGACGACGAGCCGCGCCCTGGACGTGGCCGCGATGCCCGCGAGGGCCGCGATGTCGGTGATGTTGAGGAGCGGGTTGGAGGGGGTCTCGACCCAGATCACCTTGGTGCGGGGGGTCAGTGCGGCCTGTACGGCCGCCGGGTCGGAGGTGTCCGCGACCGAGAAGTCCACGCCCCAGCGGGAGACGACCTTCGCGAAGAGCCGGAAGGTGCCGCCGTAGGCGTCGTCGGGGATGACGACATGGTCGCCGGGGGCCAGCAGCGTACGGAGCAGGCAGTCCTCGGCGGCGAGCCCGGACGCGAAGGCGAGCCCGCGCAGGCCGCCCTCCAGGGCCGTGAGGTTCTCCTCCAGGGCGGTACGGGTGGGGTTGGCGCTGCGGCTGTACTCGTAACCGCCGCGCAGGCCGCCCACCCCGTCCTGCTTGTATGTGGACACCTGGTAGATCGGTGGTACGACCGCCCCGGTGAGGGGGTCGGCGGTGTTCCCCGAGTGGATGGCGAGGGTCTCGAAACGATGCTGGTCGCTGGAGTGCTCGTGGCTCATGGGCCCGAGGGTAGCGCCGTGGGACCGGCGCCCGTGGACACCCGGGGGGAGTGGGGCCCCGCGCGTGACTCACGGTTATCCACAGGTGATTCCGTACCGGACCGCGTCCGGGACAATGGACGCATGGAGATTCTCTGGGTCCTGCTCGCGATGGGCCTGCTGGCCGCGGTCATCGCCCCGTACGTCAGGCGCCGTGGCGGTGGTATCCGCCAGGTCGCCCCCGGATCGCCGGATGCCGCCGACCCGGCCGCGTACGGGTTCGCCCGGCAGGAGGAGCTGGACATCCGGATGCCCGGTCCCGACCAGGACCTGCTCGACGTGCTCGATGTCGTCCAGGGGACCCAGGACTGGCGCGCGGCGTCGCAGCTCCTCGCCGGGACGGGCAAGGAGGGCGAGGTGCGCTGGCAGCGGGTGCAGGCGTTCGCGGGGGCGGCGTCGCTGGAGCTCCAGCAGCGGCCCGGGGTCGGGGGAGCCTGGCTGCGGGCGTGGCGGTCGGAGGCGCCGAAGGACGCGGGCGGGGCGGCGGTGCACGCGGAGTTCCTGGTGCAGCAGGCGTGGCGGTCGTCGGCGGCGGGGACGGACGACTTCCGGATCATCCTGGAGGAGGCGCGTACGGTCTGCGGCCAGGCGGCGCTGCTGGCGCCGGGCGACCCGGTCCCGTACATCGTGGAGCTGGCCGTGGCGCGCGGACTCGGCTACTCCCGCGAGGAGTTCGACCTGCTCTGGGCGAAGGTGATCGACCGGGCCCCGGCGCACATGGGCGCGCATCTGGCGGCGCTGCACTACGCGTGCGAGAAGTGGCACGGCTCGCGCGACGAGGCCGACGAGTTCGCGACGGCGGCCGCGGCCCGCGCCCCGCAGGGCTCGCTGCTGGCGGCGCTGCCGCTCTTCGCGGTGTACGAGCACCTCCCCGAGGTCAACCTGGTGCGCGGCTTCTACCAGAGCGCGGTGGTGACGAAGGCGGTGGAGGGCGCGCTCTTCGCGGTCCACGCGGCCCGCGCGGACGACCCGATGCTCGCGCACGTACGGCACCTGCTGGTCTTCTTCCTCGTACGGTGCGAGCGCTGGTCGGAGGCGATGCACCAGCTCGTGCAGGTGGACGGCCACGTCGGCGCGCTCCCATGGACGCATGAGGCGGACCCGGCGGCGCAGTACACGGTCTACCGGGCGCTGGCGGTGGCGGGCTACGAGGCGAACGGCGGCAACCCGGCGACGCTCCCGCGCTGACGGATCCGGGACGTGCCTCCGCCGGAGTGGACGGGGGCGCGGTCCCCGCCGGGGCGAGTGGGGCACATCCCCGCCGCGGTGGCGTGCGCGGTCCGCCCGGAATGCGGTCCGCCCGGAATGGATCAGCCGCCCCGCACGTTGACGGAGCAGGACCCCACAGCCGAGGAGAGCCGACCATGTTCCTGTCCCGCCGCACCCCCGAGCTGCCCACCGCCGAGCAGGCCCTGCGCGGCCGGCCGGAGCCCGCGTTCGCGGTGCCGGCGCGCCACACGGTCCTCGGCAACCCCTTGGCGGGTCCGTACCCCGAGGGGCTTGAGGTCGCGGACTTCGGCCTCGGCTGCTTCTGGGGCGCCGAACGCAAGTTCTGGCAGACGGACGGCGTCTGGACGACCCTCGTCGGCTACCAGGGCGGCTTCACCCCGAACCCGACGTACGACGAGGTGTGCTCGGGCCTGACGGGGCACACCGAAGCGGTCCGTGTCGTCTTCGACCCGAAGACCGTCTCGTACGCCGAGCTGCTGAAGGTCTTCTGGGAGTCCCACAACCCGACCCAGGGCTTCCGCCAGGGCAATGACGTGGGCACGCAGTACCGCTCGGCGATCTACACCCACTCCCCCGCCCAGGCGGAGGCGGCGGAGGCCTCCCGCGCCTCGTACCAGCAGGTCCTGACAGGCAGCGGCTACAAGACGATCACCACGGAGATCCTCCCGTCCGAGGGCCGCCCCTTCTACCCGGCGGAGGCGGACCACCAGCAGTACCTGGACAAGAACCCGGCGGGCTACTGCGGCCTGGGCGGCACGGGCGTCTCCTGCCCGATCGGGGTGGCCCCGACCGGCGCATAGGCCCGTGCGGCGCCGCACGGCGTCGGGCATCGGAGCATCGGACGAACCTGCTCGCGGAACGGGCGGCGCTCCCGCCGGGGGATACCGAAGAGACGTACGGACACGACGTACAGACACATAGCTGTTCCAGATGTACCTGGTCCAGACGTACTTGGTCCCGGGTACCGCATCACGCGGTACCCGGGACTCTTGTGTTCAGAGCGCCCCGGCCCCCGGATCGCCCGCCGGGAGCGGGGAGAGGCGGACGACGTCGGCGGGCTCCAGGAGGTTGCCGTCGAGGGCTTCGTGGAGGGCCTGGACGGCCGGGGCGCGGCCGTGATCGTCGAGGTGGCCGACAGTCGTCCATTTTTCGATGAGTGTGAGGCGGTCCGGCGCCTCGTGCAGCGCGTACAGCTCACAGCCCGGTTCCGCGTGGACGCGCTCGGCCGCGGTCCGCAGTGCGCCGATCACTTCTGCACGGGCCCCGGGGCGGGGACGGAAAGTCGCGGTGACAATCACCGGGACGGCCTGGCGGTCCGGCTCTGAGCTGGTCATTCCGTCTTCTCCACTCCTCCGGGTGCATGTTTGCGCGCTGCATTCTCGCCCTGCATGCGGGCGGGGTCCACGTGACCTGAGTCACTCTTGACCACCCGGCAATGCGCTGCCATAGTTGCGGGCACTTGGGCAACTGGTCAAATGGTCAGACCATAAAAACGGATGGCAATCAGCCACACCGGCCCGGCCTCACATCACCGCCACACATCACACCGCGGCACGGCATCGGAGCGACACACCGCTGCACACCGCTCCGCAACACACCGCACTACACCACACCACCGCAACACACCGACGAGCATCGACTCGAAGGAGCCGCATGAACCTCCACAGCCTGCTGGCCAGGCGCACCGAGGACGCCGGACCGGTCCGGGTCGGCGTCCTCGGCGCCGGCAAGTTCTCCTCCATGTTCCTCACCCAGGCCGTCAACACCCCCGGCATCCATGTCGTGGGAGTCGCCGACCTCAGCACCGACCGGGCGAGGGCCGCCCTCGACCGCACGGGATGGCCCGCGGAGCGCTATGCCGCCGCGTCGTTCCAGGAGGCGCTGCGCACCGGTGGCACGCATGTCACCGACAGCGCCGACGACCTCATCGACGTACCCGGCCTGGAAGTGGTCCTGGAGATCACCGGGAACCCGATCGCCGGCGCCTACCACGCCGACCGGGCCATCGACGCGGGCCGTCACGTGGTGATGGTCAACGTCGAGGCGGACTGCATGGTCGGACCGGTCCTGGCCGAGAAGGCCCGTAAGGCCGGTGTCGTCTACACGATGGCCTACGGCGACCAGCCCGCCCTCATCAGCGAACTGGTCGACTGGTGCCGCACGGTCGGCTTCGACGTCGTCGCCGCGGGCAAGGGCACCAAGTACCTGCCGGAGTACAACCAGTCCACGCCCGACACCGTCTGGGACTACTACGGCTTCACCGAGGAACAGCTCGCCACCGGCGACTTCAACCCGAAGATGTTCAACTCCTTCCTCGACGGCACCAAGTCGGCCATCGAGATGGCGGCGGTCTCCAACGCCACCGGCCTGCTGCCGCAGGAGGAGGGCCTCTTCTTCCCGCCCGTCGACGTCGACGACCTGGCCACCGCGCTGCGCCCCAGGGAACTGGGCGGCACCCTCAGCCGCCGGGGCACCGTCGAGGTCATCTCCAGCCTCAACCGGGACGGCAGCGCGCTCGCCCGCGATCTGCGCTGGGGGGTGTACGTGACCTTCGAGGCCCGCACCGACTACGCGGCGCAGTGCTTCGCCGAGTACGGCGTGCGCACCGACCCGACCGGGCGCTACGGCTCGCTCTACCGTCCGTACCACATGATCGGCCTGGAGCTGGGTGTCAGCGTCGCCTCCGCCGTCGTACGCGGGGAGGCGACCGGTGCCGCCCAGGCGTTCTACGGCGATGTCGTCTCGGTCGCCAAGCGTGACCTGAAGGCCGGCGAGGTGCTCGACGGCGAGGGCGGCTACATGGTCTTCGGGAAGCTCGCCCCGGCCCCTGCCTCGCTCGCCTCCCGCGCCCTGCCGATGGGACTCGCCCATGGAGTTAAGCTCACGAGGGACGTTGCGGCCGGCGCTGTGCTCAGCTCCGACGACGTCGCCGTGGACGAGTCGCTGACCGCCGTGCGGCTGCGCCGGGAGCTGGAGTCCGGAGTCCTCGCCGTCTCGGGCTGACCGGTTCCTCGGTGGAGCCGCCGGATCCCCCCGGCGGGGCCGCCCGGGGGAAGCGCCGCGGCCGTCCCGTCCAGGGTGACCGGACCGCCGGCGCCCTCCCCGCCCCTGGAGGAGCTGAAGTGAGCGACGCGCGGCACGAGCCCTGGGAACCTGTCCGCAAGGTCCGCACCTACGAGCAGGTGATGGCCCAGATCGAGCAGCGGATCTCGGACGGTTATCTCAAACCCGGCGACCGGCTCCCCAGCGAGCGGGAATTCTCCCAGCTGCTGGAGGTCAGCCGGCCCTCACTGCGCGAGGCGCTGCGGGTGCTCCAGGCACTCGGCATCGTCGACGTCAGAGCCGGCGCCGGGCGGGAGGGCGGCTCGGTCTTCGTCGGGCACCCCGGCTCGGGCTTCGCGGATCTGCTCAGGCTCCAGCTCGCCCTCGGTCACTTCAGTGACACCGACGTACTCCAGACCCGGCTCGCCCTCGAAGTGTGGGTGGCCGCCGAGGCGGCCCGCCAGGCCACCGGGGAAGACATCACGAAACTGACCGGCGTACTCGACCGGATGGACGACCCGGAACTGAGCGCGCGCGCGTTCAACCACCTCGATGCCGAGTTCCACGTGACCATCGCGGAATCGGCGGGCAACTCGCTGAGCGCCCACTTCATGGGATCGCTCCGTACCGCCATCGAGCGCCGGATGGTCGACGCCTACGAACAACTGGACGACTGGCGCCTCACGGCCCGGACCGTCCGCAAGGAGCACCGCGACATCCTCGCGGCGATCGAGCGCCGGGACGCGGAAGCGGCCGTCGCCCTGGTCCGAGCGCACATCACCACGTTCTACGCAGACACATACGGACTCGGCAGAGCCGCCGGGCCCCGCACCGACACCCTCCAGCCGTAGCCACGGCGCCCCAGGAGGGCGGACGGGAGCGACGGCCGGTCAGGGAGGGCCGGGCCTCGCACCCATCAGGAGCCGCACCATGAGCACCGCCGTTCCCCAGCCCCAGCCACCGTCCCAGTCCGCGTCCCCGTCCCAGCGAGCCGCCGGCCAGGACGGATCGCCCGACAAGCTGCGCGTGGCCCTCGGCAGCGCGGTCGGCACGACGGTCGAGAACTACGACTTCCTCGCCTACGGCACCGCCGCCGCGCTCTATTTCGGCGACGTGTTCTTCCCCGACTCCTCGTCCTTCGTCGCCACCCTGGCCTCGTTCGCCACCCTCGCCGTCGGTTTCGCGATGCGCCCCCTCGGCGGGATCATCGGCGGTCACCTCGGTGACCGGATCGGACGCAAGCCGGTCCTGGTCGCCGCCCTGATCGTGATGGGCCTCGCGACCACCGCCATCGGCTTCCTGCCCACCTACGCGCAGGTCGGCGCGCTCGCCCCGGTCCTGCTGGTGCTGCTGCGCCTGATCCAGGGCATCGGCTTCGGCGCCGAGTGGGGCGGCGCGATCCTCATGACGTACGAGCACGCCCCGCTCCGCCGCAAGGGGCTGTACTCCGCGATCCCGCAGGCCGGAGTGCCGCTCGGACTGCTGCTCGCCAACGTGGCCTTCCTGATCGCCGCGCAGTTCGACAGCCACCTGGCGTGGCGGATCCCGTTCATCCTCAGCGCGCTGCTGATCGGCGTGGGCATGATCATCCGGCTGAAGATCTCGGAGTCTCCCGAGTTCGAGGAGCTCCAGCGCTCCGGCGAGGTGGCCAAGAGCCCCGTGCTGGAGGTGCTGCGCAAGGACGGGCGCACCGTGCTGCGGGTCATCGGGCTGCGGCTGGCGGAGACGGGCGGCTTCTACGTGATCGTCACGTATCTGCTCAGCTACCTCAAGACCGAGGACATCGTGAGCCGCTCGGTCGCGCTGACCGGACTGATCGTCGCGGCGCTGCTGGGCACCGGCACCACCCTGCTCTTCGGCCGGCTGTCGGACCACTTCGGCCGCCGGCCCGTCTACCTCGTGGGCTCCACCCTCACCCTGCTCTTCGGCTTCCCGCTGTTCCTGCTGGTCAACACCGGTAGCTCGGTGGCGGTCGTGGCCGCGTTCATCCTCGGTCTCTCGCTCTGCCACGACTCGCTGGCCGGTACCCAGGGAGCCTGGTTCTCCGAGCTGTTCGACGCCCGGGTCCGTACGTCGGGCGCCTCGCTCGGCTATCAGTTCTCGGCGGCGATCTCCGGTTTCATCCCCTTCATCGCCGCCGCGCTGGCCGAGGCGTGGGGCTGGGGCGGGGTGGCCCTCCTCTTCTCCGCCTGCGGACTGATCGGCCTCGTCACCGCGCTGCTCACCCGGGAGACCCATCCCGTACGGGCGGCCCGGAGACCGGCTCCGGAGCAGCACGCCGCGGTGGTGTCGGGCTGAGGGCACGGCCCGCCCCGGGGAGGTCCGTGCCGCGCCGGTCCTCCCCGGGTCGGGACCGTGCCTCCGGTCCTCCCTCTCCCACCCGTACCCGTACTCCCTTCTCCCCCTTCCCTCTTGAGGAACCATGCGCGCTCGACTCACCGATCTGGCCGCCGACCGCCGTAGCGCGGGCGCGGCCCTGCCCGCCTTCACGTGTTACGACCTGGCGACCGCCGCGGGTGTGGCCGACGCGGCGGCCCGGACCGGCTCGCCAGTCGCCCTGCTGGTCTCCCCCAGGACGGCCGCCGGGCCGCACGGTCTCGACCTGGTCCGCGCCCTGCGGTCCCTCGCCGACCACGCCGCGGTCCCGGTCTGCCTGCAACTCGACCACGCCACCGACACGGATCTCATCGAAGCGGCCGTCGAGGCGGGCGCCGACTCCGTCCTCGCCGATGGTTCGCGTGGCGGCGAGGACGCGAACGCCGCCTTCGTCGCCGCCGTACGGGAGCGGCTCGCGGCCCGTTTCCCGCAGGTCACCGTCGAGGCCGAACTGGGCCGTATCGAGGGGGACGAGGACATCGCGGCCGTGGCCGCGCAGGCGGCGGCGGGGGCGCTCACCGACCCCGGCCGGGTCGGCGCCTTCCTGGACCGGTCGGGCGCGGACCTGCTCGCCGTGTCCCTCGGCAATGTGCACGGACGCTATCCGGCGCCGCCCGAACTGGACTGGGCGCGGCTGGTGTCGATACGGGAGCGCACCGACGTGCCGCTCGTCCTGCACGGCGCCTCCGGGCTGCCGGCGGCCGATCTCACCCGCGCCATCGGCCATGGTGTGTGCAAGGTCAACATCAACACCGAGCTTCGGCAGACCGTCTTCGACACCCTCATGGCGGAGGTCCCCGTACGGCGTGCGCGCGGGCTCAACATGGACGCGCTGCTCGCCGCGTGGTCGGCCGCCGTCACCGAACGCGCCGAGGCCGCGATCCACGCCCTGTCCCCGGCCGCCCTGGCCACCCCGCCCGCCCCGGCCGCCCTGGCCCCCTCGGCCCCCTCCTCGACCTCGTCCGCCTCAGCCCTCAGTGGAGACCTCCGATGAAGACTCTCGTCCTCGACGACGACCCCACCGGCACCCAGTCCGCCACCGGCGTTCCCGTCCTCCTCGACCTCGACGAGGCGTCGCTCTCCGACCGGGTGGAGGAGGCGTTCCGTACGGACGACGCCCTCTACGTCCTCACCAACAGCCGCGCGCTCGACGAGACGGAGGCCGTCGCGCTGGTCGGCCGGATCCGCCGGGCGGCGCTCGAAACGGTGGGCCGGCTCGGCGACGGCGTACGGTTCGTGCTGCGCGGCGACTCCACCCTCCGCGGCCATGTCTTCGCCGAGAGCGACGTCTTCGCGACGGACGACTCCGTCCTGCTGTTCGTCCCCGCGTTCCCGGCCGGCGGCCGGACCACCCGCGGCGGGGTGCACCACGTACGGGTCGGGGACGACGACGTCCCGGCCGCGGAGACCGAGTACGCGCGGGATCCCGTGTTCGGCTTCCGCTCCAGCGATCTGCCCGGCTACGCGGCCGAGCAGGGCGGCGGGCGTGCCGCGCGGACCGTGCCCCTCGACGCGCTCCGCTCCACGGACGGGCAGGCGCTGACCGAGGCCCTGCTCACCGCGGACGCCGGTACGGTCGTGGCCCCCGACGCCGTACGCGACGAGGACATCGACCTCGTGCACCGGGCCCTGGAGCAGGCGTGGGCCGCGGGCCGGAACATCGTCGTACGCTGCGCCGCGCCGCTCGCGGCCCGCTGCGCCGACGCCACGAGCACGGGCACCCTGCCCACTCCGCTGAGCCGCCCCGCCGGGCCCGTGCTCATCGTCTGCGGTTCGCACACCTCCGGCGCGACGGCCCAACTCGCCTTCCTGGAACGGGAACGGGGCGTGCGCGCCGTCGTCCTCGGTACGGACGCCGCGCTCGGCGACCCGGTGGCGGCCGGCACGGAACTGGTGGAGCGCGCGCGGGCGGAGCTGCGCGCCCACGGGGTCGCCGTCCTCGCGAGCGAGCGGCTGCGCCGGGCCGAGGACAACACGCTGGACCACGGGGAACGCGTCATGACGGCGCTGACCACGGCGGTACGGCTGCTGGCCGACGAGGTCTCCGCGGTGATCGCGAAGGGCGGCATCACCTCGGCCGAGGTGGCCGGCGCGGGCCTCGGCGCCCGGGTGGCCCGGGTACGGGGACAGCTCCTCACCGGGATCAGCGTCTGGGACCTGCCCGCGCGGGACGCCGGGACCGTGCCGTATGTCGTGGTCCCGGGGAACGTCGGGGGCGAGGCGACGCTGGTCGAGGCGCTGAAGGGGCTGGGCGCGTAGCGCTGTGACCGCATAGGTTCACCGGCTTGTCGAGGATTGTGTGGTGTGTGGGCCGGGGCCGGCGGTCCCGGCCCACACACGTGCGTCAGGCCACCGCGCCGGCGACTCCGGTGCGACCGTCCGGCACGCCGACGATCGTCACGATGATCTGCTGACGGATGTCCTCACCAAGGACGCTGACCAGCGCGTCGGTGGTGGTGGCGACCAGGCGGGCGGGAGCGTCCGGGATCTCCGGAAGGTGATAAGCGGCCTCGCGCATGCTGAGAGTGACGAGCGGGGCGTCGATCTCGGCGGGGACGCCGCCGATGCCCCGGCGATTCTGCGGGATGCCGATCAGGTCCACCCCGACCAGGCGGCGGAACTCCTCGCCGTAGACGGCACCGACCGCGTCGGTCAAGGCGCTGATCAGCTTCGGTTCGATCGCCCCGTCGAGGGCTCCCTCGCGGATGTGCACGTTGAAGTGCGGCATGGCGGAGTCTCCGTTCGCGCTGGTGGGTACCATGAAGAGAATTCACTTTGCGAGCAAAGCAAAATAGCTTTGAAGGTAAAGATAAATGAGGAGGGGTGTGCGATGTCAACACCCAGGGCGCACGATGCCGACAAGGGTGACGGGAACGGAGTGGATGACACCGTCAGGGCCCTGCTGCTGCTCATGCCCCGCATGGTGGGCCGGGTCAAGAAGATCCCCGTGCCCGAGGCGCTGCAGTCCTTCTCGCTGGCGCCGCGTCACCTCTCCCTGCTCTCCTACCTGCTCTTCGACGGGCCGATGACCGTGAACGAGCTGGCCGCTCGACTGCAGATCGCCCCGACGACAGTGAGCCTGCTGGTCGGCGACCTGAGCCGGCAAGGAATCCTGGAACGGCGCGAGGACGAGGCGGATCGCCGCCGGCGGATCATCGGCATCGCGGCCGACCAACAACCCGCGATCACCTCCTGGCTCGCCCCGGGCGCGGCCGCATGGCGCAAGGCACTGGCCCCCCTGACACCGGATCAGCGACAGGTCTTCGTCGACACACTGCTCGCCTACGAAGCCGCAGTCAGCGACGAGGAACCGGGCTGAGCCGCGAAAGAAGCAGTCATGGGACCGAGTGACACCGCCGTATCGGCCTCCGGGGTGAACCTCGAGAGCACTACTGTCGGTGGAGTGAACGGCGACACCGTCGAAGAGACCTACACCGCTGCCGAGCGTCTCCGCGACAGCCTGGTGGACCAGGCCGTTACGGAAGGACGAGTGCGCACCCCCCGTATCGAGAAGGCGATGCGGACCGTACCCCGCCATCTGTTCGCGCCCGAGGTGCCGCTCGAAGAGGCATACGCGAACAGGACCGTCAGCATCAAGAACGGCGACGACGGTGCGTCAATCAGTTGCGCGTCCCAACCCAGTGTCATCGGCTTGATGCTGGAGCAGTTGCAAGTCCAACCGGGCGAGTCGGTGCTCGAACTGGGCGCCGGCACCGGGTACAACGCCGCCCTGCTCGCGCACCTGACCGGCGCCGACGGTCGCGTCGTCACACTCGACGTGGACGACGACATCGTGGAAGGCGCCCACTCGAACCTCGCCACGGCCGGCTTCTCGAACGTCGAGGTCATTCTCCGGGACGGAGCAGTCGGCCACGCCGACGGCGCCCCCTACCCCAAGATCGTCGACACTGTGGGGGCCCACGGCATAGCGAGATGAACACGTTCATGCCGCTCAGGAGAGGCATCGCCGACGACGAGCGGCGCCTCGTCCCGGTCACCTCGACGGGCATGGTGAGCCTCCGGACCAACCAGGCGCAGGCGGTGGACGAGCACGCCCTGGCCGACGTCCTGGACCAGCCTCGCATCGTGGTGTGGTCCGACGTGCTCTACCGCGCGATGGAGTCGCCGGAGTGGATGGAGCTGTGGCTGACCTGCACGATGCCCAACGGTCTGAACTACATGCCCGCCAAGAAGGAGGCCACCAGCAGCGGCCTGCTCACCACCCCGTACCCGAGTTCCACCGCGGTGTTCGAGAAGGGCGCTCTGACCTATCTCACCCGTCGCCTGTCCACCGAGCGGACCTCCGAAGGGGGCAAGTTGTGGGAGTTCGGGGTCGTCGGACATGGCCACGGCGGCGACGAACTGGCCGAGCGGGTCGCCGAGTCCATGCGTACCTGGGACCGGGAGTACCGCTCACGCGAGGCTACGTTCGAGTTGCGGCCCCTCGACGCCGAGCCTGTGGACCTGCGCCTCGGCCGCTTCGCCTTCGACACCCCGCTCAACCAGATCGTCGTCAAGTGGTAGGCCGCTTGCTTCCCGCCGGTCGCCTCCACCGGTGACCGGCGAGAACCGGCTGGTCGCTGAAGACCAGCCGGTTCGTCCTCAACCGGCACCGAACACCTGTCGTCCGGGAGGAAACACATGGACCTCAGTGGACCAATCGCGAGGCGTTTCCAGCTCGTCGCGCGATTCCGCCCCTCCTGTCTGCCACTGCCCACCCGCGTCAGCGCACTGGTTGAGCTCGCCGAAACCGGCGAGTGCCAAGGGGGCCAGGGCCTGGCCTGGTCAACCTCACGCACACATCCGGGCCGGGCGCCCCCAGGACGGCCGCCACCGGCTCCTGGCGCTGTACGAGGCAGTCAGCGCAAGTGACGCCACAGTCCTTGAGGGGCCGTCGCCGTCACGCGCCCACGCCACGTGGCTAAACCGTGTACATGCGCCACTCGTTACGTGTGCGGTCCGGGGAGATGACCGACTGCTTTCCCAAGGCTGATCAAAATGGCCTCCTGAGTCCGGGGCACCGCGTCGCGCGGTGTCCCGGACTCAGTTGGGTCCGCCGGATCCGCCGGTCCGCAACGGAGGGGGAGCGATGTCGTTCGAGGAAGAGTGGGCTCAGCAGAAGCAGACGGTGGTCGAACGCCAGTCGTCGGACATGCGGCTCAATCAACTCGACCGCGGCGGTCCGCGTCGTCCGGAGACCCCGATCTGGCTACGGTCCCCGCAGCGAAGAAAAAGGCGGCCAACACCATAGAGCACCAGCTCGAACCGAGGACCAGGAGTGACGCGAACGCGGCCGATGAGCCCACGCGGGTCGCCGTGGCGGAGTTCAAGGGGTGGGACACCGGCGCGGGCCTGAAGAAGGCCCACGAGCACTGGGACTCCCAGGTGACGCGGCTGATGGGCCGGCTGAGTTCAGAGAAGGTCGGACTGCGGGGCGCGTCGAATCTGCTGGCCGGCCAGGATGTGACCACCGAGGCCGGGTTCGCGCCGCTGCGATCAAAAGTGAACGGAATCTAGGGGGAGCCATGCCCAGCTACGACGACGTCCTGCACATAAAGCTCTCCGAGCTGACTGCGGCGGCGGACGGCTGGAAGGACATGGCCGCCCGGTTCAAAAAGCTTGAGGACCTGTACGAGAAAGACGTCCAGAGCGTCACCTCGGAGGACAGGTGAACGGGCGCGAGCGCGTCGGCTGCCGCTTTGGACTTCAACATGACACGCGGCCAGTTCGATGCCGCGCAGAAGGAAGCACTCGGCATGGAGTCGCTTCTGCGCGACGCCCACACGACGTTCACCGATCTCAAGGGGAAGGTGGAGTCGGCCGTCGCCGATGCCGTCAAGGCCGGCATGAAGGTCTCCGACCAGGGGACGGCGCGTTACGACTACAGCAAGGTCGACGAGGCCACCGCGAAGTCCGTGCGCCACGACCCGGACCTCCCCAACGTGGAGAACTCGTATACCAGCAACATCATGGCCGCGGTGCGGGCGGTCACCGAGTTCGACCAGGACGTCAAGACAGCTCTGCTGAACGCGTCGGGCGCCGACAACACCGCGCTCTTCGGCTTCAACGCCAAGCCCGTGGGCGATGTCCAGGCCGTCGAGGCACTCGGCCTCACGGAGAAGATCAACGCGGGCGAGGCGTCGGAGAAGGAGATCCGGCAGTACCGCGACGTCATGAAGGAGAACTCCAAGGACAAGCACTTCAGCGAGGCGTACCTGAACGCCCTCGGGGCGGAGGGCACGGTACGGCTCGCCGACCAGATGAACCTGGCGGCCAACGAACACGGCGCCTCCGCGGGCGACAGGAAGCTCTACGAGTCCATCAACACCAGCCTGGCCACCACGGTGGCCTCCGGTACGAAGGACCCTGACAGCTACGCCTACAAGCCCTTCATGAAGGGGCTCAAAGAGGTGGGCGACGACAACATCGGCGGCGGCCTCGCACCGACGGCGGGGTATCAGGCGCTGGTCACGCTCATGACGAACGGTGAGGGATACGGGAAGCAGTTCCTCAACGATGTCGGCGACGGCATCATCAAGGTCGAGAAAGCGGAACCCAACGAGTGGACGCACGCCTACGACGTGAGCCGTCCGAACCTGGTGTCGGACCCGCTGGACGGCCTTCTGAAGATCATGAGCGAAGATCCGGACGCGGCAACGTACTTCCTCGACCCCGAGGCCGCAGGCAACAAGAACGACCACCTGGAGTATCTGCTCAAGGACCGTGAATGGCCGGAGGACTACATCGCGGTCCCGGGTGCCGTCAGGGAACTCGAAAACCCCGACAGGGCCGCGAGCCTGGGCGCCGCCATCGAAGCCGCCGCCACCGGCAACGAACCCGGCGCCAAACCGGGCGAACCCGGCCCGCACACCGAGGGCCAGGCCCGCGTGATGCACAACGCGATCAAGTTCCTCGACGAAGCGGGCGGCGACGAATTCCCGAAGGACCTGGAGAACCTCCGCCAGCCCATGGCCCGAGCCCTCACCGACTACGTCGCCGACACCCACATCATCCTCAACGGCCAGGAATCCGCCTACGGCGGCGTCGCCGGCGCCGACAACATCAACGGCTCCGGCGACAAGGCACACATAGCCGTCGGCCAGGCCAGCCTCGTACGCGTGATGCGGGGTATAGCGGACGACGCGCCCGCCTTCTCCCTCCTGTACGAGACGGAGCGGGCCTACGGCGCGGACCAACTCGCCCAGGCTCCGGATTTCAAGCCCGAGTCGAATCACGATTCGAGCGCCGACTGGAATGTTCGCGGGAAAGAGATCGGCATGGCGATGGGTGCCCTGAACGGAATCGGCGCCGATGTATACAAGGACAAAATGGATGACCGAGTGGAGTGGGCCGAGGACACCGCCACCTATTCATCCATAGGCGCAAACGGCCTCATCGGCGAGATCCCAATATTGAGCACCGTGGGAGGCGGCCTGATCGACTCCCTGGCATATGACTGGACCAAGGACGTCACCAGCGCGGCCGAGGACGAGGGGAAAAACAACTCCAGCGATAATTTCGCCAAAGGCGTGGATGGAACCAATAAGCTGTTCGAGGAGTGGGGAGAAAGCAATGGAATCACCGAAGACAATTCCTATAAAACGGCAAGGGGCGACGCAAACACGGGACACAGCGACGGACGCGCTGCAGCCGATGCCCACCTCAAGGTTCCGTAAACCTCTGAGAGTCTCTGCAGTCCTCGCGGTATGCATATTGACTGCGGCTTCCTGTACCTCCGAAAGCCCAGATCAGCCGGACAGCGATCCGTGCAGCCACAGCCGCGCCTCACGCGAGGGAAAGCTCGTACAGCAACTGCTCAGCACGGACGAATACAAGACTTCGACATTCAACATGACCTCTGATCTGTCGGAGAAACTTCCCGACGAGCTACGGGCTTGGAAACCCGGCCGCACGGAGTACACAGTCCAAGCATGCTCCTTCTCTCCCAAGATCCACAAGACCGGTGGGGGTGAAGCCCTGCATGTCGAGTTTCGCTGGACCTCGCGCAGCAATCCGCGCGAATGGGGCCGACCGGCAAACGAGGCGAGCTATTACAACCTCAACAACGTTCTCGGCGAGTCCGACGAGACTCTTTCCAGAATTCGCATCACATGCGACTTGCCCGGCGAATTGAGCGAACCGTCCCAACAGACTCTCCTTCAGGCGGAGTCTTCAAACACGGCATACGCAGGCACCGAAGCAGACAAGAACACACGGGATCGGCAGATAACTTTCCTCTATCTCATGGCTCGAAAAGCCGTCGAAGCGCTCGGCTGCGAGAACAATCCGCTCGCGAAGGATCCCGTAGCCAAGGCTTACAGCACCCCCGAAGAGGCAGTCCGATCCGGACCGCGACCGGGCTCTGGCTGAGTCGGTGCCGTTCGCGGAGTACAGGGAGCGGCTGCGCTGACCGCGGACTCGATCTCGCCCGCTGCGAACAGCAAGGCCCGGAGGGCGCTACGGCTACGGGACACAGCCGGACTCACGGGGGATATCGGGTCCCTCAGCCAGGCCATGGCCTGTCGGCTTGGCAGGCCCGGTGGATCGCCTCCAGCGGATACGGGGTTTCCCGGCTCTCGTGCTGGAGCTTGAGGTAGAAGTCCGTCACGACCGCGGCGAGCGGTGTGTGGCGGGTGAGGATCGCAGTGACCTCTCGCGGGCCTGCCGGAGGGCGCTTCCCTTCGGCGCATGCGTGGATCAGTGCCTGGCGCTCCGCCCTCTCGTACCCATACACGGCAGTGATCAGCCAGTTCACCAGGTAACTGACCGTGTAGGCGCGATCGTAGGTTCTGTGCCTGTCGAAGAAATCGGCCTCGGAGGGTGACAGGTCGAACCGCGACGAGAGAGCCAGGCCGTAATCGGCGAAGTAGAGACGCCGGCCGTCCGTCAGGATGTTCTCGAAGTGGGCGTCGAAGTGAAGGAGCCCGCGCTCGCTCATGAAGGAGGTACCGGTCTCCAACTCTTTCTCCACCAGGGAACAGGCCCGGTCGGCGCTCTCACCACCAGCGCCTACCTGCTGGGTGAGCCACGCGTGCAGGGTCTGGGGGATGTACTCCAGGAAGAGCACGAGGCTCGCCGAGGATCGCTGAAACGCCTCGATACGACGGCGTATCTCCGGCCCGCCTCCCCAGTAGGCCACGGCCCGTTCCACGTCGGCAAGCTCCGCCGGAAGGTCGGGCGCGGTGTCCGGGAGCACGCGCCAGTGGTACATGAGCGGGAACCCCTCGCACTCCCCCGCGAGCACCCAGTTCGTGGTCATGGTGTGGGCGGCGAGCTCCCGCCACGCCCCGAAACCGGGTGCGCCGATGCCGTACTGGCAGAAAGTGGGCAGTCCGAACACGTTGGCCGTGGATCGGCGGTGTTCCGGCAGTCGCTCGATGTCCGTGAGGGGCACCCGCTTCACGAAGACCGGCGTACCCGATACCTCCAGCAGTGCCGACCTCCCGCCGATACCGGAACCGAGCGGCTCAGCGGCGTCCACGAGCTCACGCAGCCCCCGGTCACTGCGCAGGGCCAGCGACGTGGAAACACGGCTGTACGCAGCCGGACGCGCGTCACCCGACAGGTCAGAGCACTCGACCGCTCCACGCATCCGGATGCCGACCTCGTCTTCCGCTCCGGGCGGGGGCGCCGCCCCGGTGTCGGCGAGGTCGTGGGGCTACCCCGCCTTGATGTCCTGGAGCCAGGATGTCATCTCCGCACGGCCGAAGAGCACCACGCCGCCCTCCGGGCGCTTGCTGTCGCGGAACGCTACGCGGCCGTCGGGGAGGGTGGCGGTTTCGACGCAGTCGCCGCCGCCGCCATTGCTCCCACCTGTGTAACTGCTTTTACGCCAGGTCACCTGTGCCAGCGGGTCGTTCTCCGGCATCACCACTCGCTCCCTGTCTCATGCGTATGAGTTCATCGCTTCGATGATGAGATCCGTCGAGTCGGCGCACGAGAGCGCCAGTTCGGTGAGGATGCCGAACCTCAGTGTCAACAAGCGAACGCGGTCGCGATCCTCGATATAGAGCATACCCGCGGGGCCCTCCGTGTAGCCGATGTCCGGGATGGGGTCCGGCAGCGAGAGAAGGGCGAATGGGCCTTCCATGCCCGGGGTACCGCCCGCATCCCGGGGCAGTACCTGGACGGTCACGTGCGGGCCTTCCGCAACGTCGAGCAGCTTGCGCAACTGCGCGCGCATGATGCTCGCGTCACCGACGAAACGCTCCAGGACCGCCTGGTCGATGATGAAGTGGGTACGCGGCGGCGAGCTCTTGGCCAGTACGTGCTGACGGATCATCCGCGCGGTGACGAGGCGTTCGAGCTCCTCCGGGCCGTACGCGCCCGGCGACACCGCGTTCATCATCGCGCGGGCATAGTCGGCCGTCTGCAACAGGCCGTGGAACAATTGCGGCTGGAAGTCACGGAGAGCCACCAAGCCGTCCTCGATGCTGATCAGCGGCTTCACCGCGTCGGGCAGCTCATCGCCGAAGCTGACCCACCATCCCTGTTCGGCCGATGTGGTGGCCAACTGCATCAGAGCAGCGCGCAGTTCGGTGTCCATGACGCCGTACGCGTCCAAGAGCTGCTCCGCCTCGCGCGGCTTGACCCGGTGGACTCGTGTCTCGATACGGGAGAGTTTCGCCGCGGACCAGCGTCCAGCCCCTTCCTTGAGCTTGCCAACTGCCTGCTCCTGCGTGAGACCTGCCTGATCGCGCAGTCCCTTGAGTGTGTCGGCAAGCTGCCAGCGTCGCACCACTGACGATCCACCATGCTGGCTCAGCGTCATGACTACCCCTCACTCCTCTGCCGGTTCCGCACTGCGGACGAGTGACCCGTACGAGCGAAAAATGGAAGACCCACTTTCATCTGCATCACCCGGTCCACCATAGTGTCACGCAAGGAAGCGACATAATTACGCTCAGTAGGAGGACATGATGTCAGCCGAAACAGCAGCCCCCACCCCTTCCGTCCCCAGCGACCCGCCCCTCACCCGCGCCGAATTCAACGCCCTGGCCGACGAGTTGGTCGCCGTCACCGCGCCCCGGCTCTTCGCCGTCGTCCAGACGTACGAGCCCGCGGGCACCGGCCCCGAGGACGCCGACGCGTGGGTCGCCGCGTGGGGGATGGCCTTCGAGGAGCATGCCGAGATCGTGAGCGCTTCCGGCGGCATCCGGATGCGTGTGCGCTCGCTGGACCGTGCCGTCGGGAGGTTCGGCCGGGGCGACGACACCACTGCGCGGGTGGTGTGGGTGCCCGGGGCGGCCTGACCCCCGGGTGGGCCGGGTACGCGCCGTCGAGCCGGCAGTGCCTACAGTCGCGTGTCATGGACTGGATGGAGCGGGTGGGAAGTCTGCGGCAGTGGACGAGCAACGGGGTACGCGCGCCGCACAAGCCGCTGCTGATGCTGTACGCGCTGGGGCGGTTCCGGCACGGACCGGAGCGGGCGTTGCGCTACTCCGACATCGAGCGCGACCTGAGCGGGCTGCTGCGCAACTACGGTCCCCCGAACCCGACATCGCCCGCGTACCCGTTCCACCACCTCGTCAGCGACGGGGTGTGGGCCGTACGGACCGACACCGGTGACCCGAGCCCTGGCACGGGGGTGCGGGCGCTGCGCGACAGCGGGGCGGCGGGGCGGCTCGTGCCGGAGTTGCGGGCCGCGCTGGACGTGGACCCGGGGCTGCTCGGGCGGCTCGTACACCTGCTGCTGGACACGCACTTCCCGCCGTCGCTCCACGCGGACATCGCCAACGATGTCGGTCTCGACCTGGAGTTGGACGCCGCCGTCGCATCGGCTGCCGCCCCCGCCGTACGGGAGGACCGGCGGCGCGGTGTCGAGCTGCGCAGACAAGTGCTCGTCGCGTACGAATACCGGTGCGCCTTCTGCGGCTTCGACGGTTCTCTCGGCGGGCTGCCGGTCGGGCTGGAGGCCGCGCACGTGCGGTGGTGGGCGTTCCGGGGTCCCGACGAGCTGTCCAACGCGCTGTGCCTGTGCTCGCTGCACCACAAGCTGTTCGACCGGGGCGTGTTGGGCCTGGACTCCCGTCGGCGGATCACCGTCTCCCGGGAGTTCGTCGGCCGTGGCCGCGCCGCGCGGAGCCATGTGCTCGACCTGAGCGGGCAAGAACTCGTGGGCCCGCAGAGCGGCAGCACCGGCGTCGCCACCGAACACGTCGACTGGCATACGGCGCAGGTGTTCCGGGGCGAGGCCCGTACGCCCGAGCCGGTCTGAGCGGACGAACGGCCGCTCTGCCGTTGGCTGATCTGCTGCCGGCAGAGAAACCCGGCGTCAGGGCGGTGGCCGGGCAAGGGTGGGGAGGAAGGCGCGGCGACCGGCGCCGCGTCATCTTGAGGAGGGCTCATGTCTCCACTCGTCACCGACCTGGATTTCCCGCTGCGACCGCCCCACGCCTCCGAGCAGGGCACCGCGGCGGCGACCACCCCGTTCGACGATCATCTCGCCGCGCGGCTGCTGACCCAGCGCATCGTCGTGCTCGGCACCGAGGTCACCGATGTCTCCGCGAACCGGGTCTGCGCGCAGTTGCTGCTCCTGTCCGCCGAGGATCCGCGCGGCGACATCGGGCTCTACATCAACAGCCCCGGCGGCTCCGTGACGGCCGGGCTGGCGATCTACGACACGATGCGGCTCATCCCGAACGACGTCGCCACGCTCGCCATCGGCTTCGCCGCGAGCATGGGGCAGTTCCTGCTCACGGTGGGGGCGAAGGGGAAGCGTGCCGCGCTGCCGAACGCGCGGATCATGATGCACCAGCCGTCGGCGGGCATCGGCGGTACCACGGCCGACATCGCGATCCAGGCCGAGAACCTCGAATTCATGAAGGGGGCCATCGAGCGGATCACGGCGGAGCACACCGGCCAGGCCGTGGAGACGGTCTCCCGCGACGGCGACCGCGACCGGTGGTTCACCGCCGAGCAGGCCAGGGAGTACGGCATGGTCGACCGGGTCGTCTCGTCGCTCGCCGACGTACGGCCGGCCGCCGCGCAGCGACGGATGGGACTCTGACATGGGCCAGTACACGATCCCGACCGTCGTCGAGCGCACCGCGCAGGGCGAGCGCGCGTACGACATCTACAGCCGGCTCCTCTCGGAACGGATCATCTTCCTCGGCACCGAGATCGACGACGGCGTGGCCAACGTCGTCATCGCCCAACTGCTCCACCTGGAGTCCGCCAGTCCGGAGACCGAGATCTCGCTGTATCTCAACTCCCCCGGTGGATCGTTCACTTCACTCATGGCCATCTACGACACGATGACGTTCATCGGGTCGCCGATCTCGACCTTCTGTGTCGGCCAGGCGGCCTCGACCGCCGCCGTGCTGCTGGCGGGCGGCGATCCCGGGCGGCGCCATGTGCTCGAACACGCGCGGGTGCTGCTGGGACAGCCCGCGAGCGGCGGTCATCAGGGGACGGTCTCGGACCTCAGCCTCCAGGCCAAGGAGATGGTACGGATCCGCTCCGAGGTCGAGGAGATCCTCTCCCGGCACACGCGCCACGACGTGGCGACCCTGCGTGCGGACATGGACCGCGACCGGGTCTTCACCCCGCACGAGGCGGTGGCGTACGGGCTCGCCGACGAAGTGCTGAGCAGGAGGAGGGTGCGCGTTCGCTGATCGCGGCCGAAGGAGGGGTTACGCGGGCGGCTCTCCGGGGGCGTCCGGTACGACGGCGAGGCTCAGGAGGTGACGGGTGCGGCCGGCGTCCGGGGCGTTGCCGGAGCGCGCGACGACCAGTGCCTCGATGTCCGTGATCAGCTCGGCGAACTCCTCGGCGGTGAGCCACACCGCGCCCTGCCGGTAGGCGACGCCGTCGGTGGCGGGATCGGCGTCGTCGCGGGCGAGGTAGCGGTCGAAGTCCGCCAGCAGGGCTCCCGAGAACGCGGCGAAGGCCTGTCGGTGGTCCGTCGGCGTCATCGCCCGGCGCGCCTCCTCGCCGACGACGGCGTTCTCCCTGTGCACCCGGTAGCTGCGCTCCACGGCGCCGCGTACCCGCCGCTCGCCCACCACTTCCAGCACTCCGGCCCGGGTGAGCGTGGCGATGTGCCGGTACATGGTCGCGGGCGCGATGTCGGGCAGTTGGACACGCAACTGCGCCGTGGTCAGGTCGCCGGTGCCGAGCAGGGTCTGCAGGATGCGCATCCGGACCGGGTGGAGGAGCAGGTTCGCCGTTGACATGGCTTCATGGTCTCGCAACGGGTGATGTTCCCGGCCGCCGTTACCGGTGGTAGACGCGGCTTTTGCTTCGCGTTGGTCAGGCCGCCAGGCGTACGTCACCCGGCCGCGACCAGGTCCCCTGCCTGCCCCGCCCGCCCAGCGCCGTCACCGTACCGTCGCCGGTGACCTTCGCGGGGCGGCGGTCCTGGCGGGTCCGTGCCCGGTCCAGGCGGACGAGTTCGCCGTGGGAGAGCGCGAGCAGATCGGCCAGCCCGAGTCCGAGGGCCCCGGCGGCGGCGGCCAGGACCTCGGACGACGCCTCCTTGCGGCCGCGCTCCAGCTCGGAGAGGTACGGCATGGAGATACGGGCCGCCTCCGCCACGTCCTTCAGCGTGCGCTCCTGCGCCAGCCGCTCGCGGCGCAGGACGTCCCCGACGAGATGCCGCCAGAGTGGTTCCCTCGGCTGCTTCTCGGGCTGCTGCCCGGACTTCTGCCTGGGCTGCTGCCCGGACTCCGGGGCCGCCTCCGCCGTACGCGGGCGCAGGGGTACGACGCGGGCTCGGTTCGGCGCGTGGCTGGTCACTCCCCCAGCGTAGGTGTCCGGCGCCCGGCCGCCAGGGGGCCGGGTTCCGCCCCCGGCGAAATGGGCGGGGCGTGCGGGTCTCCGGGGCGCGGCATTCCGAGGTGCGCCATCACCACGTCCCGTACGCGGAGCACGGCATCCGGTTCCAGTAAGGCGAGGACGGGCAGGGCGTGGTGCCAGTCCTCGGCTGTCAGGGCCTGGCGCAGGAGGGCGAGGGCGCCTGCGCGGTTTTCTGCGGTGTCTTCACGGGGTGCTACGAGACCGCACAGTTGGCGGATCGCGTGCCTGAAGTCGTGGGCCGGTCCTGATACATGGAGGATCAGTGCGTCGCCTCCCAGCCCGGCTGCGTACGAGGCGAGCGACGCGTAGTCCGCGCCCGTCCGGACGCGGGCGCTGTCCAGCACTTCGACGGCCTTTCCGTCGTCGCCCCGGGCCATGTTGGCCAGGGCCACGGCGCCCCTCAGTCCCTCTACCGTCGGACCCGGCAGCTGCTCTCGGGCGCTCTCCGGATCGGACCTCGAATCCAGCAGCGCCCGCAGAACCCGAGCCTCCTCCGTGAAGCTGACGAGGCGGCGCACGGTGTCCGCGAGGAGGTCCGTGCGCCCCGTGCCGTCGTGGCCCGCGGCCACGAGCAGGCACGCGAATGTTGTGAAGACCCAGCCGTAGATCCGGGAATCGCGGGACAGCGCGCGCTGCCACAGGTCGGCCGTGAAGTCCACGGCCCGGGTGGGTGCGCGCTCCCGCAGTGTGGCGGCTACGGCGATGAGCGCCAGGTTCCTGGCATCCGCGTCCTCGAAAACTCCCGCATGGACGCTGCCGGACCGCCCGTCCCGGATGGCCTCGGCCACGGCGCGAGCACGGTCGTCGGCACCGGCGTACCCCAGCGCCTGGGCAGCCACGATCATGGCGCGCGCGTGGTCCAGCCAGTCCTTGATACCCGCCGCTCCGTCCGCCGCCGCCTGTGCCAGCCGCAGCGCCTCATCGCGACCCGACGCGCCCGCCGCCCCGGCCGTCGAATGTTCCACCGACAGCGCCGCGAGCGCCCAGAAACGTACCGCGTCCGTACCGATCCGCCCGATCAGGGACTCGGCCTCGTCGAACCGGCCGACGGCCGCCAGCGTCCTCGCCAGAACGGCGACGGACTCGTCGCTGTCCCGGTCGTGCGTCTCACGGCCGAGCGCGGCCACCGTACGCTCCGCCTCCGCCACCAGCCGTGCCCCGTACTCCGCATCGTCGGCCGCGACGCACCCTGCCAGCGCCGAGAGCGTCTCGGCGGCCAGCCACGGGGGCCTGCACAGATCCGCGAGTACGGCCGCCTCCAGCTCAGCGGTACGGCCCGTCGCCGCGAACACCGCGGCCACCTTGGGCAGGGTCCAGGTCACGCCCAGCCCTGCACTGTCCCTCTTTCCGGCCTTCAGCGCGGCCCACGCCTCGGCGGCCCGCCCCTCACGGGCCCGGCCCAGCGCGATGGCCGTCCACACCCTCGGGGCATCCGTCAACAGCGTGGCAGCGGACTCAAGGAGTTCCTGTGCTTCGTCGACCGCGCCGGTGTCCGCCAACGCGACAACCACATCATCGACGAGTTGGAAGGACCGTACGGACGGCTCCAGATCGCGCAGCTCCCCCCTCAGGGATCGTGCCGCCCGCCGTGCGAGCCGGACCGCCTCTTCCGGACGGGCGTCGTGCAGGGCACTGGCGGCGGCTGCCAGACCGCGGGTGTCGGCGTCCTCGGCGGCCCGTGTGATCCGGTCGTGAAGGTGGTCCTGACGGCGCGGATCGACGACCGCGTACCCCTTCGCCACAGCCGCCATCACCCTTATCTTCTCGGCGCCGACCCTCCCGTGTACTGACTCCTCCGCCTCACACAGCAGTCCGGACGCTCGGTCGGGGTCCCGCCTGCTCTCGGCGATTGCCACCTCCACCAGCGGCAACGCCGCCAACGTCGGGGCCACTCCCACGTGAATGAACTCAGCCATACCGAGCGCCATGCTCGTCCGCCCCGTCGTAGCCACGGCCACCGCGGCAGCTGTCACGTCCGCTTTGAGTACGGCCGACCAATTCCTGTCATTCATCGCCAGCCACATCGCCACTTGCATCACCTCCGTCGCGGCGGCCTCCACCTGATCGTCCCCCCGCTCCGCGAGGACGCGCGCGACCCCCGCCAGCGCCCGTGCCCGGTCCACCGGCCGGAACACACTGCGCGCCATACCCAACGCGCGCCGCGTCTGCCCCAGCCGTGCCAGCGCCACCGGGATCCCCGGCGGCAGCGTCCGGTTGCGGCGGGCCAGCAGGGCGCCCGCTGCCGTGAGCGCGGCCAGGGAAGAGAGATCATCGGAGCTGCCGGGATCGTCGGAACCCGCCGCCAGTACCGCCTCCCGTACCGCCTCGATCTCCGCAAGGCCCGCCGCGTCGCTCCCCGTCACCTCGCGCAGGCGGTCGCCGCGCCGGACGTCCGTGGCCAGGGTTGTCGCCCGGGTGAGGTCACCGAGCGCGGTCACCATGCGCCCGTACGCCTGGAGGAGGTACGACGGGGTGTCCGGCGGCCAGCCACGCGCCGCGTACCGCGCGGCCCAGGTGTGCAGGCGTTCGCGGTACGGGTCTGCCTCCGGGCCCAGTTCCTCCAGGGCCGTGACGAGCAGGGTGTCGTGGGCGAAGAGGTAGCCACGGCTCTCGCTGTACGACCTGCCCGACGGGCCACCGCTGCCACCGCTGCCGCCGCTCTGCCCCCGCATCCGCAGAATGCGGCCGAACGCGCTGCCCAGCCGCTCCCGGACCGCCATCCGGTGGGCGCCGGTGAGGTCGCACAGGTCCTGGAGGGTGAGGCTGCCGCGCGCCGCCGCCAGCAGTCCGACGAGTTCTCTGCCCAGATCGTCCCCGGACAGCGCCCGGGAGAGGTCGTACGTGGCCTCGTACCGGGTGTGCCGGGCGGCCTCCGCCGTACGCAGCGGGACGACCCGGCAGCTCCGGAGCGGATGGCCGCTCGGGACGTCGGGCGGGACACCGGGGCCCGGTCTGCTGGTCACCAGCACCCGGACGTCGGGCGGCAGCCGCTGGGGCAGGAGCGAGGCGATGCTCGGGCCCGCGCCACCGCCGGGGACGAGGGACTGGTCCTCGTCCAGGCCGTCCACGACGAGCAGCAGCGTGCCGCCGTCCCGCGCGACCCGCTCCGCCGCCTCCTTCAGCAGCAGCTTCCGCTCCCCCTCGCGGGCGATCGCGGAGCGGTGGCCGGCGGGCTCGCGGCCCGCGATCGCGGCGAGTTGGTCGGTCACCGCCTCGGCGTACGCGGCGCTGTCGCTCTGGCTGGCGAAGCGCGCGGTGATGAAGAACCACACGGGCACCACCCCGCGCGGCGGATGCAGCGCGAACCAGGCCGCCAGGGCGGTCTTCCCGGCCCAGGGAGGCGCCTGGAGCCACCGGTAGGGCTCGGGGCCGCCGCAGAATTCGGTGAGGTCCCGGAGTTCGCGGCCCCGGCCGAGGAACTCGGCGGGGGCGATGTCCTCCAGCTGGGCCCGGAACGCCTCCTCGATCAGGTCGAGTCCGGACGGGGGCACCACATCGGGCAGGTCGGCGGGGGCCAGACTGCCGCAGCCCAGCGCCTCCTCCAGCCCCCGGAGCGCCCTCGGGGTCAGCTCTTCCGCCCAGCGGTCCACACGCCGTGCGGCGAGGCGGCCCGCGCCGTCGCCGGGGTGGTGGTGGGCCACGACGCCGACGATCCGGCCGCCGCTGAACACGGGGGCGCCCGACATTCCTTCCCAAGGCGAATGCGCCGCGTCCGCAGGGGAGTTGGGCGGAGTGGCGGCCAGGTCCAGGGTGCCCTCGCGGCGGTTGGAAAGCACGGCGCAGGTCGCGTGGATGTGCTCGGAGTCGCGGTAGCGCGAACCGTCCCCGTCGGCACGGAGCTTGAAGCGCGGGAAGCCGATCGCGCTGCACCGCAGCACGGCGTCGGACTCGCCGACCCGAGCGAAGCCCACGGGCTCCGCGGGCTCCACGGGCGTGTCGGAAGCGGTGGCGTCCGGTGCGGGTACGGCCAGGACCGCCACGTCGATCCCCGTGTCCGACCAGGCCACCGTGGCCCGGACCGTACGCTCGCCCGGGCGGTCGGCGTCGAACCGCACCCGGATCTCCGTCCCGCCCGCCACGACATGCGCCGCGGTCAGCAGCCGGCCCGCCGCGACCAGGTAACCCGAGCCCCGGCAGCCACCGTCGGGGAGGGTGACGATGATCTCGGCGGCGCGGTCGGCCCGAAGCCCGGCACCGTCGGTCTCGCGCCCCGCCCGTCCCACTGCGCGCTCAGCGCTCCCCGTCGGCCTCGTCGCCCGCGATCAGGACGGGGCGGTCGGTCGTTCCGTCGGGTGAGGCCAGTTTCGGCTGGAGGGTGAGGGTGATCCGCTGCGTCTGCGCGTGTGCGTACGAACCGTTGGCGCCCGCCTCGACGACCCAGAAGCGGACCTTGCCGTTGGCGGAGGCGTCGCGCTCCACCGCCACGGTCGCCTCGATCTCCACCGGGCCCAGCTCGAACCGGACCGCGTCGTCCCGGCCGTCCGCCATCGCGGTGTTCAGCTCCTGCCGCAACTCGCGGATCAGCTCCGACAGTTCGACCACGTCGTCCCCCGACTTCGTCACCTGCCGCGCCCGTGCGGCTGTCGTGCCGGAATGCTACAAGCCCTCGGCACACCCCGTTCCCACCCCGGTGTGACGGACCGCACACGGAAAGGAAATCCCCGGCGCCCTGTCCGCGCGTCTGGCCGGTGTGGGACCACGCAGGAGGACACCAGAGGCAACACCGGCACCGACACCAGCACCAGCACCAGCACCGACACCAGCAACGTGGAGAGGTAGGGAGGATCGTCCATGACCCGTGCCGTGACCGCCGCGGAAGTGGCGCCCAGGGGCTATGCCTGGGAGATCAGAGCAGAGGCGTTGGAAGTACGTGCCGGTGGGCGGAAGACCGCCGTCGACGGGCTCGATCTGGAGCTGGGCACCGGCGTGCACGGGCTCCTCGGGCCCAACGGAGCGGGCAAGACCACGCTCATCCGCGCGCTCGCCACCGTTCTGCGCCCCGCCGCCGGCGTCCTCGAACTGCTCGGCGCGCCCGCCACCGACCAGGGCCGGCGGCGCGAGCTGCGGCGCCGGATCGGCTATCTGCCGCAGGAGTTCGGGTACTACAAGCGCTTCACCGTCCGTGAGTTCGTCGAGTACATGGCATGGCTCAAGGAGGTTCCCGCCCGGGACATCCCCGGGGCGGTGCAGCGCGCCGTCGAACGCGTGGGCCTCACCGACCGGGCCGACCACCGGATGAAGAGCCTGTCCGGCGGGATGGTGCGCCGCGTGGGCATCGCGCAGGCGATCGTCAACGATCCGGCGGTCCTGCTCCTCGACGAGCCGACCGTCGGGCTCGACCCGGCGCAGCGGCTGCGCTTCCGTGACCTGCTGGTCCGGATCGGCGAGGAGAGCTGTGTCGTCGTCTCGACCCACCTGGTGGAGGACGTCGCCGTGGCCTGTACGGACGTGGTGCTCATGGCGGACGGGCGGCTGGTCTTCCGCGGCACCCCGGACGAACTCGCGGGCGCGGGCGGCGCGGAGCACGCGGGCGACAGCCCGATCGAGCGCGGTTACACGGCGCTCCTGACCCGCCCGGGGCGGGGAACGGGCGGTGTCTGGTGACCTCCTCCCGTCCCCCTTCCTCCGCCGGTACGCGGTCCGTACGGATCCTGCGCATCGAACTCCGGCGTTCCGGCGCCCTGTTCGCGGGTGCTCTGATGCTCGTCAGCTCGCTCCTCTTCCTCCATCTCCTCACCGGCCCCTGGGTGCACGGCGACGAGCGGTGGACCGCGGGCTACACGGCCGCCGCGTGGTGGCAGCGGATGCTCCTGGTGTTCCTGTGGCCCGGAGCCGTGGTCGCCGGGGCGGTGCAGGGGCTGCGGGACCACCGCTCCGGTACGTCCGAACTCCTCACGGCCACCTCGCGCCCGACGTGGCACCGCGCCGCCGGTACGGCGACGGCCCTCGCGCTCACCCTGACCGCCGCCTACCTGCTGGTCTTCCTCTCCGGCGCGGTCCAGGTCCTCGCCAACAGCGGCTACCCGCACGCCGGCTGGCTGCCGATCCCGGTGGTCGGGGCGCTGGCACTGGTCGCCGGGGGCTGGCTCGGCATGGGGATCGGCAAGGCGCTGCCTTCCGCGCTCACCCCGCCCGCGCTGGGCGTGGTGGCCCTGCTGCTCTCGACCGTGCTCAGCGGTTACGTCCTGCTGGAGCCGGCGCCGCAGCAGGTCATGCTGCTCGCGCCCGCGCTGCCGGGCCCGCGCAGCGGCTTCCTCACCGTCGCCTGGCAGGCGAGCGCGGGGCAGGCGCTGTGGCTGCTCGGTGTCGCGGCCACCGGATTCCTGCTGCTGGCCGGGGCGGGGCGGCGGGCCCGCCGTGGCGTACGGGTCCGGGCCCGGCTGTTCGCGCTGGCGCCGGCGGTGCTGGGCGCGGCGGTCGCGCTGCCGGTGCTGCCGGGGGACGCGAACGACACGTACCTCAACGACGCCTCGGTGACGGAGCCGGTCTGCGAGGGCCGCGTCTGCGTCACCCGGCTGCACGAGTCCCGGCTCGCCGGGCTCCGCGCCCCCGCCGAGGAGGCGCTGCGGCTGCTGTCCCGGCTGCCGGGCGCGCCGACTTCTGTACGCGAAGAGGTCACACCGTGGCCGCCCGGCACACCGGTGCGGCGTGACCCGGCGGTCCTGCCCGTCGACTTCGAGGCGCGGCGCCTGGACGGGGCCACGCCGGAGGAGACCACCCGCGCGCTGCTGGCCGGTGCCGGAACGGCGCCCTGCCTCGACCCTCACGCGGACCTGATCACGGAGGAACAGGAGCGGGCGTACGACGAGGAGCGGGCCGTACGGGAGTGGGCGGCGCGCACGGTGGCCGCCGCCTGGTTCACCGGGGAGCTGAAGCCGCTGCCGGGCCTGGCCTACCTGCGCGAGGACGCCGGTGTGCTGGCGCGCCCTGCCTGGGAGGCGCTACGCGCGCTGCCCGCCGGTGAACAGCGCGAGCGGATCGTGGCGCTGCGGAACGCGACGCTGTCCTGCGACGACGACGGCAGGGTGCGCGCGGGCGAGCGTGACCTGTTGAAGGTACTGACGGACGGCACAGAAGGTACGGGCGGCGCGAGTGGTGCAAGTGGTGCGAGTGGTGCAAGTGGTGCAAGTGGTGGCGCCCGGTGAGCGGACCGCGTCCGGGGCGGGAAGGGCGCCGCTGACGTTCACCCGGCGGCCACTCCCCCGTCGCGCGGATGCCACCGGCCGGGACGGGGAGGAATGAGTGGATGTGCGCGCCCCCCGCCCTGCCCCGCCCCACCGACCTGTGGAGACCGCATGCCCGGCATACCCGGACCCGGACCCGCCTCGGACCGTACGCCCGCGCCGCGTACCTCGCCCCGACGGAAGACACGGAAGCAGACGCGCGGTACGGCGGCCGGGCTGACGGCCGCCGCGCTGGCACTGGGCAGCGCGGTGGCGGGCGGCGCCCCGGCGGCCGCCGCGTCCACCGCGACCGTCAACTACCCCACCGCAGCCTCGAAGTGCGACATCAAGCATGGCGCCAGGCCCTCCGGCGCGGTGGCGAAGGCGAAGTGCGCGCGGACCGGCGATCTCCTCGACGTGACGCTGGACCAGCTCCGTCCCACGCAGCCCTCCGTCGGCTTCGACCAGATCTACTACAAGCTCGGCCGCTACAGCAGCACCAAGGACGAGCAGAACGGCGACTTCAACAAGCGCTTCGACGACTGGTGCGAGACCAACGGCCAGGAGGAGGCGGCGGCGGTACCGGCCGGCGCCACCCTCACCAAGCCGTCGAGCTTCACCTGCACCGTCGCGGTCGGCAAGGAGACGGACGAGACCCGCGCGGCGATGAAGACGGTCGTCGTCGGCCCCGGCGGCGCGCTGTACCTGACCGACGGGCACCACACCCTCACGTCGTTCCTGGAGACGGCCGACGGCGGCCCGAAGATGCACATCCGGCTGCGCGTCACCGCCAACCTGAGCGGTCTGAGCACCTCCGCGTTCTGGCGGACGATGGAGGACAAGAAGTGGGTGTGGCTGCGCGACGAGAACAACCGCCCGATCACCACGGCCCAGCTGCCGCAGCGGCTCGGCCTGGCCCGCTTCCACGACGACCGGTACCGCAGCCTCGTCTACTTCACGCGGGACATCGGCTACCAGGCGCCCGCCGACGCCGCCGAGTACCTGGAGTTCCTGTGGGGCACCTGGCTGCGCGACCGGGTCGACCTCGGCTCGTACGACCTGACCTCGCCCACGTCGTACCTCGCCGCGGTGCGCAGCGCGTCCGAGACGATGTCGGGGACGCCGGGCGACACCGTGATCTCCGACGGCCGCACCGCCGACGAGCTGGGGCGGATGGCGGAGTGGAACGACGGCAAGAAGCCGACCGGCGGTGAGTTCGGGAAGCTGAGCGCGCCGATCACCGACGCGAAGCCCGGCAAGCTGGCGTACGCGCTGGACTACCGCGGCCACCTCCCCATCAAGCCCGGCAAGCCGGGGCAGCCGACCAAGCCGGGACAGCCCGGGAAGCCCGGCCACAACAAATAACTGGGGCGCGCCACGCGTCCCGGCTACCCTGGACGCCATGTTCAAGCACTACTTCTTCCTGTGATCCGGACCTGCCGCACCGCAGGTCCGACATCAGTCCCGCCCGGCACCGCTCACCGAGCCGTGCCGCCGCCGAGCGGCGCCGTGAGCGGCCGGGCATGACACACCAGGAAGAAGCATGCGCGAACGCGCCCAATTGGCGATCAAAGACATGTCCAAGGCGTACGGCGACCGGTCGGTTCTCGACCAGGTCTCGCTGACCGTACGCCCCGGCGAGAAGGCCGGTGTCATCGGCGAGAACGGCTCCGGCAAGTCGACGCTCCTGCGACTGCTCGCCGGGGCCGAGCGGCCGGACAGCGGCGAGATCACCGTCGTGTTCCCCGGCGGCGTCGGCCATCTCGCCCAGACCCTCGATCTCGACCCGGCGTGCACCGTCCAGGACGCCGTCGACGCGGCCCTCGCCGGGCTCCGCGAGCTGGAGCGCCGGATCGCGGCGGCCGAGGCGTCCCTCGGGTCGGCGGACGAGGCCCAACTGGCCTCGTACGGCGACCTGTTGACCGCGTACGAGGAACGGGACGGCTACCGGGCCGGTGCCCGGGTCGACGCGGCGCTCGGCGTCCTCGGCCTCGGGCACCTCACCCGGGACCGGCCGCTCGGCGTCCTCTCCGGCGGGGAGCGGTCCCGGCTGGCGCTGGCGTGCGTCCTGGCCTCGGCGCCCGAACTGCTGCTGCTCGACGAGCCCACCAACCATCTCGACCTCCAGGCCACCACCTGGCTGGAGGAGCAGCTCCGGGCGCACCGGGGGACGGTCCTCGCCGTCACCCACGACCGGGCGTTCCTGGAGCGGATCGCGACGACGATCCTGGAGGTCGACCGGGACACCAGGACGGTGACCCGGTACGGCGACGGCTGGACCGGCTACCGGACCGCGAAGGCCGCGGCGCGGCGCCGCCGGGAGCAGGACCATCTGGAGTGGCTGGCCGAGGTGGCCCGCGCGGAGGAACTGGTCGAGGCGGCCGGCCGGCGGCTCTCGGGCACGGGCCGGGACCCGCGCGAGGGGTTCGGCAAGCACCGCCGCTCGCACGAGGCGAAGCTGTCCGGGCAGGTCAGGGCGGCGCGCGAGCGGCTGGGGCGGCTGCGCCGCGCCCCGGTGCCGGCACCGCCGGAGCCCCTGCGCCTCACGGCCACGCTGCGCGCCGCGCCGGTGGAGGGCACGTCTCCCGACGACGCCACGGTCCCGGGCCCGGTGGCCGGACTCGACGATGTGGTGGTCGGTGACCGGCTCCGGGTGGCGACCCTGAGCGTGAAGGCGGGCGACCGCCTCCTCGTCACCGGGCCCAACGGCGCCGGCAAGACGACCCTGCTCCGGCTGCTGGCGGGCGATCTGCGCCCGGACAGCGGTACGGTCACGGGCCCGCCCGGCGGTCCCGCCCGGATCGGCTACCTCCCGCAGGAGCTGCCCGCCGTACCGTCCCGGCGCCCGCTGCTGCACGCGTACGCTGCGGGCCGCCCGGGGCCGCCGGAGGAGCACGCGGACGAACTCCTCGCCCTCGGTCTGTTCCGGCGGGAGGACCTGGCGGTGCCGGTGGGCGCGCTCTCGGTCGGCCAGCGCCGCAGGCTGGAACTGGCCAGGCTGGCCGCCCGCCCGGCCGATCTGATCGTCCTGGACGAGCCGACGAACCACATCGCGCTCAGCCTGGTCGAGGAGTTGGAGGAGGCGCTGCGGGGCTACCCGGGCGCGGTCGTGGTGGTCTCGCACGACCGGCGCTTCCGCCGCGCGTTCGAGGGGGCACGGCTGGAACTGCGCGCCGGGCGGGTAGTTCCGGAGGCGGACCGGGAACCGGAACTCCCGCCACGGTCCCGGGTCTGACGGCACCGGCCCCCACGACGATCACCACCGGATCGTCGTGAGGGCCGACCTCGTGGGGGCCGAGCCTCGTGGGGCCGACGTGGGGGCCGAGCCTCGTGGGGCCGACGTGGTGGGCCGAGCCTCATGGGCCCCCGCACGCTCCCCCACGCCCCCCACGCGCCCCGTCACGCCGCCTGAAGTGCCAGCGTCGGGGAGAGGCGCGAGGCGCGGACCGCCGGGTACAGGCCCGCCACCGTACCGATCAGGAGCGTCGCCGCGAAGCCGCCGCCCACCGCCCACAGCGGGACCACCCACGGCAGCCCGCCCGTGTACGCGTAGACGGCCGTCGCCGCGCCGCCCAGCGCCACGCCCGCCAGGCCGCCGAGGCCCGAGAGCATCAGCGACTCGGTGACGAACTGGATCCTGATCTGCCCCCGCGTGGCGCCGAGCGAGCGCCGCAGGCCGATCTCGTGCCGTCGCTCCAGGACCGAGATGATCATGGTGTTGGCGACACCGACCCCGCCCACCAGAAGGGCGATCCCGCCGAGCCCCAGCAGCAGCGAGGAGAACGCCCCCTCCGTCGCCGCCTTCGCCTTGAGCGCCGCCGACGGGTCACCGACCGAGACGTTCTGCGGGTTCTGCGGGTCGATCGTCGCTGCCAGCAGCTTCTGGACGGACCGTACGGACGCGTCCGTGGACCGCTCGTACACCGCCGTCGGATGCCCGTCGAAGCCCAGCAGCCGCTGCGCCCCCTCCCAGCCGACCAGCGCGGAGCGCTCGATGTCGGGCGCGAGCGGCAGCGGGTCGAGGATGCCGAGGACGGTGAAGTACCGGTCGTCGATCCACACCTGCTGCCCCGGCCGGTTGATGCCGAGCCGCTCGGCCGCCACGTCGCCGAGGACCACGGCCGGATAGCGGCCGTTGGCGTCGTTCAGCCACGTTCCCGCCGCCACGCCGCCCCGCAGGACCTTCAGCAGGTCCTCGGTCGCCGCTCTGACGCCGATCCCGCCGGTCTCCTCCTCGGGGATCTTCTCCGAGCGCCGTACCGCGGCCGGGAGGTCGCCGGTCGCGCCGACCTCCTCGACCCCTTCGATACGGCCGACCATGCCGGGTGCGTCCTTGGGGAGTTTGACCTCCTCCCCGCTGAACAGGCTTTCGCCCGCCTCCGCCACCAGCAGGTTCGTGCCCAGCGCGTCGAGCTGGCGCAGCAGTTGGGCCTGGCTGGAGGCGGAGATCCCGACCACCGCGACCATGGTGGCGATCCCGATGGCGATCCCGAGCGCGGAGAGCACGATCCGGACGGGCCGGCTGCGCAGTCCCGCGGAGCCGACGTGGAGGACGTCCCGCGGCCCGAGCCGCGCCGCCCTCAGCCGCGTGCGTTTACCCGCCCTCAGCCGTGCACGTTCACCCGCCATCGGTGCGCGCCTCCCGCCGGACGTCCGACACCACCCGTCCGTCCCGGATCCTGACCTGACGGGGCAGGTACTCCGCGATCTCCGCGTCGTGCGTGATCACCGCGATCGTGGCGCCCTCCGCGTGGAGGTCGCGCAGCAGCCCCATCACCGCCTCGCCGGACGCCGAGTCCAGCGCCCCGGTCGGCTCGTCGGCGAGCAGCAGGTCCGGGCTGCCGACGACGGCCCGGGCGATGGCGACGCGCTGCTTCTGTCCGCCGGAGAGCTCGTGCGGGCGGTGGCCCATCCGGTCGGCGAGCCCGACCCGTGCGAGCGCCTCCGCGGCCAGCTCGCGCCGCCGCGCCCGGGGCAGACCGGAGTAGAGCAGCCCCTCGGCCACGTTCTCCAACGCGCCCACGCCCGGCACCAGATGGAACGACTGGAAGACGAACCCGATGTGCCGGGAGCGCAGCGCGGACAGCCGGCGGTCGGTCAGCGAGGCCACGTCATGGCCCGCGATCTCGACCGTCCCGGCGCTGGGCCGGTCCAGCGTGCCCACGATGTGCAGCAGGGTGGACTTGCCGGAGCCGGATGGTCCGACGATCCCCAGCAACTCGCCTTCCCCGATGGTGAGATCGACCCCGTCGAGGGCGCGGACGCCGCCCGCGTACTCCTTGGTGACACCACGGAGCCGTACGACGGTGCCGGTGGTACTCGCGGTACCGGCCGGACTCCCGGCGCCGGCCGCGCTCACGGCGCCGACCGTACTCGCGGTACTCATACGGACGGCACCCCGACCTTCATGCCCTCGCGCACCCCGGCACCGCTGACCTCGACCCGTCCCTGGCCGAAGATGCCCAGCTCGACCTTGATCTCACGCACCGTGCCGTTCTCGACGACCTGGACACCGAAGCCGCCGCCCGGCAGCGCGAGCAGCGCGTTGACGGGGACGGACAGGACGTTCTTCCGGGTCTCCCCGGTGAGGTTCACGGTGACCGGCGACTCGTCGAGGCCGGTCGCCTTCTTCGGGTCGTCGAAGGAGACCGTGATGTCGATCTTGGGGGTGTTGTCCTGCGGATCGTCCCCCGCCGTGGCGGTCTTCCCGACCGAGGACACCTTCCCGGCCGCCTCCTCACCGTCCGGGAACCGTACGGAGACCCGCGCCCCCGCCTTGGCGAGCGGCATGTCGGCGACGGGGATCCTGAAGCGTACGACCCGTTCCGAGCCGGTGACCGTGAGGACCGGCCTGCCGGGCGCCACCTGGTCGCCCGGCGCCGCGCCCGCCTCCTTGACGCGCACGGCGCTGCCCGCGAAGGCGATCCGGTCCGGGCCGACCGTGCCGGTCTGTTCGAGCCCGTGGGACTTCTGCCAGCGTTTGACGGCGGCGGCCGTGTACGTGCTGTACTCGTCGTCGACGGTGAAGCCGGTGTAGCCGAGGGCCGCGAGGTTCTCCTCGAACTGGCGGACGTCCTTGCCCTTGTCCCCCGCCTTCAGGGTCCGGTACATCGGCTCGGCGCCGTACATGAGCCGCACGGCCGCGCCGTCGACCTCGTAGAGCCGCTCGCCCCGCTCGACGACCGAGCCGCCGCCCGCGGTCCAGGTGAGCGTTCCCGCCGGGCCCGCGTTGATCTTCCGCTCGCCGAGGCGGCCGAGGGTGCCCTCCTGCTGGGTGCTGTCGCTGAGGTCGCCGCGGGTGACGGGGGCGGTCGCCCGGGGCAGTCGGGGATCCGCCTCGACCCGCTGTTCCTTCGAACCGGTCAGGGCGGTCACGGCGGTGACGCCGCCCGCGACCGCGACGATCGCCGCGATGGCGACCGCGAGCCTGCGCCGGGTCATGACGACACGCCCTCGCACGCCTTGTTGGCCTTGTCGAATTTCTCCCTCTCGGCTCCCTCGGGCATCGGCATGCCCGCGACCGCGCCCCCGCCGCCGAAATTCGGGTCGGGCATGTCGAAACCGTTCTCGCGCATGCACCGCGCGAACTTGAGCGCCTTGTCCTTCTCGGCCTGCGTTATCTCCCGCGCGCCGCCCGCGCCGCCCTTGCCCGCGCACGCCTTGATGGCCTTCTCCACCTTCTCCTTGGACATGCCGTCCCCGCCGATGCTCATCCCCTGGCCGCCCTCGCCCGGCTTGGGCTCGGGCACGTCCAGACCTTGCTCACGCAGGCACTTGCGGTACTCGAAGGCCTGGTCCGCCTTGTTGCCCTCCTCGCTCACCACCGTCCTTCCCTTGCTGTCCTCGCCTTCCTTGCCACCGCCCGCCTGCTCGCCGGAACAGGCGGTGGTGAGGAGGGAGAAGGCGGCCGCCGCGGTGACTGCCATGATCCTGAGGTGTCGCTGTCGCTTCGTCATGGCCCCGAGCCTGCGGCCGGAGGGCGTTTCGCTTCTCTCAGCGCATAGGTTTACGTCCGCGAAATCCCCTCCTCGGATAGACAGGGCTCATGCGCGTACTGCTGGTGGAGGACGAGGCGTTTCTCGCCGAGATGATCGCCGAGGGGCTGCGCCGCGACGCGCTCGCCGTGGATGTCGCGGGCGACGGCGTGGAGGCACTGCGGAAGTTGCGGTTCGGGGAGTACGACGTGCTCGTCCTCGACCGGGACCTGCCCGGGCTGCACGGGGACGAGGTGTGCCGCCGGGTGGTCGAACAGCGGCTGATGACCCGGATCCTGATGCTGACGGCCGCCGGGAACGTACGGGACCGGGTCGAAGGTCTCGGCCTCGGCGCCGACGACTACCTGGCCAAACCGTTCGCGTACGACGAACTCCTCGCCCGGGTCCTGGCCCTGGGCCGGCGCGCCCGGCCCGCCCTGCCGCCCGTGCTGGAACGGGCCGGGATCGTCCTGGACACCGCCCGCCGCCAGGCCAGCCGCGACGGCTGGCACCTCCAGTTGTCGCGCAAGGAGTTCGCCGTGCTGGAGGCGCTGCTGCGGGCCGAGGGGGCGGTGGTCAGCAGCGACGACCTGATCGAGCAGGTGTGGGAGGAGCACACCAGTTACCGCACCAACGCGGTCCGGGTGACGCTGAGCAAGCTGCGCGCCAAGCTGGGGGAGCCGACGGTGGTGGAGACGGTGCCGGGCGAGGGCTACCGGATCGCGTCATGAGCGGTACGAGCCGTGTGAAGGGTACGGGCGTTCTCCCCCGGCGGGGCACGGGCGGGCTCCGTGGACTGCGCCGGAAGGCGACGGGCGAGCGGGGGCGGCTGACGGCCCTGTACGGCGGGCTCCTCCTCCTGGCGGGCGGGATGCTGACGGGACTGGTGTACCTGCTCGTGCAGCAGGGGCTGTCCTCGACGGTCGACCTCGCCGTGACGAACGCGGTGCCGGCCGGACAGCTCGGGGAGCTGAGGTCGGCCGGATTCGCAGGATCGGCGCCCACGGGGGGTCCCGTGCCCGCGAGCCCGGGGCCCCGGGACCTCGACCCCCCGCCGGACTGGGTGCCCGTGAACCCCGCGCCGTCGGGGAGCACCGCGCCGTCGGGCTCCGCCGCCGGGAGCACTGCGCCGACCAGGCCGCTGCCGTCCGGAAAGGCCGGTGCGACCAGGAGCGACGCGGTCCTGGTCGCCCGGACGGTGAGCGCCGCGGTGGAGAGCGCCGCGCTGAACCGGCTGCTGGTGGTCTCGCTGACCGCTCTCGCCGGGTACGCGGTGGTGTCCGTCGTGCTCGCCTGGTGGCTGGCGGGCCGGGTGCTCCGGCCGGTCTCCGTGATCACCGAGACGGCCCGCCGGCTCTCCGGGGAGAACCTCCACGAACGGATCGCCCTGGCAGGGCCGCCCGGTGAGCTGAAGCGGCTCGCGGACACCTTCGACGGAATGCTGGAACGGATGGAGCATCTGGTCTCGGCGCAGCAGCGGTTCGCCGCGAACGCCGCGCACGAACTCCGCACGCCGGTGGCCGTGCAGCGGGCCGCCGCCGAGATCGGGCTCGCGGGCACGCCGGACCAGGAGCGGGTGGCGCGGATCCGCGACAAGCTGATCGAGAACGCCCAGGACGGCGGCCGGATCATCGACGGGCTGCTGCTCCTGGCCTCGTCCGACCAGGGGCTGAGGGAACGCGAGCCGGTGGCCGTGCACGAGGTCGCGCGGACCGTGGCGGACCGGCGGGCGGACGAGGCGGCGCAGCGCGGGGTGCGCGTCGCGGTGCACGCGCAGCCGCTGACGGTCGCGGGCGACGCGGTGCTGCTGGACCGGCTCGTCGACAACCTGGTCGCCAACGCCGTACGCCACAACGTCCCCGGCGGCCGGATCGAGCTCCGTACGGGTCCGGGCACCGTCGAGGTCTCCAACACGGGCCCGGTGGTCCCCCGCGACACGCTCCCGCTGCTCTTCGAACCCTTCCGCCGGCTGGCGGCCCGTACCCACGGCCCGGGGGAAGGAGGAGCGGGCCTGGGCCTGTCGATCGTCGACTCGATCGCCCGCGCCCATGACGCGACGGCGACGGCGACCCCGAACGGGGAGGGCGGCGGTCTGACGGTCACGGTGTCGTTCCCGGGCGCTCCTCTAGTCTGACCCGGTGCGGATGAGCGAGAGTACGGCGGCCGGGCAGAGCCGGAGTTCACCGACGGGACCACCCGCCCCGCAGACGGTACGGGAGGCGGTACCTGAGGCGGTACGGGAGCCGGACCCCGCGGCGCGGCCACCGCGCCGGCCGTGGTGGCGGGTGCCGCTGATCGCGACCGGGGCCGTCGTGCCGCTGTACGCCGTGTGGGTCGTCGCCCTCGCGACCGGCGGGGGCGATCTCGCGGCGCAGTTCGCCTGGGCCGGGTTCATGGCCCGCCATCCGGGCTCCGCGTACAACCTCTCCTGGTACGGCGGTACGCACACCGCCAACTACAGCGTGCTGGCCCCTCCCCTCATGGCGTTCCTCGGCGTGCGGACGGTCTCCGTGCTGGCGGGGCTGGCCGGGAGCTGGGCGCTGAGCCTGCTGTTCGTGCGGACGGGGGTGCGGCGGGCGGTGTGGCCAGCGCTGCTCGGCTCGGTCGCGCTCTGGTGCAATGTCGCCTCCGGGCGGACGACGTTCGCGCTGGGGGCCGCGATCGGGCTGTTCGCCGTACTCGCCACGGTCGGGCCCCGTACCTCCCCGCCCCCTATATCTCCGTCCCGGAAGCCCGAGCTTCGTACCGGCCGACTCCGTACCGGCCGACTCCGTACCGGCCGTTGGGTGTCCGCCTGGCTGCTCGCCGCTTCCGCCACCCTGGCCAGCCCGGTCGCCGGGCTCTTCCTCGTCGTCGTGGGGGCGGCGTATCTGCTGGACCGGCAGTGGGCGACCGGAGCCGCGCTGGTCGTGCCGCCGTTCCTGGTCGTCGCGGCGACCACGCTGCTCTTCCCCTTCCAGGGCGAGCAGCCGATGCCCCCCGGCAAACTGTGGATGCCGCTGGTGACCTGCGCGGCGCTCTGCCTGGCGGCGCCGCGGAGCTGGCGCGTGGTGCGGTACGGGGCGTTCGTGTACGCGGCGGGGGTCGTGCTGACCTTCTCCGTCTCCTCGCCGATCGGCACGAACGTGGAGCGCCTGGTGGGCCTGGCCGGGCCGCCCGTCCTGCTGGCGGCGCTGCTGACCCGCGGGCCGGGTCCGCTCCGTAGGCTCATGGCGCCCGTACGCCCGTCGCGCCTGTCGATAGCTCTCGTGCTTCCGCTCGTCCTCCTGGTGACCGTCTGCGTCAACACGTACTGGTTGCTCAGCAAGACGGAGGACGATCTCGTCGTGTCCACGACGGTGCCCGCCTGGGCGGCGCACACCGAGGGCGTGGTCGCCGCACTGGACCGGCTGGGCGCCGACCGCACCCGCGTCGAGGTCGTCCCCGCCCGCAACCACCGCGAGGCCGATGTCCTCGCCCCGTACGTCAACATGGCGCGCGGCTGGAACCGGCAGCTCGACGTCGAGCGCGGGCGTCTCTTCTACGACGGCCACCGCGGGACCCGTACGCTCGACCCGGCCGCGTACCGCGCCTGGCTGGACCGGTGGGCGGTCGGCCTGGTGGTACTGCCGCACGGAAAGCCCGACAGCCCGGCCGCCGCCGAGGCCGCGGTGGTCGCGGACGCGCCGGAATGGCTGACCCCGGTCTGGCGGGACAGCCACTGGACGGTCTACCGCGTACGGGACGCGGTCCCGCTGGTGACGCCGCCCGCCGAGGTCGTACGGAGCGATGCCGCGTCGATGGTCGTCCGGCTGGCGGCGGGTTCGGTGACGGTACGGATCGCCTACTCGCCCTGGCTCAGGGCCCCCGGCGCCTGCGTGACACGCGCGGGCGACTGGACCCGGCTGACGGCCCCGGCGGCGGGCGAGTACCGGCTGGACTCGGCGTACCGGCTGCCCGGAGCGGGGGCGTCCGGCTGCCGGGACTGAGTGCCACGACCGCTACAGCTTGGTCCGGAACACCCCGGCCGGACGCTCACGGCGGTATCCGAGCGCCTCGTTGACGGCCAGCATGGGCCGGTTGTCGTCGGCGACGGTGGTGCTGATCTCGCGTATGCCGGGGCGGAGTTCGTGGAGCCGTTCCAGATGGTGGCGCTTGACGGCGCGGGCGAGGCCGCGGCCCCGGTGGGACGGGACGACCAGGGTGTCGTACTGGACCGCGCGGACGTCCGAGGGCGCGGCCAGGGCGACCTCCGTGTACGCGACGACCGCGTCTCCGTCGTTCATGTCCAGGACCGCGGAGGTGAAGAGCGTTCCGCCGCGCTCCTCGACCAGCCGGGCCGCGGCCCGTATCCGGTCGGTGTCCCAGTAAGGGGTCCGTTCGTCGAGCTGGCCCCGCTGGAGGTCGCTCAGCGGCTCGTGGGCGCGGGTGAAGGCCCCGGCCAGGCGGTCGGGGACGACGCCCTGCCAGTCGGTGAAGCGCAGCCCGTCGGGGAGCGCGGGGTGGGCGGGCAGCGGTATGCCCTCCAGGACCTGGCGGACCCGCTGGAGGTACCGGCCGAGCGGCAGGACGTTGGTGAAGCCGAGGCTGTCCACGAACGCCTCGCCCGCGCCCCCGAGTTCGAGGACGGTGGAGACGGAGGTCCTCCCGTCGGCGACGAGTTCGGCGCGGATGGCCGCCCAGAGCGCGGCGCCGATGCCGTGCCGCCGGGCATCGGGGCGGACGATCAGGGTGTCGAGGAAGGCCGTATGACGGTTGTTCCGCTCGGTGAACAGGACCAGGGAGGCGACGCCCTCGTACGCCCCGTCGGGGGCCACCGCCGCGAGGTGGAGGCTCCGCCCGCCCACCGGCGGCACGCGCAGCTTCCCCTCGGTCTCGACCCGGCTGCGCTCGGGCACCGACGCGGGCAGATCACGGGCGTGCGCCGCGGCGACGACTCCGTACCAGGATTCAGTCTCGGCATCCGAGGGCGGACTTCCCAGAGTGATCAGCATGGACCGAACCTACGCGTGCGAGAGGGACGACGCCCCCGTGTTAGGAGGACATCCGGGCGGACGGGCGAGTCGAGGAGGGCACTTGCGCCCCGGGAGTCACAAGGATTCCCGGAGTCACAAGTGCCCCGTACGGCACTGTCGGCACTGCTGTACGGCACGGACCTGAGGCATGGGCGCACGGCATAGTCGCGCGCTTCAACCGCTGTTCTCTCAGACGGTTTTACTTCAGGAAGCGCCGCTTCGGAAGGCGTCGCCGGAGATGCGGCGGAAAGCGTCGCGTCAGGCGGCCGCGTTCTCGGTGACCGTGACCCGGCCCTTGCGGATCGTGGCGAGACGTGGGGCGCGACGGGCGATCGAGCTGTCGTGCGTGACCATGACGAAGGTCAGGCCGTGCTCCTTCCAGAGGCCCTCCAGCAGCTCCATGATCTCGTCGCGCATCGACTCGTCGAGGTTCCCGGTGGGCTCGTCGGCGAGCAGCACCTTGGGCCGCTTCACGAGCGCGCGGGCGATGGCCACACGCTGCTGCTGACCTCCGGAGAGTTCGCCCGGCACATGCCCGAGGCGTTCCCCGAGCCCGACGGACTCCAGTGCCTGCGCCGCCCGTTCGCGCCGGGCGGCGCCCTTGAGGCCGAGGGGCACGAGGGCCGTCTCGACGTTCTCCTGCGCGGTGAGGGTGGGGATCAGGTTGAAGCTCTGGAAGACGAACCCGATGGACTCCGCCCGCACCTTGGTAAGTCGGGATTCGGACAGTCCGGCCAGATCCACCCCGTCGAATTCCACGCTTCCCTCGGTGGGCCGGTCGAGACCGCCGAGCATCTGGAGGAGCGTGGACTTGCCGCCGCCGGTGGGTCCCTGGATGACGAGCCGGCCACCGTCCTCGATGGTCAGATCGACGCCGGCGAGCGCGTCGACGGTCTGCTTGCCGCGCGCGTAGCGCTTGGTGACGCCTCTGAGCTGGTACACGGTTCAACTCCTGCTGTACGGAAGGTTGTACGGACTGCGGGCTGGGGCGGGGTCCCGGGGGCGGGACCCTTGGGCGGACTGCCGACACGGGATCCTGGGGGGGGCGGACCGCCGGCAGGCTCCCGGCGCCCCGTCACTCGACGCGGCGCAGCGCGTCCGCCGGGCGCAGCCGCGAGGCGCGCCAGCCGCCGAAGCCGCCCGCGATCAGGCCGCCCGCGACGGCGAGCGCCACGGCGACTCCGATGGTGGAGACGGAGACGGGCGCGGTCAGGGCGATGTCGAGCGCCTTGGAGGCCGTCTGCCGGCCCGGTCCGCCGCCGCCTCCCATCGGCCCGCCGCCGAAGCCGCCGGCCGTGCCGCCCGTGGAGCCGAGCTCCGCGGTGAGGGTGGGGCTGATCGCGGTGACCAGGTAGGCGCCGCCGAGGCCGAGCGCGATGCCGAGCACCCCGCCGAGCAGCCCGTTGACCAGGGCCTCGCCGATGACCTGCCGGGTGACCCGGCCGCTCTTCCAGCCGAGCGCCTTCAGCGTGCCGAACTCCCGCACCCGGCGGCTGACGGCCGAGGAGGTGAGCAGTCCGGCGACCAGGAAGGCGGCGATCAGGACGGCGATGGAGAGCCACGTGCCGACGGTGGTGGCCAGGTCGGAGGCGGTGGAGAGGGAGCCGGAGACGGTGTCCGCGAGATCGGCGGAGGTGGTGACCGTCGTGTCCGGGATGTTCTTCTGGATGGCGGACTTGACGGAGTCGATCTGCTGCGAGTCGGCGGCCTTGACGTAGACCGTGGTCACCTTGTCCTTGGCGTCGGCCAGGGTCTGGGCCTTCTTCAGCGGGATGTAGAGGTTGGCGGCGGAGTCCCCGCTGTCGGCGGTCGCGATGCCGATGATGGTGAACTTCACCGAGGAGATGGTGACGGTCTTGCCGACCGCGAGGCTCTTCTCCGTGGCGTACGCGCTGTCGACGACGGCGACCGCCGCGTCCGTCTCGGTGCTCTTGAACGTACGGCCCTTGGTGATCTCGGAGGAGGTCAGCGGACCGAGCGCGGGCGAGGTGACGTCCGTACCGTAGACGGAGTACGAGTCGACGTCGAACGCCGCGCCACCGCCCGTCACGGTGCCCCCGGAGCCGCCGGAGCCACCCGAACCGCCGCCCGTGTCGCCTCCGCCCCCGGGGCCGCCCGTGGCGTCGCGCTGCTGCGGGGCGAACTCGCCGCGCCGGAACTCCCCGTTCACCTTGAGGACGTTGAGGCTGAGCCCGCCCACGGCCGTCGCGACGCCGTTCTGGTCACCGACCTCGGTGACGGTCGAGGAGGCCAGGGTCTGGAAGCCCTGGACCATCACCCGGTCGCTGCTCTGCTCGGCGTCCTCGTCCGCATCCGAGCTGTCCCGCGCGTCGAACTCGAAGCGGCGGCGGTCGGTGTCCCCCTCGCCGGGCGGGGTGGCGGCCTTGGTGACCGTCATGTCCGTGCCGAGCCCGTACAGCGACTGCAGGACCTTGTCCTGGGCCTGGCCCATGCCGGCGGAGACCGAGCTGACGACGATCACCAGGGCGATGCCCAGGGCGAGCCCCGAGGCGACGACGAGCGCCGCCTTTCTGCGACGGCGCAGCTCGCGCCGGAGGTAGGTGAAGAACATGGGCGTGAACGTAGGCGCCCGTTGTGACGGCCGGATAAGTCCGGGGTGAGAGCGGGATGAGAACGCGGACGGCGGCGGCACCGGGAGGGTGCCGCCGCCGTCCGTGCGACAGATGAGGCGCGCGATGGGCGCGGGTGACGCGTCGGCTCAGCGCCTTGGCACGTAAGCGCCTCAGCGCCTTCGCGCCTCAACGCCTTCGCGCGTCACGTCAGCCGCGTCGACGGCGCGTCAGGCGTTCGAGCCGGCCTGCCACTCGGCCCAGTCCATGTTCCAGCCGTTGAGCCCGTTGTCCGGCTTGATGGTCTTGTCGTCCGAGTTCTTGACGATGACCACGTCACCGATGAGCGAGTTGTCGTAGAACCACGCGCCGGGCTGGTTGGGGTCTCCGGCGCCCTTCACGTCCGCGAGGCCGACACAGCCGTGGCTGGTGTTGACGTTGCCGAAGACCGAGCGGGCGCCCCAGTAGTTTCCGTGGATGAAGGTGCCCGAGGTGGACAGCCGCATGGCGTGCGGGACGTCCTTGATGTCGTACTCGCCCTTGCCGTCGTCGTCCGTGAAGCCGACCGTCGCGCCGTTCATCCGGGTCTCCTTGAACTTCTCGGAGATCACCATCTGGCCGTTGTACGTCGTGTTCTCGGGCGAGCCGGCCGAGATCGGAATGGTCTTGACCGTCTTGCCGTCACGGGTGATCGTCATCATCTTCGACTTGGCGTCGACGGTGCTGACCTGGTTACGGCCGATCTTGAAGGTGATGGTCTTCTGCTGGACGCCGGTGACGCCCTGGGCACCCTCGACGCCGTCCAGGGCGAGCTTGAGGGTGACCGTCGAGCCGCCCTGCCAGTACTGCTCGGGGCGGAAGTCGAGGCGCTGCCCGCTGAACCAGTGACCGACGACCTCCTGGCCGCTGCTGGACGTGACCGTGATCGCGTCCCGGACGGCCTTCTTGTTGGTGATCGCCTTGTCGAAGTTGATCGAGACCGGCATGCCGACGCCGACGGTGGAGCCGTCCTCGGGGGTGAAGTTCCCGATGAAGCTGTTGCTGGGCGAGACGGTGGTGAAGGAGACGTTCTCGTGGGCCTGGCGGCCCTTCGCGTCCTTCGCCGTCGCGGCGATCTTGTAAGCGGCGGAGCGGTCGAGCTGCCCGTCCGGCTTCCAGCTCTTGGCATCGGCTGCCAGCGTGCCCTTGACCTCGGTGCCGTCGGCGGCCGTCATCTTGACGTCCGTGAGCTCACCTTTGGTGACGGTGACCTTCGCGTCGTTGTTGATGCCGACATTCGTCGCGCCGTTCTTCGGCGCGACGGCTATCTGGGCCTCGGAGGTCTCTTTGGCAGCCGCTTCGTCCGCCTGGACCTGTGAAGAAGTCTTCGAGCTCTCGGCGCTGGTCTTCTCGCCGTCGCCGCCGCTGCACGCCGAAAGCACCAGAACGCCACCGAGCACCGCGGACGCGGCCGCGAGGACCTTGCGCCGCTTGCTGTCCTTCATCACACGCTTCTCCATCATCGCCGCTTACCCTGCCGATAACCCTTAAGAACGCCTGTATCCGTTCTTCCGGTTCCTCATCAGCCGGCAGTGTGGTGAACACCACGTCGCGGCCGGGAAGCAGGCCGGCCCCGGTCCGCCGGCTGCTGCGGACCGAGGCCTACCAGGGTTGCACGCTCACGCGTCAGCGCCGACCAGCGGTGACCTCCCCACCGCCGACGACGCCTCCGACCTGCTCCGACGCCTCGTCATCCAGATCCTCGTCGTCCCCCGTGAGGTCCCATTCCACCGAGTCCGGGTCGTAGTCGATCAGCTCGCTGGTCCACGACGCCTGGGCGAGACCGATCCCGGGGATCTGCTCGATCAGGTCGTGGGGCTCCACGAGGTACGCCAGGGCCTCCGCCTCGTCGCCCCGTACCGCCGCCCGGGCCCGCGTCCGCTCGTCGTCGGGGACGGAGACGTCGCCGTCGATCCGGGCGAGGGCTGCGGAGCCGAGGCGCTCGGGGTCCTCGACCTCCAGCACCAATTCGACCGTTACCCGCACATACCGTGATGTTTCTGTAGTGGTCATACGACGGAGGGTACGGCTCCGGAGCCCAATACCGGCCGTACGGCACCGGCGAACCTGGCGGCGACAAAACGGGCTCCGTGCAATGGCGGGCGAGAAGTTGGCTAGCATCTCCCCCACTCACCCAATTCGGCGCTGCCACAAGGGGGATCCATACGTGTCCGTCGCACGGCGACCGCTGCTGACGGCTACCGCGGCCGGAACGCTGCTCTGCGCTCTCTGGTTCGTCCCGTCCGCCAACGCCACCGGTGACCGGAGCGCCGCCCCGGCCCAGGGGTCGGCGCCCTCCGCCCAGAGCCTGAGCGTCGACGGATCGCTGGACAGTCCTCTCGGCTCGGAGGTCTCCGAGGTCACGGACAGCACCGACAGCTCGGTGGGCCCGGCCGGACCGGCCGAGCCCACGGCGTCCGCCGAGGCCACGCCCCTGGCCGACACCGGCTCGGGGCCCGGCTCCGGCTCCGGTGGGCCGAGGCTCGCGGACACCGGTGGCGTGGACACCACGCCGTACGTGCTCGGCGGGAGCCTGTCGCTCGCCATCGGTGTGGCGTTCGTCGGCTACTCGGTGCGCAGGAGCGCCCGCGAGTTCTGACGTACGCCGGGCGCTCCCGTCACCGGCTCCGCACATCGCCCCCGCGTACCGGCCCCGCGCCGCTCAGGCGAGCGGCCCCGTCACCGGCTCCACCGCCGCGATCAGCAGTCCCTCCCGTACGAAGGCGTCCGCTCCGGCCAGGTCCGGGGAGAGGAAACGGTCGGGCCCCGGCCCCGCCACCCCCGCGGCCCGCAGCGCGTCGATCACCGCGCGGGAGGCGGGCGCGGGGGTCAGTCCGTCCCGCAGCTCGATGGCCCGGGTCGCCGCGTACAGCTCGACGGCGATGATCCGGGTCAGGCTGTCGACGGCGGTACGGAGCTTGCGCGCGGCCGACCAGCCCATCGAGACATGGTCCTCCTGCATCGCGGAGGACGGGATCGAGTCGACGGAGGCGGGGACCGCGAGCCGCTTCATCTCGCTGACCAGCGCGGCCTGGGTGTACTGGGCGATCATCAGCCCCGAGTCGACCCCGGGGTCGTCCGCGAGGAAGGCCGGCAGCCCGTGGGAGCGGTTCTTGTCGAGCAGCCGGTCGGTACGGCGCTCCGCGATCGAGCCGAGGTCGGCCGCGACGATCGCGAGGAAGTCGAGGACGTACGCGACGGGGGCGCCGTGGAAGTTGCCGTTGGACTCCACGCGCCCGTCGGGCAGCACGACCGGGTTGTCCACGGCCGAGGCCAGCTCCCGGTCGGCGACGAGCCGGGCGTACGCGAGGGTGTCCCGGCCGGCCCCGGCGACCTGCGGGGCGCAGCGCACGGAGTACGCGTCCTGGACGCGCGGGGCGGCGTCCGCCTGGAAGTGCCCGGTCAGCCCGGACCCCTCCAGCACCCGCAGCATGTTGTCGGCGCTGGCGCCCTGGCCCGGGTGGGGGCGGATGGCGTGCAGTTCGGGGGCGAGCACCTTGTCCGTGCCGAGCAGGGCCTCCAGGCTGAGCGCGGCGGTGATGTCGGCGGAGGTGTAGAGCCGGTGCAGGTCGGCGAGGGCCATGACCAGCATGCCGAGCATGCCGTCGGTCCCGTTGAGCAGCGCGAGCCCCTCCTTCTCACGCAGCTCGACCGGTGCGATGCCGTGGGCGGCGAGCAGTTCCCCGGCGGGCCGTACGACGCCGTCGGGGCCCTCCGCGTCCCCCTCGCCCATCAGCGTGAGCGCGCAGTGCGAGAGCGGCGCGAGATCGCCGGAGCAGCCGAGGGAGCCGTACTCGTGGACGACGGGGGTGATGCCCGCGTTGAGCACGTCGGCCATGGTCCGCGCGACCTCGGGTCGTACGCCGGTGTGCCCGGAGGCGAGCGTCTTGAGCCGGAGGAACATCAGCGCGCGTACGACCTCCCGCTCGACGCTCGGCCCCATTCCGGCGGCGTGCGACCGCACGATGTTGCGCTGGAGCCGCCCCCGCAGCTCGGGCCCGATGTGCCGGGTGGCGAGCGCCCCGAACCCGGTGGAGACCCCGTACACGGGCTCGGGCTTGGCGGCCAGCGCGTCGACGACCTCCCGGGCGGCGGCGAGCGCGGCCAGGGCCGCGGCGGAGAGCTCGACGCGGGCGTGGCCGCGGGCCACGGCGATGACGTCCTCGGCGGTCGTCCCTGACGTCCCCACCACGACAGTATGCATATCCATATTCAGGAGCGTACGTACTGAATCTCGGGGTGTCACCCTCCTGACAGGGCGTCGCGGTCGACCCGCGCCCGCCACTTCCGCGCCCGCGCACCGGGGCTCCGGATGCCGCCCCGATCCCCCTCTTGCACACCACACGCCGCACGCCATAAGTTACCGACAGGTAGCCCGTCGGGCGGGCGGCGCCCCCTCCGGCATCGACACCGCGGCGCCGCGGCGCCCCGCTCAGTCCGAAGGAGTCGCCATGCCCTCGCTCGACCGTCAGGACAACGTCTTCGTCCTCGATCTCGGAGACGGAGAGAACCGCTTCCACCCCGACTGGATCACCGCCGTCGGCGCCGCGCTCGACGAGGTGGAGCAGGCGGAGGGACCCCGTGCCCTGGTCACCGCCGCCACGGGCAAGTTCTACTCCAACGGGCTCGACCTGGACTGGCTGTTCGCCCACGCCGACCAACAGCAGGAGTACGTCGCCTCCGTCCAGGGGCTGTTCGCGCGGATGCTCTCGCTGCCGGTCGTCACGGTGGCCGCGCTGCAAGGGCACACCTTCGCCGCCGGCGCGATGTTCTCCCTCGCCCACGACTTCCGCGTCATGCGCGCCGACCGCGGCTACTGGTGCCTGCCCGAGGCGGAGATCAACATCCCCTTCACCCCCGGCATGGCCGCCCTCGTCCAGGCCCGGCTGACGCCGGGGACCGCCCACGAGGCCATGCTGACGGCCCGCCGCTACGGCGGCACCGACGCCGCGGCCACCGGCATCGCCGACCGGGCGGTCGCCGAGGACGCCGTACGCGCCACCGCCGTCGAGCTCGCCCAGGCACAGGCGGGCAAGGCCGGCGACACCCTCGGCACGATCAAGTCCCGCATGTACGCCCCCGCCCTGGCCACCCTCCGCGACACCACGGCCCCGCTCGGCTGACCGTCCGCCCCCGTGCCCTCGCCACAGCCCCCCGCCGGGGGGGGTGCCGGGGGCGGGTTGGCTTGCGGGGGGGGGGGGTCGGGGGGGGGCGGTGGGGGGGGCG
>NZ_JBHYZP010000035.1:0-106890 GCF_042752355.1 Streptomyces sp. NPDC059255
CGCCCGGTTACATTCCGAACCCGGAAGCTAAGCCTCACAGCGCCGATGGTACTGCAGGGGGGACCCTGTGGGAGAGTAGGACGCCGCCGAACAATCTTTCAAGGACCCGTGGTCCAGCGTTCACGCTGGGCTACGGGTCCTTTTTGTTTTGCCCTCTATTACCCGAAGCCACCGTCCCAGGCGCCCGTCGGTACCCCGACTGCGCGAGAATGGCTGCGGTACCCGAAGACAGGAGCCCAACCGATGTCCCCCAATTCCTCCGACGACCGTCCTGAGCGCGACCCGCGCCGCAGTGACAGCGGCGACCGGGGCGGCTTCCGAGGCGGCCGTGACGATCGCGATCGTGGACCGCGTCGCGACGACCAGCGCGGTGGCGGGTTCCGTGGCGCGCGGGACGGTCGGCCCAGCGGTCCCCGTCGCGACGACGACCGGGGCGGCCGTCCCGGCTCGGGTTCCCGTTTCGGCTCCAGCTCCGGTTCTGGTTCCGGTGGCGGCGGTGCCGGTGGCTACGGTCGCCGTGACGACCGGGGCGGTCGGCCGGGCGGCGGTGACAACCGTGGCGGCGGTGGCGGTTACGGCCGTCGTGACGATCGCCGTGATGACCGGTCCAGTGCTCCGCGTCGTGATGACCGGTCCGGCGGTTTCCGGCGTGACGACCGGCGTGACGACCGGCCGAGTGGTCCCCGTCGCGACGACCGGCCCGCCTTCCAGCGGGACGACCGTGGCGGCCGGCCCAGCGGCCCGCGCCGTGATGACCGTCCTGCCTTCCAGCGGGACGACCGGCGGGACGACCGGCCTTCCGGTCCCCGTCGTGACAACGACCGTGGCGACCGCGGTGGTTTCCGCCGTGATGACCGCCGTGATGACCGTTCGGGCGGTCCGCGTCGTGATGACCGGTCCGGTGGTTTCCGGCGTGACGACCGGCCGAGTGGTCCCCGTCGTGACAACGACCGTGGCGACCGCGGTGGTTTCCGCCGCGACGATCGCCGTGATGACCGATCGAGCGGTCCGCGTCGTGATGACCGGCGTGATGACCGGTCCAGTGCTCCGCGTCGTGATGACCGGTCCGGCGGTTTCCGGCGGGACGACCGGCCGAGTGGTCCGCGTCGGGACGACCGGCGGGATGACCGGTCCGGTGGCTTCCGGCGTGACGACCGGGGCGGCCAGGGCGGTCGGCCCGGTGGCCCGCGCCGTGACGACCGGGGTGCCGACAGTCGTGGCGGCGGGGGTGGCTACGGGCGCCGTGACGACCGGCGTGACGACCGTGGCGGCTACCGGGGCCGGGACGACAACCGCGGTGGCGGCTACGAGCGGCGTGACGACCGGGACCGTGACCGCGAGCCCATCAAGCGGCTGCCGATCCCGGACGACGTGACCGGCGACGAGATCGACAAGAGCGTGCGGCAGGAGCTGATGAGCCTGCCCAAGACGCTCGCGGAGGACGTCGCCCGTAACCTCGTCATGGTCGCCCAGCTCATCGACGAGGACCCCGAGCGGGCGTACGCCTACTCGCGGATCGCCCTGCGGCTCGCCTCCCGTGTCGCTGCCGTGCGCGAGGCCGCCGGCTTCGCCGCGTACGCGACGCAGAAGTACTCCGAGGCGCTGGCCGAGTTCCGGGCGGCCCGGCGGATGACCGGCAGCGTGGAGCTGTGGCCCGTCATGGCCGACTGCGAGCGCGGTCTCGGCCGGCCGGAGCGGGCGATGGCCATGGCCGGCGAGCCCGAGGTGCAGAAGCTCGACAAGGCCGGGCAGGTCGAGATGCGGCTCGTCGCGGCCGGTGCGCGCAGGGACATGGGGCAGATCGACGCCGCCATCGTCACCCTGCAGAGCCCCGAGCTGGCGTCCAGCTCCGTACAGCCGTGGACCGCGCGGCTCCGCTATGCGTACGCCGACGCGCTGCTGTCGGCCGGGCGTGAGGACGAGGCGCGCGAGTGGTTCGGCAGGACCATCGAGGCGGACAAGGACGGCGCGACCGACGCGTCGGACCGGCTCGCCGAGCTGGACGGGGTCGAGTTCGTCGACGCCATGGACGAGGAGGAGGCGGAGGGGGACAACAGCGCCCCGGCCGGCACCGACTCCGGTGCCGCCGTCCCGCCGACGGGTGACGCGGACGCGGACGCGCTCGTCGACGAGGACATCGTGGTCGTCGACGACGATGACAAGCGCTGAGCGATGACAAAGGTGGGCGGTATCCCGGCAGGGGTGCCGCCCACCGTCAGTCGAAGGTGACGCTCCGCATGACCAGGCCCGTGGCCGGCTTCGGGCCGAACGATGTCGACTTGCGCGGCATGGTGACCCCTTGACGCGCCAGCTCCCGTACGACGTCCTCGCGCACCGGATGCATCAGGACCGCCGTGCCGCCGGTGCGCTCGGCCTGGACGACGGCCGCCTCCGTGTCGTGAAGGTAGGAGATGTGCTCCGGGTCGTCCGGGATCCGCCAGACATGGTCCAGCAGTGCGGCGTGCAGCACCGTCGCGTCCAGCCGTTGCCAGGCCGCCGGGCGGTCGGTCCGTACCGTACGGGCCAGCAGTTCCTCGTCCGGGCGGTCCACGAGGTGGAAGCGGCCGTCCCCGGCGAGCAGGAACGCGTTGCCCGTGGCCGCCGCGTCCCCCAGCGCGCCCAGCGCCTCGGGGAGTGGTCCGCCGACCGTACGGACCCGGAACGAGCCCGCGAGCGCGTCGAGTGCCCGGCCTACCGGCAGTCCGCGCAGCAGACGGTGGATGGAGCGGACCTGGAGGGGGTAGCGGGCCGTGTCGATCAGCAGGACCAGGCCGTACCCCCAGGGTCCCGCCGCCCCTGCCGGTTTCTCCGGTCCCGCCGTCGCCGCGTGTTCGTCGCGCAGCCGCAGATAGGTCGCCCAGCGGTGGTGGCCGTCGGCGATCAGGGCCTGGTGGCGGGAGAGGTCGTCGGAGATGTGTGCCAGATCCGTGGGGTCCGTGACCGCCCAGAGGCGGTGGGCGAAGCCGTCCTCCGTGGTGGTGGTGAGGAGCGGGGCCCGGCCGAGGGCGCGTTCGACGACACCCGCGGTACCGCCCGGGGGCGTCGCCGGTTCCGTGGACGGTTCCCCGGACGGTGCGCCGTCGGTGTCGCCGCGGTACGTGAGCAGCAGCGGCTCCAGGTTCGCCGCCGTCGTCCGCAGCAGCGCCGCGCGGTCCTCCACGACGTCGGCCATCACGTCCTCGTGCGGCAGCACGATGCCGTCGGCGGGGGAGGAGAGCGCCAGGGCGCCGATGACGCCCCGCTGGAGCACCTCGCCCCTGCGCTGCTCGTACACGTAGAGCGCGGGCTCGGGGTCCGGCGCGAGGACGCCCTCCGCCAGCCACCGCTCCAGCGTCGCCGCCGCCTTGAGGTGCCGGTTCGCGGAGGTGGCGGCCTGCGGCAGGATGAGCCGGACGATGTTGTGCGGGTCCGCGGACTCCAGGTGGTGCAGTCCGTCGGGCCTGACGACGACGTCGTACGGTGGCGAGGTCACCGCGGACAGGCTGCCCACACGTTCCGGGACGTACCGGAGCCCACGGAACGGAATCAGTCGCAGACCCTTGTCCGCAGGACCTGTTGTGTTCATCCGAGCATCGTATGTGCATCGTATGGACGGGGTGGGCATGAGCGATGATCGGGTGAGAAGTCCCGGACGAGGAGTGTAAGCAGCATGAGCGAGCAGAGCAGGACCAGGCCGAGCGGGAGTGCGACCGCGCTGAGCGAGGCGTACGACACGGCTCTGCTCGATCTCGACGGGGTGGTGTACGCCGGCGGGGAGGCCATCGTGCACGCCGTCGAGTCGCTGCGTACGGCGCGGGACGGGGGGATGAGGCTCGCGTACGTCACCAACAACGCCCTGCGCCCGCCGGACGCCGTCGCGGCCCATCTCACGGAGCTGGGCGTGCCCGCGGAGCCCGCCGATGTGATCACCTCGGCGCAGGCGGTCTCCCGGCTGATCGCCGAACAACTGCCCGCCGGATCGAAGGTGCTGGTCATCGGGGGTGACGGGCTGCGGATCGCGCTGCGCGAGCGAGGGCTGGAGCCGGTCGAGTCGGCCGAGGACGATCCGGCCGCGGTCGTACAGGGGTACGGCGGCCCCGATCTGGCGTGGGGGCGGTTCGCCGAGGCCTGCTACGCGATCAACCGGGGCGTGCCGTGGTACGCGTCCAACACGGACCTGACGATCCCCAGCGCGCGCGGGATCATGCCGGGCAACGGCGCGGCGGTGGAGGTCGTACGGATCGCCACGGGCGCCGAGCCGCAGGTCGCGGGGAAGCCGCTGCCCCCGATGCACCGGGAGACGATCCTGCGGACCGGGGCGAGGAAGGCGCTGGTCGTCGGGGACCGGCTGGACACCGACATCGAGGGGGCGTTCAACGGCGGGGTCGACTCGCTGCTCGTCCTGACCGGGGTGACGGACGGGGCGCGGCTGCTGGCCGCCGAACCCAAGTACCGGCCGACGTACGTGGACGCCGATCTGCGCGGGCTGCTCACCGGGCAGCCCGAGGTGGTGACGGTGGACGGTGGCTTCGGCTGCGGCGGCTGGACGGCCTCGGCCGGTACGGGTGTGCTGGTCCTGGACGGGGACGGTACGGCGCTGGACGGGCTGCGGGCGCTGTGCGCGGCGGCCTGGACGGACGCCGGTGACGGCGCGTGCGCGCTGGACGCGGGGAAGGCGCTGGCCCGGCTCGGGCTCTAGGCGGGACTTCGGGAGGACTGACGGGACTTCGTGAGGGCAGGCGGGGCTTCGGGGTGACTCGTCCGGGCCGGGCTCCGGGCCGGACGCTCCGGGCCGAGCTCCTGGCGGGGCTTTTGGCGGGGGGCGGCGGGCCGGGGCCGGGCCCGTCGCCGGCGGGCCCGGAGGGCGGTGTCACGCCTCCTCGGCGGCCTGGAGCAGGTGGTCCTCGGAGGCGCCCCGGCGCCAGTAGCCGCTGAATTTCACCGCGCGCCGGTCGAAGCCGCGGTCCCCGACGAGGTGGCGGCGTACCGCCTTCACCGTCGCGGCCTCCCCGGCGACCCAGGCGTACGGGGTGCCGGCCGGGAGCGCGGCGGCGCGGATCGCCTCCGGGGCGGCGGGCGAGGCGTTCCGGACGAGCCAGGTGATGTCGGCGTCCGCCTTGGTGGGCAGTTCCTGACGCTCCGCCGGGTCGTGGACCTCGATCCAGACCCGGGCCGGGGTGCCCGGGGCCAGCGCGTCGAGGATGCCGGCGACGGCGGGGAGCGCGGACTCGTCGGCGGTCAGCAGGATCCAGTCGGTGTCCTCCGGCGGCCGGAAGTCGTATCCGCCGTTCTCCTCGTCGACCGGCGCCAGGACGCAGACGCGGTCGCCGGGCGCGGCGGTCCCGGCCCAGCGCGAGGCGGGCCCCGACGCGTCCCCGGACTCGCAGTGCAGCGCGAAGTCGATGACCAACTCGTCCGGTTCGCGGCGCAGTTCGCGGATCGTGTACGTACGCATGATGCCGCGTACCGAAGGGTCGAGCGCGCGCCACTCGGCGTACCAGTCGGCCACCCCCGGCTCCGGCATGACCGGCTCGGGCTGGCCGGGGTGGGGCAGGAAGAGTTTGACGCGCTGGTCCCGGCCGGCGGAGGCCATCCGCGCCAGGGCGGGGCCGCCGAGGACGATCCGCGCCATGGCGGGGGTGATCCGCTCCGTGCGGAGCACCTCCGCGGTGAAGAACTGGAAGGGCGGAGGGGGCGGGGGAGGTGAGGGGGAGAGGGACGGGGCGGAGCGGTGGTGGTGGACGGCGAAGCGTCGGTCATACGGGGAGCCCCTTCGACTTCTCGATGGCGGCGGCGAGTTGGTGCGGGAGCGGGGCGTACCCCGCGGGGCGGAGCTGTGCTCCGTCGGGCCGCGGGGCGTCCCGGTGGCCCGTGCGGGGAGCCGTTCATGGTGCAGACGTCCCCCATCGAAGCAAGATGCGAGGGTAGGCTAACCTAACCTCGTGTGGGTCGACAGTCCCCCGGAACGGCGCGCGCAGGCTCGCCCCCTCACCCGCAGCGGCCATCGGCATCGGAAATGAACCCCGCGGACACCAGGAGTACGACCATGCAGCGCCTCACCGCGGAATCGGTGACCCTCGGCTACGACCAGCGGGTCATCGCCCGCGATCTCTCCGTGGAGATACCCGACCACTCCTTCACGGTGATCGTCGGCCCGAACGCCTGCGGCAAGTCGACCCTGCTCCGCGCCCTCTCACGGATGCTCAAGCCGGCCGAGGGGCGCGTCCTGCTCGACGGCTCGGTCATCCACGCGATGCCCGCCAAGAAGGTCGCCAAGATCCTCGGGCTGCTCCCTCAGACGTCGATCGCGCCCGACGGCATCACCGTCGCCGACCTGGTGGCGCGCGGCCGCTACCCGCACCAGGGGCTGCTGCGCCAGTGGTCGCCGGAGGACGAGCGGATCGTCGGCGAGTCGATGGAGGCCACCGGCGTCGGTGAACTGGCCGACCGCTATGTCGACGAACTCTCCGGCGGTCAGCGCCAGCGCGTCTGGATCGCCATGGCCCTCGCGCAGCAGACGCCGCTGCTCCTGCTGGACGAGCCGACCACCTTCCTCGACATCCAGCACCAGATCGACGTGCTCGACCTCTGCGCCGAACTGCACGAGAGCCAGGGCCGTACGCTCGTCGCCGTCCTGCACGACCTCAACCACGCCGCCCGGTACGCCACGCACCTCATCGCGATGCGCGACGGGCGGATCGTGGCGGAGGGCGCCCCGGCGGAGGTCGTGACGGCCGAGCGGGTGGAGGAGGTCTTCGGGCTGCGCTGCCAGGTCATCGACGACCCGGAGACGGGTACGCCGCTGGTGGTGCCGGCGGGGCGACGGGCACGGCGCAAGCCCTCGAGGGGGCAGGAGCAGGGGCAGGAGTGCACTGCGGAGGCGGACGCGGACCGGCAGGCCGCGGAGCTGCTAGAGAAGTGACTTCAGGCGCAGCAGATCCCGGAAGCCGGCCTCCAGCCTGATCCGGCCCGCGCCCCACGCGCGGGCGAAGTTCAGTTCGCCGTCGACCAGCGCCACCAGATCGTCGCCCGTCATGGCCAGCCTGATCTGAGCCCGGTCGGGCGGCGGTCCCGCGACCGTGTCGGCCACCTCGATCCGGCCGTCCACCAGCCGCCCGGTGAACGTGACGTCCAGATCGGTGATGTGGCAGCTCAGAGAGCGGTCGAAGCCGGCCGCCCGGCCTGCCTCGCCGTCGGTCCGCGCCAGATTGTCCGAGAGCTTGTCGAGTGCGCTGCGGCACTCCTCCTTCGTCGCCATCGGCACCGACGGTACCGCAGCCCTTCGCGGTAGCGTCTTGGGTATGAGTGACGTGACCGCGGACCCGGCCCCCGATCCGGCGGGCCCGACGGACCCGGCGGAGTCCGTGGGCCCTGCGGAGCCCACCGGCCCGCCGGAGCCCCGTCCCCTCGGGGTGGCCCGCACTCCGACGGGCGATGCCGGGGTGGACCGTACGCTGGACCGGCTCGCCGACGCCGACCACCTCCCCGCCGACGGCCACATCGAGGTGTACGAGGATGTGCACGGGGGACTGCGCGACGCGCTGACCGCGCTCGACGCACCTCCCGGACCCCTCTCACCTCCGGGGTCCCCGGGCCCGCCCCGGTGACCCCTCGCGTACGACCACAGGAGCTGAACCGAACGTGGCTGGACTGGCACGCCGCCGTCTCGATGCCGAGCTGGTACGCCGCAACCTCGCGCGGTCGCGCGAGCACGCGAGCCAGCTCATCGCCGCGGGCCGGGTGACCGTCGGCGGCACCACCGCGACCAAACCCGCGACGCAGGTGGAGACCAGCGCCGCCGTTGTCGTCAAGGCGGACGACAGCGACCCCGAGTACGTCTCGCGCGGCGGCCACAAGCTCGCGGGCGCGCTCGCCGCCTTCGTACCGCTCGGCCTGGAGGTACGGGGCCGGCGCGCCCTCGACGCGGGCGCCTCCACCGGTGGGTTCACCGATGTGCTGCTGCGCGCGGGGGCCGCCCGGGTCGTCGCGGTGGACGTCGGATACGGACAACTCGCCTGGTCGCTGCGGAGCGATGAACGCGTCACCGTCAAGGACCGTACGAACGTACGTGAGTTGACGCTTGATGCGATCGAAGGGGAGCCCGTGGATCTGATCGTGGGGGATCTGTCGTTCATTCCGCTGGGGGTGGTGCTGCCGGCCCTGGTGGGCTGCGCCGCCCCCGACGCCGATCTCGTGATGATGGTCAAGCCGCAGTTCGAGGTGGGCAAGGAGCGCCTCGGCAGCGGCGGTGTGGTCCGCAGCCCCGAGCTGCGTGCCGAGGCCGTACGGAACGTGGCCCGGCGGGCGGGTGAACTCGGTCTCGGCGTACGGGGCGTCACCGCCAGCCCGCTGCCCGGACCCTCCGGAAATGTCGAGTATTTTCTGTGGCTCCGCGCCGGGGCACCCGAGCTGGACCCGGCGGATGTCGACCGCGCAGTGGCGGAGGGACCCCGGTGACGAAGAACGCAGCAGAAGGACGCGGGGCGGCCGAAGGACGAGTGGCGGCCGGAGAGCGGCTGTGGGACGGGGAGAACGCGTTGGACGAGGAGCGCGCGGCGAACGCCGACCGGACCGTCTTCCTGCTGGCCCACACCGGCCGTCCGGCGGCCATCCGCAGCGCCGAACTGGTCGTGAACGGGCTGGTGCGCAGCGGGATCGGGGTCCGGGTGCTGGACAGCGAGGCGGCCGATCTGCCGCTGCCCGACTCCGTCCAGACGGCGCCCGAGGCCATCCCCGACGCGCTGGAGGGGTGCGAGCTGCTGATCGTGCTCGGCGGGGACGGCACCCTGCTGCGCGGCGCCGCGTTCGCGCGCGCCTCCGGTGTGCCGATGCTCGGCGTCAACCTGGGCCGGGTCGGCTTCCTCGCCGAGGCGGAACGGGACGATCTGGACAAGGTCGTCGACCGGGTCGTCACTCGTGCGTATGAGGTCGAGGAGCGGATGACGATCGATGTCGTCGTCCACAGCAACGGCGACGTCGTCCACCAGGACTGGGCGCTCAACGAGGCGGCCGTCCAGAAGGTCTCGCCCGAGCGGATGCTCGAAGTCGTCCTGGAGATCGACGGCCGGCCGGTCACCGGATTCGGCTGCGACGGCATCGTCTGCGCCACCCCGACCGGTTCGACCGCGTACGCCTTCTCGGCGGGCGGTCCGGTGGTCTGGCCGGAGGTCGAGGCGCTGCTGATGGTGCCGATCAGTGCCCACGCGCTCTTCGCGAAACCGCTGGTGACGTCCCCGACGACGGTGCTCGCGGTGGAGGTGCAGCAGGACACCCCGAACGGGGTGCTGTGGTGCGACGGGCGCCGGACGATCGAACTGCCCCCGGGGGCGCGGGTGGAGGTGCGGCGCGGCTCCGTCCCGGTGCGGCTGGCGCGGCTGCACCACGCCTCGTTCACCGACCGGCTGGTGGCCAAGTTCGCGCTGCCGGTCTCCGGGTGGCGCGGGGCGCCGCACTGAAATCGGCCGTGTGCGGTTCCGGGTGGTTCGGCCCCGTACGGTACGAATCGCGGACCACTCGGACACCGGTCCTCCCGTGAACTCGGGGGTGGGGTGCGTCGCGCACCCGGTGCCGGGACCTCGTATGGTCGTCACCGTGTTGGAGGAGATGCGGATACGGTCGCTCGGGGTCATCGACGACGCTGTCGTCGAGTTGTCGCCCGGCTTCACGGCGGTGACCGGCGAGACCGGCGCGGGCAAGACCATGGTCGTCACCAGTCTGGGACTGCTGCTCGGCGGGCGCGCCGATCCCGCCCTGGTGCGGATCGGGGCGAAGTCGGCGGTGGTCGAGGGGCGGATCAGGCTTGCCCCCGGCGCGCCGGCGACGCTGCGCGCCGAGGAGGCGGGCGCGGAGCTCGACGAAGGCGCGCTGCTCATCAGCAGGACCGTCTCGGCCGAGGGGCGCTCGCGCGCCCACCTCGGCGGACGCTCCGTGCCCGTGGGCATGCTGGGGGAGCTGGCGGACGACCTCGTCGCCGTGCACGGCCAGACCGACCAGCAGGGCCTGCTGCGCCCCGCGCGCCAGCGCAAGGCCCTGGACCGGTACGCGGGGGACGCGGTCGGCGCCCCGCACGCCGCGTACGCCACCGCGTACCGCAGGCTGCGGGCCGTGGCGGCCGAGCTGGACGAGCTCACGACCCGGGCCAGGGAGCGCGCGCAGGAGGCCGATCTGCTGCGCTTCGGGCTGACCGAGATCGCGGCCGTCGAGCCCCTGTCGGGGGAGGACACCGAACTCGGCGCGGAGGCCGAGCGGCTGGGCCACGCGGAGGCCCTCGCCTCCGCCGCCTCCCTCGCCCACGCGGCGCTCGCGGGTAACCCCGAGGACCCGGAGGGCGTCGACGCGACGACCCTCGTCGGGGGCGCCGGGCGGGCCCTGGAGGCGGTGAAGGCCCACGATCCGGTGCTGGCCGGGCTGGCCGACCGGATGGGGGAGATCGCGATCCTCCTGACGGACGTCGCGGGTGAACTCGCCGGATACGCGGACAACCTGGACGCCGATCCGCGCCGGCTGGCCGCCGTCGAGGAACGCCGCGCCGCGCTGACCGGGCTGACCAGGAAGTACGGCGCGGACATCGACGCCGTACTGGCCTGGTCCGAGGAGAGCGCCGCGCGGCTGACCGAGCTGGAGGGCGACGACGAGCGGATCGGTGAGCTGACGGCCGAGCGGGACGCGCTGCGCGCCGAGCTCTCGGGCCTTGCGCAGGCACTCACCGAAGCCCGTACGGAGGCGGCGGCGCGCTTCGCGGAGGCCGTCACCGCGGAGCTGGCCTCCCTGGCCATGCCGCACGCGCGGGTCTCGTTCGACATCCGGCAGACCGAGTCGCCGGACGAGAGCGCGGGCGTCGACGTCGGCGGGCGCTCCGTGGTCTACGGGCCGCACGGCGCCGACGAGGTCGAACTGCTGCTGGCCCCGCACCCCGGCGCCCAGCCCCGGCCGATCGCCAAGGGCGCTTCGGGCGGTGAACTGTCGCGGGTGATGCTCGCCGTGGAGGTGGTCTTCGCCGGGTCCGACCCCGTACCGACGTATCTCTTCGACGAGGTCGACGCGGGCGTCGGCGGCAAGGCGGCGGTCGAGGTCGGCCGCAGGCTGGCGAAGCTCGCCCGGTCGGCGCAGGTGGTGGTGGTCACCCACCTCCCCCAGGTCGCGGCCTTCGCGGACCGGCAGCTCCTGGTCGAGAAGACGGTCGACGGATCGGTGACGAGCTCCGGGGTGACGGTCCTGGAGGGCGAGGATCGGGTACGGGAGCTGTCGCGGATGCTCGCGGGCCAGGAGGACTCGGAGACGGCACGCGCCCACGCGGAGGAACTGCTGGCCACGGCCCGTTCGGACGCCTAGGGGCGGGCGGCTGCCGGGGAGGTCGTTGGAGAGCGGTTGTCGGAGCGGCCGTCGGAACGGGCCGCTGGAACAGGCCGTCGGAAGTGACGCATGGAACGGGCCCTGCCGGGTGGATCCGGCAGGGCCCGTTCCATGACGTCCGCCCGGCCGGGGCGTGCGGGACGCGTTCCAGGGTGATCCGCATGGCCGCCAGGAAGAGCAGGACCGCCGCGTTCCTCACCGCGCTGGGCACCACCCGTGGCGTGTACGAAGTGCGCCGCTCCCGTGCGCCGGGGGAGCCCGCGCGCTGGCGGCGGAGCAACTACGCCGGGCGCACCGTCGACCTGTACGCCGGTCCCGCCACCGTCCTCGGAGCCGCCGCCGGGTCCGCGCCGGTCGGTGCGCGGGGCGCCGTCGCGCTGGCCGTCCTCGCCGCCGGTGCCTGCGGGGCGTACGACGACCGGGCCGGCGCGGGCGATCCGCGCCGGGGTTTCGCGGCGCACCTCGGCGCGCTGCGCCAGGGTGAGGTGACCACCGGTGCCGTGAAGCTCCTCGGCATCGGCGCGGCGGCGCTCGCCGCGGGCGCGCTGCTCAAGGAGCGTCCCGTGGACCGGCTGCTGGCCGGTGTCGTGATCGCGGGCGGCGCGCACTGCGTCAACCTCCTGGACGTACGCCCCGGCAGGGCCTGCGTCGGGGTGCTCGCGCTCGGCGCGCCCGGCCTGCTGCGCGGGGGTACGGCGGGCGCCCTGGCCGCCGTACCGGTGGGCGCCGCCGCGGCGGTCGTCGGCGCCGACCTCGGGGAGCGGACGATGCTCGGCGACGCGGGCGCCCACGCGCTCGGCGCGGCCCTCGGCGCCGCAGTCGTCGCGGGCAACGGGCGGGCGGGGCTGGCCGTACACGCACTGGGAGTCATCGCCGGGACGGCGTACGGTGACAGGGTCGGCAGCCGGTGAGTGTGGCGCGGAACCGGGACGGCCGACCCGCGTCCTCACCCGTGTGAGTGATACCAGGCGCGGAGTTGAGGCGTCGGACACCGGAACGACGCCCGGGCGGTGCCGGAACGTGCGTACGGACTGGCATCCTTGACGCAGACCCTCACCGATCCAGGAGCCTTGCCCACGTGACACAACTGCGTACGGTCCAGGTGCTGGGCGGTGGCAGCGCGGGCAGCAGCGCGCACGTCCGATCGCTGGCGGCGGGGCTGGTCGCCCGGGGCGTGCGTGTGACCGTGTGCGCCCCCGCTGAACTCGACCGTGCCTACGACTTCAGCGGCGCCGGGGCGTACCACGTCCCCGTCGCCCGGCGTGGCGACCCGGCCTCGGTGGCGGCGCTCCGGGCGGCCTGCGCCGGAGCGGACGTGGTGCACGCGCACGGGCTGCACGCCGCCGTACGGACCGCGCTCGCGCTCGGCGGACTGAGGGTGCCGCTGGTCGTCACCTGGCACACCCGTACGGAGGCGGCGGGGCCCCGCGGCCGCCTGCTGCGGATACTGGAACGGCGCGCGGTCAGGGCCGCCTCGGTGGTGCTCGGGGCGACCTCCGAACTGGTGGACGGGGCGCGTCGGCGGGGCGCGCGCGATGCCCGCCTCGCGCCCGTCGCGCTGCCCGCGCCCTGCCACCAGGCCGCGGGCGAGGAGAACAAGTCTCGCGCCGAACTCGGCGCGGTCGAACGTCCGTTGCTGATGGCCGTCGGCAGCCTCGTACCGGACCAGGGGTACGACACGCTGCTCGACGCCGTGGCCGGCTGGCGCCATCTGGACCCCGCCCCGCTGCTCACCATCGCGGGCGAGGGCCGGGAACGCGCCAGGCTCCAGCGCCGGATCGAGAGCGACGACCTGCCCGTACAGCTCATCGGCCGCAGGGACGACATCAGCGAACTCCTCGCGACGGCGGACGTCGCCGTGCTCGCCAGCCGCTGGGAGGCCCGCTCGGTGCTGGCCCAGGAGGCGCTGCGGCTCGGCGTGCCGCTGGTCGCGACGGCGGTGGGCGCCATCCCCGAACTCGTCGGCGACGCCGCCGAACTCGTCCCGTACGGCGACGCGCCGGCCCTGGCGGAGGCGGTGACGCGCCTGCTGGCCGACCCGGAGCGGCGGGCCCGGCTCGCGACGGCGGGCCGGGCGCAGGCGGCCACCTGGCCCACGGAGGACGAGACGATCGCGCAGGTGCTCTCCGTGTACGACGAACTGACGGCGCGGGGACGCCCGGCACGCTGATCCGGGCAGGGCCTAGGGTGGGCAGCCGGAGTGAGCCCCGGTGAGCCGGAGCGGGCCGAGGGGAGAGCGTGTGGAGAGCCGCAGTGCCGCTGAGGGATCCGGTGGGACGGTGAGCAACACCGTCTCCGGGGACGCGGTGATCTCGGGGCCGCTGGTGCAGGCCGGATACATCGGTTCGATCACCTACCCGCCCCTGCCGCCCCCGGTGATCCCTCGCCAGCTTCCCGTCCCGCACAACGGTTTCGTCAACCGGATCGATGAGCTGACCATCCTCAAGGGGGTGCTCGCCGCACCGGTGGGTTGCTGCGCCCAGGCGCTCGTGACCGGCCTGGGCGGGGTCGGCAAGACGGAGCTCGTGGCCCATTGGGCCAACGACCCCGAGGTGCAGGCCCGCTACCCGGGCGGACAGCTCTACGTCGACCTGGAGGACCTGCGGTACGGCGACGCCGTCGACATCGGCGGTGTCCTCGGTATCCTGCTCCGCTCGCTCAACGTGGACGAGAGCCGCATCCCGCCCACCCTCGGGGAGCGGTCCGCGCTGTTCCGCTCCGCCACCGCGACGCGGCCCGTGCTCGTCGTGGTCGACAACGTACGCGCCGCCCCCGAGGTCAGACCGCTGCTGCCCGGCGTCGGACTCGCCGTCGTTCTCAGCCGTACCCGGCTGGCGCCCCTGCTGCTCGACGGCGCGGTGGACGTTCCCGTCCCTCCGCTGGACAGCCGCGCCGGGGTCCGGCTCGTACGGCGCTGGCGGAGCACGGCGGCGGACGACGCGGCGGCCGAACTGGTCTCCCTCTGCGCCGGGCTGCCGCTCCTCATGCGCGCGGTGGGGGAGCGCCTGGTGGGGCAACCGCACAGGACACTGGAGGACGTGGTGCGCGAGCTGACGGACGGCACGGAGGCCGGCGAGGGGTCCGGCGACGGCGGGGCCGTGATGGACGCCGTCGTCGCGGGCTTCACCGGCCCCACCCGGCGCCTCTACGACCTGCTCGGACTGCTCCCCGGCACCACCTTCACCGCGCCCCTCGCCCACGCGGCGGGCGCGGGGGAGGAGTTCGACGCCGCGCTCACCGACCTCCTCGCCGTACATCTCGTGGTCGCCACCGGCCCCCGGGGCCGCTACCGGATGCACGACGTGGTCCGCACGCACGCGCGGGCGCTCAGCAGCCGCCGGGAGGGCGCCGAGGAGCGCCGCCGCACCGTGCTGCGCGGTGTCGTGGACTTCTACGTCGCCGCCGCGGCCCGCGCCGACCGGCTGATCCTCGGCAACCGATGGCGCCTTCAGGAGAGCCCCGCGGATCCCGGAGCCGCCGGCCCCGTACGGGACCCGCTCTTCACCACCTCCGCCGAGGCGGTGGACTGGCTGGACGACGAGCGGGACACGCTCCTCGCCGTGCTGCGCGCCGCGGACGGGGAACGGTGGTACGACGCCGTCTGGCGGCTCTGTGAGTCGCTGTGGGCGCTCTTCGAGAGCCGCAAGCACTACGCCGACTGGATCGACTCGCACCGGCTGGGGATCGAGGCGGCGGCCCGGGAGGGCCGCTTCGACGCCGAGGTCAGGATGCGCAACCAACTCGCCCGCGCCCACTACGGACTGGGCGAGTACGAGGACGCCAGGGACCAACTGGCCCGTGCGGAGCCCCTTCTGGAGACGCTGGCCGACCCGCGCCTCTCCGGCGCCGTACGGGAATCGCAGGGGCTGCTGCATCTCGCGGCCGGCGACCCGGACACCGCGGTCGAGCTGTTCCGCGGCGCGCTGGCGGCCAACGCGGGGGACCCGCACGGCATCGTCGTGCAGAGCTACCACCTGGGGCAGGCGCTGATCGCCGCCGGACGGAACCAGGAGGCGGCCGACGTCCTGGCGCGGGCCGCCGCGACCGCGGCCGGGACCGGGGACGACGGGATGCGGTCGAAGACCGGCATCCAGCTCGCCCGCGCCCAACGCGCCCTGGGAGACCCCGCGCTCGCCGTGCGGACGGTCACCGAGGCGGCGGTGTGGGCCGGACGGCAGGGCCAGTACACCAAGCTCGACCAGGCGCTGGAACTCACGGCGGAGCTCGCCCGGGAGATCGGCGACGACCGGCTCGCACAGGAGAGCCTGGACAAACTCCGCGCACTGCGCGCCGACATGGACCTGTCCCGGCGGCCCGGTCCGGCCTGAGCGGCTCGGTCCGGCCTGAGCGGCCCGGCCCCGCCTGAGCGGCTCGGTCCGGCCTGAGCGGCCCAGTCCGGCCTGAGCCGCCCGGCTTCTCCGCCACCCGTCTCGTTCCGTGGCCGTGCCGTGCCGTGCCCGTTCAGTACGATCACACTCGCATCCCTCTCCCCGCTCTGCACATGACCGCAGGACCGAAACCGTCCGGAGGTGGCCGTGTTCCCGCCGCGCAGGAGCCGTGCCCGGCACGCCGGGACGCGCTGGGACACCTACGAGCCGCCCAGGGCCCAGGTCCTGGCCGTCGCCCGCACCCTGACCTCCGCGACCAGGCTGCGGGACGTGACCCGCCTGCTCCGTCCCGAGGACGGGATCGAGGTCTCGTACACCGTCAACCCCGGCTCCGCCTTCAGCGCGGGGCTGGCGGAGTACCTGGACGGGCTCGGCGTCACCGTCCTGAGCTGGCGCGAGGCCAGACGGCGGCGCTTCCATCTCGTCGTCGCCTGCGCCGTGCACCGCTCCATGTACCGCAGGGGCACCCCGCTCGTGGTGCTGCCGCACGGCGCGGGCTACAACCGGCTGGTCACCGAGTCCACCGGGGACACGTCCTCACCCGCCGGACTCTCGGCGCGTGAACTGACCCGGCGCGGCAAGGTCCTGCCGTCCTGCATCTGCGTCTCCCACGAGGACCAGATCGCCCGGCTCGCCGTCTCCTGCCCTCAGGCGGTGCCGTACGCCGTCGCCGTCGGCGACCAGTGCTTCGACCGGATCCGGGCCAGCGTGCCCCGGCGCGACATCTACCGGGAACGGCTCGGCGTCGTGGGCGGGCGGCGGCTCGTGGTCGTCCACTCGACCTGGAGCAGGCACTCCCTGCTCGGCCGCTGCCCCGACCTGCCGGAGCGGCTGCTCGCGGAGCTGCCCGCCGACGACTACGCGGTGGCGCTCGTCCTGCACCCCAACGTCTGGGCCCGCCACACCACCGACGGGGTCCTCGACCGGCTGGCCGGGGCGATGAACGCGGGGCTCCTGGTGATCCCTCCGCAGGAGGGCTGGCGGGCCACCGTGGTCGCCGGGGACTGGGTGATCGGCGACCACGGCTCCACGACCTTCTACAACGCCGCCCTGCACCGGGTGACGCTGCTCGCCGCCACCGGGCTCGACGAGCTGGACCCGGCCTCCCCCGCGGCGGCCTTCGCCCGGCGGGCGCCCGCCCTCGACCCCGCCAGGCCCCTGCTCGACCAGCTGCTGAGCGCCGCCGACCGATACGTCCCCGGCGAGCTGGACGACGTGTTCGCCCTCCAGCTCGGCGCCAGGGGCGAGGGCGCGGAACGCACCAGGCGCAAGCTCTACTCCTTCCTCGAACACCGGGGCGTGCGCCTTCCGCCGGTGACGGAGCAGCCCGATCCGGTCCCCGACCCCCGCCCCGTCGAGCACACCGTCTCCGCCGTGTACGACGTCGTCGGCGGCCGCCCCGCGGACGGGGTGGTGGCGCTGCGCCGCTGGCCGGTGATCCCCGGGCGGCACGGCACGGGCCGGGGCTTCTACGCCGCCCACGACCACGGCACGGACACCCGGTGGCGCGGATACGCCGAGGTCCTCGCGCGCACGACCGTGGAACCGGTGCAGACCCCCGCGCGCTGGGCGGCGGCGCGGTTCGCCGCGCTCCCCGCGCTGAACGTCGCGGTCGCCGCCCTGGGCAGCCGTACGGCCCTGGTGGCGCTGCGCGACGGGACCCTCCTGGAGGCGTCTTCGGCGCGGCCGTGGGGCGAGCACCACGCGCCCCTCGATCCGGTGCTGCTGGGCGCCGCGGTGAACGTCCTGCTGGCGGACGGGTGTTCCCCGAAGGAGATCGCCGAGGGCGTGACCGTCCGTACCGGAACCCGTGACGTACGGGTGGAGTTCACCACCCCGGAGTGACCCGGCGCCCGGCCGCGCTCACCCGCCGGGCGGGTGGCGGTCGGTCGCGCTCACCCGCCGGGCGTGTGGCGGCGGGCCCGGAGCGCCAGGCTCAGCGCCAGTACCGCCTGCGGGTCGTCCAGGTCCGTGCCGAGCAGCTCGGAGATCCGGCCCAGCCGGTTGTAGAGCGTCTGCCGGTTGAGATGCAGCTCCCGCGCCGTCTCCGCCTTGCGCCCCGCGTGCGCCAGGAAGACCTCCAGCGTCGGCAGCAACGCGGGCCTGGACGACCGGTCGTGGGCGCGCAGCGGGCCGATCGCACGGTCCACGAAGGCCGCCAGGTCCGGGTGTTCCCGCAGCCGCCACAGCAGCAGATCGATGTCCAGGCGGCGGGCGTCGTACCACGGCAGGTCCGGCAGCCCCCGCGCCGCCGCGGCCGTCTCCGCGGCGTGCCGCAGGCTCGCGCTCGCCGCCGCCCAGCCTCCCGCCACGCCCACCACAACCACCGGGGGCGGCGCGCCGGGCCGCTCCACGCCCGCGCGCGCCACGCCCGCCCGCAGCGCCGCCGCGACCCGGTCGGCCACCGCCGTACGTTCGGACTCCGCCCGCAGCCCCAGCAGCAGCGGAACCCGGCCCTCCACGGGCCGTACGCCCAGCAGCACCGGCACGCCCACCGCGGACAGCTCCTCCAGCACCGCTCCGGCCAGCACCGCCCAGTTCCCCACCGGCGGCGGCTCGGCGCCCGGGGCCCGGTCCGCCGCCCGGTCCGGCCCCAGCCGCATCACCACCGGCAGCAACGGCCCGTCGCCGGGCCGGAAGCCCAGCACCCGCGCCCGCTCGGGCGCGTCCTCGGGGCGGATCCGGCCCTCCGCGAGATCGGTGAGGAAGTCACCGCGGCCGCGGGCCGCCAGCTCCTCCTCCTGGCGTGCCTGCATCAGGACGACCGCGAGGGTGCCGGCCACGCGCTCGGCCGCCAGCCGGTGCACCGGCAGCGCCGCCGCCGACACGGCCGGGATCACCAGCCGGGCCCGCACCGCCCCCGTACCGTGGCCGCGCCCCGCGACGTCCACCAGCACCGCGCCCGCCGGCGGCCCCGCCGCCCGCGCCGCGCGCCGGCCGCGCAGCCCCGCCCACACGTCCAGCGGATCGGCGGCCGCCGGGGCCGCGCCGGGCGCCGCCGCGTACAGGAGCCGGCCCTCCGCGGTCTCCAGGAAGACCGGATTGCCCGTGAAGTCCGCCAGGATCCGGAGCACCCGCTCCACCCCGCCCCCGTCCAGTACGGCCTCCGTGCACCGGTGGTGGACCTCCTCGGCCTGCCGCAGCAGCGCGTAGTGGCCGTTGACGATCTCGGTGTGGACCTCCTCGGTCACCGAGACGAACGGCACCTCGCGGTGGAGCTGCACCAGCGGCAGCCCGGCCGACCGTGCCGTGTCCACGAGCGCCGCCGGGAGCCGGTCGAACCGGGCGCCCAGCTCCACCACCAGGGCCGCGATGCCCCGCTCGGCGAGCCTGCGGACGAAGGCGCGCTGCTCGGCGGGTCGGCTGCCGAGGCCGAGACCGGTCGTCAGCAGCAGCTCGCCGCCCTTGAGGAGCGAGGCGATGTTCGGCACCTCGCCCGCGTGCACCCAGCGCACCGTACGGTCCAGTGCCTCCGCGCAGGCGACCACCTCCGGCAGCCCGCCCCGGAGTCCGGGCAGCTCAAGAACGCGCCGCACGGTGATGCCGCCCTGAGTCTCCATGGGCCGGAGGCTACTGGACGAGGCGCAGGTGGGGACGTACGGACGTACGCGGAGGACCGGCGAGGACCCGGGCCCGGACGCGGGAAGGGCCCGGACGCGGGAAGGGCCCGGACGGAGGCGGCGTACACCGTCCCGTCCGGGCCCCGCCCCTGGCGGTCGGCCGTCAGCCGCCGTACGCGCCCGACGCCGTCAGCCGCAGCGCCGTGTCGATCAGCGGCACATGGCTGAACGCCTGCGGGAAGTTGCCCACCTGGCGCTGGAGCCGGGAGTCCCACTCCTCGGCCAGCAGCCCGAGATCGTTCCGCAGCGACAGCAGCTTCTCGAAGAGCTTGCGCGCCTCGTCGACCCGCCCGATCATCGCCAGGTCGTCGGCGAGCCAGAACGAGCAGGCCAGGAACGCGCCCTCGTCGCCCTCCAGACCGTCGACCCCCGCGTCCTCGCCGGACGTCGGGTAGCGCAGGACGAAACCGTCCTCCGTGGACAGCTCGCGCTGGATCGCCTCGATCGTGCCGATGACCCGCTTGTCGTCCGGCGGCAGGAAGCCCATCTGCGGGATGAGCAGCAGCGACGCGTCCAGCTCCTGGGAGCCGTACGACTGCGTGAAGGTGTTCCGCTCCTTGTCGTACCCCTTCTCGCAGACATCGCGGTGGATGTCGTCGCGCAGCTCGCGCCAGCGCTCCAGCGGCCCGTCCGCGTCGCCCGACTCGATCAGCTTGATCGTCCGGTCGACCGCGACCCACGCCATCACCTTCGAGTGCACGAAGTGCCGGCGCGGCCCGCGCACCTCCCAGATGCCCTCGTCCGGCTGGTCCCAGTGCTTCTCCAGGTAGCGGATCAGCTTGAGCTGGAGCACGGAGGCGTAGTCGTTGCGGGCCAGACCCGTCATGTGCGCGAGGTGCAGCGCCTCGGTGACCTCGCCGTACACGTCGAGCTGGAGCTGGTGCGCGGCGCCGTTGCCGACCCGGACCGGGCCGGAACGCTCGTACCCCGGCAGCCAGTCCAGCTCCGCCTCGCCGAGCTCACGCTCGCCCGCGATGCCGTACATGATCTGGAGGTTCTCCGGATCGCCCGCCACGGCGCGCAGCAGCCACTCGCGCCAGGCGCGGGCCTCCTCGCGGTAGCCGGTGCGCAGCAGGGACGAGAGCGTGATCGCGGCGTCGCGCAGCCAGGTGTAGCGGTAGTCCCAGTTGCGGCTGCCGCCGATCTCCTCGGGCAGCGAGGTCGTCGGCGCGGCCACGATGCCGCCGGTCGGCGCGTACGTCAGCGCCTTGAGCGTGATCAGCGAACGGATCACGGCTTCCCGGTAGGGACCGTGGTACGTGCAGTGCTCGACCCACTCGCGCCAGAACTCGGAGGTCGCCTCCAGGGAGCCCTCCGGGTCCGGCAGCGCCGGCGGCTGCCGGTGCGAGGGCTGCCAGCTGATCGTGAACGAGATCCGGTCACCGGGTGCCACGGTGAAGTCGGAGTACGTCGTCAGGTCCTTGCCGTGGGTCTCCGCCTCGGTGTCCAGCCAGACCGAGTCGGGTCCCGCGACCGCGACCGTACGGTTGTCCACCTTGTGCACCCACGGCACGACGCGTCCGTAGCTGAAGCGCATCCGCAGCGCGGAGCGCATCGGCACCCGGCCGCTGACGCCCTCGACGATCCGGATGACCTGGGGAGCGCCGTCACGCGGCGGCATGAAGTCGGTCACTCTCACGGTGCCGCGCGGGGTGTCCCACTCCGACTCCAGGATCAGGGAGTCTCCGCGATAGCGGCGCCGCGTGGCCCGCGGCGGTACGGAGCCCGCGGGGTGCGCGGGTCCCAGTCGCCAGAAACCGTGCTCGTCGGTTCCCAGCAGAGCCGCGAACACGGCATGCGAGTCGAAGCGGGGCAGGCACAGCCAATCGACTGTGCCGTCCCGGCAGACCAGGGCAGCGGTCTGCATATCTCCGATGAGTGCGTAATCCTCGATGCGCCCGGCCACGTGCATCTCCAGTCGAACGGCCACGTCCGCCCCGCGGGGCGCTTACTGCGGTCAAGGGTCGTTGACGAGCTGGTTTTCCGGGAAATCGGGCGGGGGTGGTGCCGTTTGCCGGCCGTACTCGGCAGCGAATGTTTGAGCAGGATACGACGCACCCGAGGGTTCCGCGTCACGCTCGGAAGAAGAGCGGTCCGCCGAACGAGTGGGTCTGAGGGGACGTGGGGGAAAAAGTGTGACGAGGGGGAAAGGAGGGGCGCCGACCGGTGTCGCGTGGCCGGAAGCGACCTCCCCATGTCGCTGTTACCCTGGTAGCCCGTGGACCGGTGGACTCCCTGCACAGCACAGAGACCCCGAAACCGCAGCGACGGCAGTCCCGTCACCTCTCGGCAGGGACTCCGGCACGCACACCGAACCGCGACCACGGGAGCCCCCTCTTGGCCATGCCGACACGATCCTCGACAGCCTCGACGACCAAGCACATCTTCGTCACCGGGGGTGTCGCCTCCTCCCTCGGCAAGGGCCTGACCGCCTCCAGCCTGGGCGCGCTGCTCAAGGCGCGTGGTCTGCGGGTCACGATGCAGAAGCTCGACCCGTACCTGAACGTCGACCCCGGCACGATGAACCCGTTCCAGCACGGTGAGGTGTTCGTCACGAACGACGGCGCCGAGACCGACCTGGACATCGGCCACTACGAGCGCTTCCTCGACGTGGACCTCGACGGCTCGGCCAATGTCACCACCGGGCAGGTCTACTCGCAGGTCATCGCGAAGGAGCGGCGCGGCGAGTACCTGGGCGACACGGTCCAGGTCATCCCGCACATCACCAACGAGATCAAGCACCGCATCCGGCGGATGGCGGCCGGCGACGTCGACGTCGTCATCACGGAGGTGGGCGGCACGGTCGGCGACATCGAGTCGCTGCCGTTCCTGGAGACCGTCCGCCAGGTCCGCCACGAAGTGGGCCGCGACAACGTCTTCGTCGTGCACATCTCGCTGCTTCCGTACATCGGCCCGTCCGGCGAGCTGAAGACCAAGCCGACCCAGCACTCGGTGGCCGCCCTGCGGAACATCGGCATCCAGCCGGACGCGATCGTGCTGCGCGCCGACCGCGACGTGCCGCTCTCCATCAAGCGCAAGATCTCGCTGATGTGCGACGTCGACGAGGCGGCCGTCGTCGCCGCCATCGACGCGAAGTCGATCTACGACATCCCCAAGGTGCTGCACACCGAGGGCCTGGACGCCTATGTCGTACGCAAGCTGGACCTGCCCTTCCGCGATGTGGACTGGACGGTCTGGGACGATCTGCTGGACCGCGTCCACAACCCCGACCACGAGGTCACCATCGCCCTGGTCGGCAAGTACATCGATCTCCCGGACGCGTACCTCTCCGTCACGGAGGCCATCCGCGCGGGCGGCTTCGCCAACAAGGCGCGCGTCACCGTGAAGTGGGTCACGTCGGACGACTGCAAGACGCCGGCCGGCGCCGCGAAGCAGCTCGCGGACGTCGACGGGATCCTGATCCCCGGCGGCTTCGGCGAGCGCGGCGTGACCGGCAAGGTCGGCGCGATCCAGTACGCCCGTGAGCACAAGGTGCCGCTGCTCGGCATCTGCCTCGGCCTCCAGTGCATCGTCATCGACGCGGCGCGCAACCTCGCGGGCATCGCCGAGGCCAACTCCACCGAGTTCGACTCCGGCACCGCGCACCCGGTGATCTCCACGATGGAGGAGCAGCTCGCGTACGTGGAGGGCGCGGGGGACCTGGGCGGCACGATGCGGCTCGGCCTCTACCCGGCGAAGCTCGCCGAGGGCTCGATCGTCCGTGAGGTGTACGAGGACCAGCCGTACGTGGAGGAGCGCCACCGCCACCGCTACGAGGTCAACAACTCGTACCGCGCGGAGCTGGAGAAGAAGGCCGGTCTCGTCTTCTCCGGTACGTCCCCCGACAACAAGCTCGTCGAGTACGTCGAGTACCCGCGCACCGCGCACCCCTACCTGGTCGCCACCCAGGCCCACCCGGAGCTGCGGTCCCGGCCGACGCGTCCGCACCCGCTCTTCGCGGGGCTGGTGAAGGCGGCGGTCGAGCGCCGTGAAGGGCTGCGTCAGGAGCCGGGCGAGCCGGTGGCCGCGCGGTCGTAGGGCGCGCCGCAGGCGATACGGTGGGAGCCGGGGTACGGGCCGCGTTCTGCGGGGCCTGTGCCTCGGTTTCCGCTTGTGTACCACCGTGGGAGGACGCTGCCATGACCGTCAAGGACACCCCTGAGGAATGGCGGGTCACCGCGACCACGACGCCCTTCCGCGGCAACAAGACCAGCGTCCGCACGGATGATGTGGTCATGCCCGACGGCACGGTCGTGAAGCGGGACTACCAGGTCCACCCCGGATCCGTCGCGATCCTCGCCCTCGACGACGCGGGCCGGGTCCTGGTCCTGCGCCAGTACCGTCACCCCGTACGCCAGAAGCTCTGGGAGATCCCGGCCGGCCTGCTCGACGTGCCGGGGGAGAACCCGCTGCACGCGGCGCAGCGCGAGCTGTACGAGGAGGCGCACGTCAAGGCCGAGGACTGGCGGGTGCTCGCGGACGTCTACACCACGCCGGGCGGCTGCGACGAGGCGGTACGGGTCTTCCTCGCCCGGGAGCTGTCGGAGGCGGAGGGCGAGCGCTTCCAGGTCTCCGAGGAGGAGGCGGACATGGAGCTGGCCCGGGTGGAGCTGGCCGAGCTGGTACGGGGCGTACTCGGCGGCGAACTGCACAACACCTGCCTCGCGGTGGGCGTCCTGTCGCTCACCGCCGCGCTGGCGGGGGACGGCGTGGAGGCGCTGCGGCCGGCGGAGGCGCCGTGGCCGGCACGTCCGTTCGCGGCCTGACTGATCGACCGACTGACTGCCGGTCGTCGATCGCCCCACTGATACATCCTCTGATCTGAAGAAATGCTGATCCGATCGAGGGATGTACCGGCCACGCTCTCCCGATCTCGTCGCAGAGAGTGAACTACGCTCGAACCGTCCGTGCGGAGATCCGCCGGGCTCGGATCGTGCGCAGGCGGACGGGAGCGTGGCCCGTGACGGATCAGGCGGTGGACGTGGGCGGCCCCGGCCGTGCGCGGGCGAAGAAGCCCCAGGAACCGGGGAAGACCGCCGCCGGGCCGACGGAAGCCGACGCACCGCCGAAGAAGCGCCGCGGCCGGGCCACGTCCGCCGCGAAGAAGAAAGGTACGGCCCGGGTGAGCACCCCGGAGGGTCCCGAAGACGTGACGGACGGCGCGAGCGGTACGGAGAGCGACGGCCCCGCCCCGCGCCCGGCCGCCAGGACGCCCAGGACCACCCGCCCCCGGCGGAAGCCCGCCGTGCCGAAGGATGACCACGACCACCCCGAACCGCGGACGGCCGAGCCCGAGCCGGAGCGTCCCGAGCCGGAGCATTCCGAGCCGCTCGCGCCTGCCGCGCCACGGCCGGAGCCCGAGGCCGACGCGCGGGCCGAGGCCGGCCCCGTAACGGCAGTCGAGCCCGATCCGGGGGGCTCCGAGCCAGTGGTGTCCGCCGTGTCCGGGCCCGGGCCGGAGGCGGAAGCCGAGCCGGAACGTCCCGAGCCGGTCGTGCCTGACGCGCCTGACGCGCCTCGGCCGCAGCCGGAAGCCGAAGCCGAGCCGGAGCGTCCCGAACCGGTGGTGCCTGCCGGGTCCGGGCCGGAGTCCGTGGCCGAAGTGCCGGCGCAGGCCCGCCCCGAAGCGGAAGTGGAAGCCGAAGCGGAAGCCGGGCCCGCTGAGCCGGCCGTGCCGGCTTCGGAGCAGGACCAGGATCAGTACCAGTACCAGGACCAGGTTCACGACCGGGGCCCGGGCCCGGCCGGGGGCGAGCGCGTGCCAGGGGCTGTCGTCCGGGCGGGAGCTGTGGAGGGGCCGCCGGAGGGGGAACGTGCCGTGGCCGGCGGGGAGTTCTTCGGGCGGCTGCGGGAACTCAAGTCACTGCACGCGGACATCGAGGGCGCCGGGCTCAACACGATCTCCGGCCGGAAGGAACCCCGCGCGCGGGTGCTGCTGATCGCCGGGCGCCCCGGGTCCGGGCGCACCTCGCTCGCGCGGGAGCTGGCCCGGCAGTTGCGGGACCGGTATCCCGACGGGACCGTACGGACCAGGCTCACCGAGTCCGGCGGCGCGCGGGTGCCCACGGAGCGGACCGCCCGCGAGATCCTCGGCGCGTTCGGCGTGGCCACGCCGCCCGGCGCGGGGGAGGACGAACTGTCCGAAATGGTGCGCGAGGCGCTGAGCGTCCGCCGGGTGCTGCTGCTCCTCGACGACGCCGCCGACGCCGGGCAGGTCGACCCGCTCGTGCCCGACAACCCGGACTGCCTGGTCGTCGCCGTCTCGCGGGGGCCGCTCACCGGGATCCCCGACGTGCGCCCCTGCACCCTCGGCGGGATGGACACCAAGGCCGCCATCGAACTGCTCACGCGGTTCACCGGCGCCGTACGGATCACCGTGGACCCACAGGCCGCGGAGTCCCTCGCGGAGGAGTGCGGCGGTCAGCCCGCCGCGCTCGTGCTGGCCGGCGGCTGGCTCGCGGCGCGCCCCATGGCGTCGGTCGCCGATGTGTCCAAGCGGCTGCGCGCCCTGCCGCACGACCCCGAGTGGCCCGTCGGGATCCGCCCGCTCGCCCGCGCCTTCCGGCTCGTGTACGAAAGCCTGCCGCAGCCCGCCGCCCGGATGCTCCGGCTGCTCGCCTTCGCGCCCGCCGGGATCACCGACGCGCACACCGCCTCGGCGCTGGCCGGCTGCTCCATGTCGGACGCCGCCGCCCTGCTGGACGACTTCGCCGTACGGGGGCTGCTCCGCACCGCCGACGACCGGACCGCGCGGGGGACCGAGCGGCCGTACCGGCCCGACCCCGAGCGGGTCCCCCTCGATCAGTACGTCCTCCCCGGCTGCCTCGTCCCGCTGCTGCGCGTCCTGCTGGCCGAGGACCGCCCCGCCGAGGTGCAGCTGGCCCGCGCGCGGATGCTGGAGCGGACCGTACGGCTGCTCCAGTCCTGCCGTGCCGTCACCGACCCCGAGGGCTCCCCGGCCCGTAAACGGCTCGCCGGGCTGCCGCGCGCGCTGCGCTTCCCGAACGCCGAAGCCGCGGCCGGGTGGCTGTACTCCCGGCAGCCCGCCCTGCTGGCCGCCGCGCGCCTCGCGGTCGCCGACGGGGAGCTGGACACCCTGGCCCGCCGGCTGGTCGCGGCCCTGGTCCGCGCGCTGGCCGCGCACCGGGGCACGGAGGCCGCCGCCCCCGAGCTGTACGGGCTCCACCAGCTCGTCCTCGACATCGCGGAACGGCACGAGCTGTACCGGGAGCAGGCCGCCGCCCTGCTGAACATCGGCGATCTGGACGCCAGGACCGGCCGTACCCACGACGCGCTCGCCCGCTACCGCGCCGCGCTGGACGCCGGACGGGCCGCGGGCGACCTGTACGCCACCGGCCGTGCCATGGAGTCGCTGGGCGGCGCCCACCAGGACCTGCAGGACTGGCAGCGGGCCGCCGACTGGTACGGGCGGGCCCTCTCCCAGCGGCTGAGCCGGGGCGAGCGGGCCGACGAGGCGCGTCTGTACGGCCGCCTCGGCACCGTCCACACGTACGCGGGCCGCTACGGCGAGGCCCTGCGCAACTGGCGCGCCGCCACCGCGATCCACCGCAGACTGGGCGATCTGCCGGGCCAGGCGCGGTCGCTGAGCGAGGCGGCCCGGGTCCAGGAGTACGCGGGCCGGCCGCAGGAGTCGCTGCGTACCTGCCAGGAGGCGGTCGAGTGGGCGCGGCTCGCCGGGGACCTGCGGCTCCAGGCGGCGCTCCAGCTCCGGGTGGCGGACACGCTGGACCGGCTCGGAGATCCGGCGGCGGCCCGGCTGCACCGCGCCACCGCGGAGCGCCTTCTCCTAGAAACGGAAGGAAACACCTACGAAATCCGTAGCGCTGTCGTCGAGGACTGATGCTTTGTAAGGCTAGACAGCAGGAAATCCTTCATTAGACTGGCTTTGCCGCCTTCGTCAGCGGTGCCTTCCCGTGTGCCACGCGTGCCCGGGTATGTATGGGATTGCGTCCGGAGTCTCCGCGGAATCCCCCGAGCCAAGGACCGTGATCTGCCGTGTTGGTCGGTATCCCCCGCGAGGTCAAGAACAACGAGTTCCGGGTGGCCATCACGCCCGCCGGTGTGCACGAACTGGTGCGCCAGGGACATCAGGTCGTCGTCGAACAGGACGCCGGCACCGGCTCCTCGATCACCGATGGCGAGTACACCGCCGCCGGCGCCCGGATCCTGCCCACCGCCGACGAGGTCTGGGCCACCGCCGACCTGCTGCTGAAGGTGAAGGAGCCGGTCGCCGAGGAGTACCACCGGCTGCGCAAGGACCAGACGCTCTTCACCTACCTGCACCTGGCCGCGTCCCGCGCCTGCACCGACGCCCTGCTGGAGTCCGGCACCACCGCCATCGCCTACGAGACGGTCGAGACCGCGAACCGCGCGCTGCCGCTGCTCGCCCCGATGTCCGAGGTCGCGGGGCGGCTGGCGCCGCAGGTCGGCGCGTACCACCTGATGCGTTCGGCCGGCGGACGCGGTGTGCTGCCGGGCGGTGTGCCCGGTACGGCGGCGGGCCGTGCCGTGGTCATCGGCGGCGGGGTCTCCGGCTGGAACGCCACCCAGATCGCCGTCGGCATGGGCTTCCACGTGACCCTGCTCGACCGGGACATCAACAAGCTGCGCGAGGCCGACCGGATCTTCGGCAGCAAGGTCCGGACCATCGTCTCCAACGCCTTCGAACTGGAGAAGGCGGTCATCGAGGCGGACCTCGTGATCGGGGCCGTGCTGATCCCAGGCGCGAAGGCGCCGAAGCTCGTCACCAACGCGCTCGTCGCCCGGATGAAGCCCGGAAGTGTACTTGTCGACATTGCGATTGATCAGGGCGGCTGCTTCGAGGACTCACGCCCCACCACCCACGCCGAGCCGACCTTCCGGGTGCACGACTCGGTCTTCTACTGCGTGGCCAACATGCCGGGCGCCGTGCCGCACACCTCCACGTACGCCCTGACCAACGCCACTCTGCCGTACATCGTGGAGCTGGCGAACCACGGCTGGGCCGGCGCGCTGCGCCGTGACCCGGCACTCGCCAAGGGGCTCAACACCCATGACGGCCAGGTGGTTTACCGCGAGGTGGCGGAGGCCCACGGTCTGGATCACGCCGAATTGGGGGCAGTTCTCGCCTGAGATGTCAACGGGCGTCGTCAACGTCACGCCGACGGCCGGACCTTGCCCGGTGAGGTCCGGCCGTACGCGTTCCCGCGGAGTGTGCCGCGTCCGGCCAACTCGCCTCGAACGTAACAATTTCAACCGTTTCGCAGGGCGGCGAAACCTCGCCGCCCTGCCTTGGTGAGAGGGTTGTGCGCCCTTGACAGAGGGGTGTTCGGTTGCCGACACATCGGGTCCGGTCCGGCGGATTGTGTTGCTGCGGAGTGGTGACACGCCATAGAGTCGCCAATCGTCGGCATGGTGCCACGCTGACCTATCGATAAGTTTCCTGGTCCCGTCCAAGGAGGTAAGACGACTTGTGAATGAGTCGACATTTACTCCCGGGGGTGGTCAACCAGGAATGCCGGTGAGGGGCTATGGCCCGTCGTCCGGGTTCGAGGCTGTCGGCTCCGTAGCTGTCCGCACCTTCGCCACCCACCAGCACATGACGACAGCCCACCAGATGATGGACGGCCAACACGTGAACGCCATGGCCGGCAACGAGGGTGGCCGAGAGTCCACTTCGTTCGCCGACTTCGACGAAGCGCCCGAGGGGCACTTCTACGACCCTGACGCCGAATACGAGCCGGACCCCGAATACGCGGCCACCCTCGCCCCCGACGCTGCCCGCCAGCGCCGCGAGCGGATCGGCCCGACCGGGCGCCCGCTGCCGTACTTCCCGATTCCCGGCCCGCTCACCGACCACGGCCCCGCGAAGATCATCGCGATGTGCAACCAGAAGGGCGGCGTCGGCAAGACCACGTCGACCATCAACCTGGGCGCCGCCCTCGCGGAGTACGGCCGGCGTGTGCTGCTCGTCGACTTCGACCCGCAGGGAGCCCTGTCGGTCGGGCTCGGTGTGAATCCGATGGAGCTCGACCTCACCGTCTACAACCTGCTCATGGAGCGGGGCATGGCGGCCGACGAGGTGCTGCTGAAGACCGCCGTGCCCAACATGGACCTGCTGCCGAGCAACATCGACCTCTCGGCCGCCGAGGTGCAGCTCGTGAGCGAGGTCGCGCGCGAGTCCACGCTCCAGCGCGCGCTCAAGCCCCTGATGCTCGACTACGACTACATCGTGATCGACTGCCAGCCCTCGCTCGGTCTGCTGACCGTGAACGCGCTGACGGCCGCTCACAAGGTGATCGTGCCGCTGGAGTGCGAGTTCTTCGCGCTGCGCGGGGTCGCGCTGCTCACGGAGACCATCGAGAAGGTCCAGGAGCGGCTCAACCCGGAGCTGGAGCTCGACGGCATCCTCGCCACCATGTACGACTCGCGCACGGTGCACAGCCGTGAGGTGCTCGCGCGCGTCGTGGAGGCGTTCGACAATCACGTCTACCACACCGTGATCGGACGCACCGTGCGCTTCCCGGAGACCACCGTCGCCGGTGAACCCATCACCACGTACGCCTCGAACTCCGTCGGGGCCGCCGCCTATCGCCAGCTCGCCAGGGAGGTGCTCGCCCGGTGTCACGCCGAGTGAGTCTGCCCGGCGCCGACGAACTGTTCCGTACGACCGGAGGCATGGCGCTGACGTCGTCGTCCCCGGCGGCGCAGCGGCGGGGTGCGAACGGCGAACCGCGGGTGCCCGCGCCGGCCGGGGAGAGCGATCCCGGCGGCGACCAGGCGGGCCCGGACGGGTCCGGGACGGCGTCCGGATCGGCGGAGGAGCACTCCGGGCCGGACGGGGAGCCCGCCCCGGCCCAGCCGGCGCGCAGCCGCACCGCCGACGCGGAGCAGGCCGCGACCGCCGTGCAGGCCCGCAGGCCGCAGGAGGGCGGGCCCGCGGGGCCGGGCCCCGGCGGCGGTACGGGGCCGGGAACGGGGACGCAGGGCGCGCAGAACGCACAGCAGGGCGGGCAGCAGCGCCGGCAGCGGCGCGGCGCCAACCGGCGCCCCAGCGGGCGCGAACGGCACGACGAGAAGATCACGGTCTATGTCTCGGCCGAGGAACTGATGGACCTCGAACACGCCCGGCTGGTGCTGCGCGGCGAGCACGGACTCGCCGTGGACCGCGGGCGGATCGTCCGCGAGGCGGTCGCGGTCGTCCTCGCCGACCTCGAATCGCGCGGCGACGCGAGCATCCTCGTACGGCGGCTGCGCGGGCGCTGACGGTAGCCTGCGCGGGCCGCCCCACCGCTCACCGCCCCGCCGCCCCCGCCGCTCCCAGGACCGCGATGCCCCCGCCGCCCGACCCCGCCCGCCCGCCGCGCCGCCCGCTGGGCCGAGGCCCCGGCACCCCGGCGCCCGTCGTCCCCGGCCCCGAGCGGGTCGAGGCGGTTGAGCCCGTCGAGCCGGTTGAGCCGGTCGAGACTGCTGAGGTCCCTGAGGTCTCCGCTGTTTCCGAGGCCGCCGAGGGCGGGGACGACGGGGACGGCGGGGACAGGGAGGACGGCGGCGGGGACGAGCGGCGATTCACCGTGCGGCTCGCCAACTTCGAGGGCCCCTTCGACCTGCTGCTCCAGCTCATCTCGAAGCACCGCATGGACGTGACCGAGGTCGCGCTCTCCCAGGTCACCGACGAGTTCATGGCCCATCTGCGGGCGATGGGCCCCGAGGGCGACCTCGACCAGACCACCGAGTTCCTGGTGGTCGCCGCGACCCTGCTCGACCTGAAGGCCGCCCGGCTGCTGCCCGCCGCCGAGATCGAGGACGAGGCCGATCTCGCGCTCCTGGAGGCACGCGACCTGCTCTTCGCGCGGCTGCTCCAGTACCGCGCGTACAAGCGGGTCGCGGAGATCTTCGGCGAGCGGCTGGAGACCGAAGCCCGGCGCCACCCCCGTACGGTCGGACTGGAACCGCACCACGCGGAGCTGCTGCCCGAGGTCGTCATCGGCGTCGGGGCCGAGGGGTTCGCCCGGCTCGCGGTGAAGGCGATGCAGCCGAAGCCGAGGCCCCGGGTGTACGTGGACCACATCCACGCGCCGCTGGTCTCCGTCCGGGAACAGGCCGGGATCGTCGTCGCGCTGCTGCGCGAGCGCGGCGGGATGAGCTTCCGGGAGCTGACCGAGGACATCCACGGCACCGACGGCACCCTCACCGTCGTGGCACGCTTCCTGGCCCTCCTGGACCTGTACCGGGAGCGCGTCGTCGCCCTGGAGCAGGACGAGGCGCTGGGGCCGCTCATGGTCCGCTGGACCGGCGGGGACGGCTACGTCGACGAGGGCGGCAGGGGCGACGGGGACAGCCGGGACAGTGGGGACAGTGAGGGCGACGACAGTGAGGAGACGGTGTGAGTGAGCGGCAGCCGCCGGGTACGGTCGCGGACCTGGAGCTCAGGCCCGCCCTGGAGGCGGTCCTCATGGTCGTCGACGAGCCCGCCACCGAGGAGCATCTCGCCAAGGTCCTCGACCGCCCCCGCGGCGCCGTCGCGGACGCGCTGCGCGCGCTGGCCGACGAGTACACCGTCCAGGGCCGCGGCTTCGAGCTGCGGCTGGTCGCCGGCGGCTGGCGCTTCTACACGCGGCCCGAGTACGCCGAGGCCGTCGAGAGCTTCGTACTCGACGGGCAGCACGCCCGGCTGACCCAGGCCGCGCTGGAGACCCTGGCGGTCGTCGCGTACCGCCAGCCGGTGAGCCGTTCGCGGGTCTCCGCCGTACGCGGAGTGAACTGTGACGGTGTCATGCGCACCCTCCTTCAGCGCGGGCTGGTGGAGGAGGCGGGCGCGGAACCCGAAACAGGTGCGATCCTGTACAGGACGACGAACTACTTTTTGGAGCGGATGGGCCTGCGCGGCCTGGACGAGCTGCCGGAGCTCGCGCCCTTCCTCCCCGAGGCGGAGGCGGTCGAGGCCGAGAGCCAGGAAGGCGTCCCGTCGTTCGATCCGGACGCGCCTGACGCCCCGGAAACCCACGCAGACGACAAGACGGAACTTTGATGCGAAGCAACGGCAGGAACAGCGGCGGCTCCGACCGGAACAGCGGAGGCGGGCGCGGCGGCGGCCGGGACGACCGGGAGGACCGGGACAACCGGGGGGCCGGCGGGCGCGACGACAGGCCCAAGCGGCCGTCCCGCCCGCGTCCCGAGGAGCGCCGTTACGACGTCGGCCGCACGGGCCCCACCGGCGGCTCCGGCGCGTCCGGCGCCCCCCGCGGCGCCCGCCGTTCCGGTGGCGAGGGCGGCGGCAGTGGTTCCGGGGGGTCCGGCGGCTCCGGCGGCGGCACGCGCCAGGGCGGCGGCGCCCGCGGCGCGGCGGCCAGGGGCGGCGCCAAGGGCGGCCCCAAGCCGGCGCAGGGTGGCACACGGGGCGGCAAGGGCGGTCCCCGGCGCGGCGCACCGTCCCGTCCCCGTGAACTGGACGCCAAGATCGAGCAGCGCAACCGCGACCGGTACGCGGGCAAGCCCGCCATCACGACGCCCAGGACCAACCCGGGCGCCGAGCAGGAGGGCGAGCGGCTGCAGAAGGTCCTCGCCCGCGCCGGCATGGGCTCCCGCCGCGCCTGCGAGGAGCTGATCGAGCAGGCCCGCGTCGAGGTCAACGGCGAGATCGTGCTCGAACAGGGCATGCGCGTCGACCCGGAGCACGACGAGATCAAGGTCGACGGGCTGACCGTCGCCACCCAGTCGCACCTCTTCTTCGCGCTGAACAAGCCGGCCGGAGTCGTCTCCACGATGGGCGACCCCGACGGCCGGCAGAACCTCGGCGACTACGTCACCAACCGCGAGACCCGGCTCTTCCACGTCGGCCGGCTCGACACGGAGACCGAGGGCATCATCCTGCTCACCAACCACGGCGAGCTGGCCCACCGGCTGACGCACCCCAAGTACGGCGTCAAGAAGATCTACCTCGCCGCGATCCAGGGCCCGCTCCCGCGCGATCTGGGCAAGCGGCTCAAGGACGGCATCCAGCTGGAGGACGGCTACGCCAAGGCCGACCACTTCCGCGTCGTCGAGAACACCGGCAAGAACTACCTCGTGGAGGTCACCCTCCACGAGGGGCGCAAGCACATCGTCCGCCGGATGCTCGCCGAGGCCGGATTCCCGGTCGACCGTCTCGTCCGTACGTCCTTCGGCCCGATCCCGCTGGGCGACCAGAAGTCCGGCTGGCTGCGCCGCCTCACCAACACCGAGGTCGGCATGCTGATGAAGGAAGTCGGCCTCTGAGCCGTCCGAGACAGACAGGCCTCTGTGACCACCGGTGTCCCCGACACCGGTGGTACGTGAGAGAAGCCCGTGGCCCTCATGGCCGCGGGCTTCTCCCATGGGCCGCGGGCTTCTCTCTTGTCGCGGCGGCCCGTCCCGCTTTATAGTCAACATGACCATTAAGGAGGCGGGCGTGAGTCCACTGCTGCCCCCCACCGGTCACCGCCGGGGAACCTGGTCCCACGGGGGTGGACCAGGTTCCCCGGTTCCGCGAGGGCGACGATGAAGGCGCCCGCGCGGCGCGTCACCACGGCCGGGGACCCGCCCCCCTACGACGTGCCGCACGACGTGCCGCACGAGGCTCCGCACGACGCCCCGCCGTACGACCCGTCCGCGTTCGAGCCCTTCGCCGTCACGGTCGACCTCGCCGTCTTCACCGTCCGCGACGGCCGGCTCCACGTCCTGCTCGTCGAGCGTGGCGAGGCCCCCTACCGGGGCGACTGGGCCCTGCCCGGCGGCTTCGTCCAGCCGAAGGAGTCCGCCGGGCAGGCCGCCCGCCGTGAACTCGCCGAGGAGACCGGCCTGTCGGAGGAGACCGCGGGCGCGCTCCACCTCGAACAGCTGCGTACTTACAGCGCCCCGGACCGCGACCCCCGGATGCGGGTCGTCTCCGTCGCGTACGCCGCCCTCGTGCCGGACCTGCCGGAGCCGCGCGGCGGCGGGGACGCCGTCCGCGCCCGCTGGACCGAGTTCGGGGACCGCGGCTCCCTCGCCTTCGACCACGACGACATCCTCGCCGACGCCTACGACCGCATCGGCGCCAAGCTCGAATACACCTGTCTCGCCACGGCCTTCTGCCCGCCCGAGTTCACGCTGGGCGAGTTGCGGCAGGTCTACGAGACCGTCTGGGGCGTGGCACTCGACCGCCCCAACTTCCGGCGCAAGGTCCTCACCACGCCTGGGTTCGTCCAGGCGCTGGAAGGGCCGCCGCGCCGGACGGGTGGCCGCGGGAAACCCGCCGCGCTCTACCGTGCGGGCGCCGCCACCACGCTGCACCCACCTCTGCTGCGACCGGAAGGACGGACGGCATGATCATCGCGAGGACCCTCACCAAACAGGCCGCGACGGGCACCCTCATCGGGCTGGCGCTCGGCGACGCCCTCGGATTCCCCACCGAGTTCAGCGACGTCCCCTCGATCCTCGCCAAGTGCGGCCCCTGGCGCGAGATGGCACTGCCGAAGCCCGCCGTCGTCACGGACGACACCCAGATGACGCTCGCCTTCGCCCGCGGCATCAGGACCGCGATGGACCGCGGTGTCCTCGGTCCGCTCCGCCTGGAGCGGCCCGTACGCGACGAGTTCGTCGACTGGTACCACTCCCCGGACAACAACCGCGCCCCCGGCGCCACCTGCATGAGGGCCTGCATGCTCCTCGACAGCGAGCGGCCCTGGCAGCGCGCCAGCCAGATCCACTCCAAGGGCTGCGGGGCCAACATGCGCGTCGCCCCGATCGGTCTGGTGCCCGGGCTGAGTGACGAACAGCGGGCGGGCGCCGCCCAGTTGCAGGCCGCGCTCACCCACGGCCACCCGACCGCCCTCGCCGCGTCCGACCTCACGGCGCGCGCCGTCTACCTGCTCTCGCACGGCGGTGAGCCCGGGGCGCTGATGGGCCAGCTCCGCAGTTACGCGTACGAGAACCGCGAGCACTACCGCCAGCGCTGGCTCGGCGACCTGTGGACGTACGCCGACGACGCCTCGCCCGAGGAGTTCATCGCCCGCGGCTGGGACGACTGCCTGGAGGTCCTCGAACGCCTCCAGCAGGCCCTGCGCTCCCCGTCCCCGGAGACCGACCCCTGCCTGGCCACCGGGGACGGCTGGATCGCCGAGGAGGCCCTGGCCACCGGACTGCTCTGCTTCCTGCTCTTCCCGTCCGACCCCGTCACCGCGGTGCGCCGGGCCGCCTGCACGCGCGGCGACTCGGACTCCATCGCCTGCCTGACGGGCGCCTTCGCGGGCGCGTACCTGGGCGCGGGCGCCTGGCCGAAGGAATGGGCCGAACGCATCGAGTACCGCAGCGACCTCATGTCGCTGGGAGCCCTCTGGGACTCTTGACCCATGCGTACCGAAGAGTTGAGCGCGGACGAGCGGGACCACCCGGCGGGGCCGGACCACGCCGAGGAGCGGAGCCGTGCCGACCGCCTGCGCGCGGCCGGGCTGCCGGTCACCGACCTCGGCCCGGTCCTCGCCGCGGAGACCGACCCGCTGCTGTTCGCCACGGTCTCCGGGGCGCATCTGTACGGCTTCCCCTCCCGTGACTCGGACGTGGACGTCCGAGGTGCCCATCTGCTGCCCGTCGCCGCGCTGATCGGGCTCCGGGAGCCGGAGGAGACCCGGTCGCGGATGGCCGACCGGGACGGTGTGGAGACCGACCTCGTCACCCACGACCTGCGCAAGTTCGTCCGGCTGATGCTGCGCCGCAACGGCTACGTACTGGAGCAGCTGCTCTCGCCGCTGGTGGTCCGCACGTCCGAGGCGCACCGGGAGCTGATCGCCCTCGCGCCCGCCGTGCTCACCAGCCACCACGCCCACCACTACGCGGGGTTCGCGCGGACGCAGTGGCGGCTGTTCGAGCGGACCGGTGAACTCAAGCCCCTGCTCTACACCTTCCGCGCGCTGCTCACCGGCGTGCACCTGATGCGCGGCGGCGGGATCCTGGCGCATCTGCCCACCCTGCTGGGGGAGGTGGCGGCGCCGGGCTATCTGCCCGAGCTGATCGCGGCCAAGGCCGAGGCCGAGCACGCCCCTGCCGCCGGGCCCGGCCGGGACCGGCTGGAACAGGACGTGGAGGCGCTGCGCGCGGTGCTGGACGAGGCGCGCTCGGCCACGGCCCTGCCCGACGGCGGCGCCGGGCACGAGGCGCTGCACGACTTCGTGGTCCGCGTCCGGCTCGCGGGCTGATCCGTACGCGTCCTCGTGGCTACGTGGCTACGTGGCTGCAGGGGTACGGGGCTACGCGCCGGCCGAGGCGCGGCGCGTACGGATCAGGAAGTCCTCCACCCGGGCCCGGTCCGGCTCGGCCGGCAGCGGGGAGCGCCCGACCGCCTCCTCCGCCTCCGCGATCAGCCCGGCCACCCGGCGCGCCACCTCGGGCCAGGGCACCTCGCCGCGCTTGACCGCCAGCAGCGGCTCCCGCTCCGTACCGACGTCGATGACCAGTTCGCCGGTACGGAGCAGATCCCGGCAGGAGGCGAGCAGCCGGAGCAGATGCATGGCGGGCTTCCAGCGCGGGGCGCCGCCGCGCCGGACGTCCGTCTCCAGCTTCCTGTGCTGGCTCTCCGCGTACCGGACGAAGGTCCCGTACGCCTGCCGCGAGAGGAACGCGTCGCGCAGCGCGAGCAGTTCGCGGCCCGTGGCGTCGACGTGCTCGACGAGCGGTGAGTGCAGACACTCCAGGACGTTCGGGTTGGTGCGCAGCGCGAGGGAGCAGAAGCGTTCCAGCTCCCAGGAGAACTGCTCGGGCGCGGGCCCCTCGACGTGGAGCGGCGGCTTCTCGAAGCCCCAGTACGACGGCGTCGGGGCGAGGAAGACCCCGCGCCGGTCGGTGTCGCTCTCCTCCGTCGCGAGCCCGAAGGCGCGCGAGCCCATGACGCACGCGTAGACGGTGTGGTCGCGGACGAGGTCCTCCGGCGAGGGGGAGGACGAGGGCGACGGGGAGGAGGAGGTCGAGGGCGAAGGAGAAGGCGAGGCCATGCGCGCGAGCGTACGGGCCTGCGCGGGAGGCCGTCGGCCGGGAGGTCGTTAGTCTGGACGGAGCACTCGATCATTCAGGGAGAACGCGGTGGCGGTACGAGCGGTTCGCGGAGCCGTCCAGTTGGAGCGGGACGAGTCCGGGCACATGGACGAGCAGGTCAAAGCCCTCCTCACCGCGATTCTGGAGCGCAACGGGCTCACCGCCGACGACCTGATCAGCATCTGGTTCACGGCGACGCCCGATCTGCACAGCGACTTCCCGGCCGCCGCCGCGCGCGGCCTCGGCATCGTGGACGTACCGCTGATCTGCGCCCAGGAGCTGGACATCGCCGGCGCCCTGCCGCGCGTCGTCCGCGTGCTCGCCCACATCGAGTCCGACCTGCCCAGGTCCGAGGTCGCGCATGTCTACCTCGGCGCCGCCGCCGCTCTGCGCAAGGACATCGCCCAGTGAGAACCGCCCTCGTCATCGGGACCGGTCTGATCGGCACCTCGGCCGCGCTGGCCCTGGCGGGCCGTGGCGTCACTGTCCACCTCAGCGACCACGACCCCTCCCGGGCCAGGACCGCCGCCGCCCTCGGCGCCGGCACGGACGAGCCGCCCGAGGGCCCCGTGGACCTGGTGATCGTCGCCGTACCGCCCCGGCACGTCGCCGCCACCCTCGCCGGGGCGATGCGCGCCGGCGCGGCCCGCGGCTACCTGGACGTCGCCAGCGTCAAGGACGGGCCCCGGCGCGAACTGGCGGCGCTGGGCATCGACACCGCCGCGTACATCGGGACGCACCCCATGGCGGGCAAGGAGCGCTCGGGCCCGCTCGCCGGGACGGCCGACCTCTTCGAGGGGCGGCCCTGGGTGCTCACCCCGACCCGGGAGACCGACACCGAGGTGCTCAACCTCGCGCTGGAGCTGGTCTCGCTCTGCCGCGCCCTGCCCGTGGTCATGGACGCGGAGGCGCACGACCGGGCGGTGGCGCTGGTCTCGCACACCCCGCACCTCATCTCCTCGATGGTCGCGGCCCGTCTGGAGGCGGCCGACGAGAGTGCCGTACGCCTCTGCGGCCAGGGCATCCGCGACGTCACCAGGATCGCGGCCTCCGACCCCGCGATGTGGGTCGAGATCCTCTCCGCCAACGCGGGCCCGGTCGCGGAGGTGCTGGCCGCCGTCGCCGCCGACCTGGACGAGACCGTGGAGGCGCTGCGCGCGCTCCAGTCCGCCGACGAGGCGAAGCGGAGCGGCGGCGCGGCCGGCATCGAGGACGTCCTGCGGCGCGGCAACGCGGGCCGGGGCCGGGTCCCCGGCAAGCACGGCGCGGCCCCGACGGCGTACGAGGTCGTGGCGGTCCAGGTCAGCGACCGGCCGGGCGAGCTGGCCCGGATCTTCGCCGACGCCGGCCGGGCCGGGGTGAACGTCGAGGACGTACGCATCGAGCACGCGACCGGGCAGCAGGCCGGCCTGGTCCTGGTGATGGTCGAACCGGCGGCGGCGCCCGTGCTCGCCGCGGCCCTGCGCGAACGCGGCTGGTCGATCAGGCAGTGACCGGTGCCGCCGAACGGGTGCGATCGGGGCCCTGAAGACTCGGTAACCTTGTGCGGGGGCGTGTGCGCGTCCCCGCACATCCACCCCGTGATTCAGGAAGGTGTCCACCCCCCGTGGAAGCTACCCCCGCCCGGACCGCCCAGGCCGCTGTGATCGTCGCCATCGACGGGCCCTCGGGCACGGGCAAGTCGAGCACCTCCAAGGCCGTGGCCGCCCAGCTCGGGCTGAGCTACCTGGACACCGGCGCGCAGTACCGCGCGATGACCTGGTGGATGATCAGCAACGGCGTCGACGTCGAGGACGCCGCCGCCGTCGCGACCGCCGCCGCCAAGCCCGTCCTGGTCTCCGGCACCGACCCGGCCGACCCCACGATCACCGTCGACGGCGTGGACGCCGCGGGCCCGATCCGTACCCAGGAGGTCACCGCCCGGGTGAGCGCGGTCAGCGCCGTCCCGGAGGTGCGCACCCTTATCACCGGACTCCAGCGCGAGATCGCCGCCGCCGCGCCGCTCGGCATCGTGGTCGAGGGCCGCGACATCGGCACGACGGTCCTGCCGGACGCCGACGTCAAGATCTTCCTCACCGCGTCCCCGGAGGCCCGCGCGGCCCGCCGCAGCGGCGAGCTGACCGGCAAGGAGGCGACCGACGTCGCCACCACCCGGGACGCGCTGGTCAAGCGGGACGCGGCCGACTCCGGCCGGAAGACGTCCCCCCTCGCCAAGGCCGCCGACGCGGTCGAGGTGGACACCACGGATCTCACACTCCAGCAGGTCATCGAGTGCGTCGTGACCCTGGTGGAGGAGAAGCGGGCCGCGCGGTGAGCCCGGCGGACGCGCCGCCCTCGAAGCGGGGCGCGGCGATCGGCAGAGGTATCGGCATCGGGCTGATGTACGGGCTGTGGAAGCCGCGGGTGCTGGGCGCCTGGCGGGTTCCGGCGAGCGGCCCCGTGATCCTCGCGGTCAACCACGCGCACAACGTCGACGGCCCGATGGTGATCGGCACCGCTCCCAGGCCGTCGCACTTCCTGGTCAAGAAGGAAGCGTTCATCGGCCCGCTCGCCCCCTGCATGCGCTTCCTCGGGCAGATCGAGGTGGACCGCTCGACCGCCGACCGTGCCGCGATCACCGACGCGCTCGGGGTGCTCGCGGAGGGCGGCGTGCTGGGGATCTTCCCCGAGGGCAGCAGGGGCGAGGGGGACTTCGCCTCGCTCCGTGCCGGGCTCGCGTATTTCGCCGTACGGTCGGGAGCACCGATCGTGCCGGTCGCGGTGCTCGGCTCCACGGAGCGCCCCGGCCGTCTGATACGGGGGCTGCCCGCGCTGCGCAGCCGCGTGGACGTCGTCTTCGGCGACGCCTTCGAGGCGGGCGACGGGAGCGGGCGCCGTACGCGCAAGGCGCTGGACGAGGCCACCGTACGGATCCAGGAGCGGCTGACCGTGCACCTGGAGCACGCCCGCCGCTTCACCGGACGCACCGCGCCCGCCGAGGGCGCCGGGTCCACCGGGTCCGCCCGGACCGGGCCGTAGGAAACACAGCACGACTTCAGTAGTGCGCCGCGAGACGCGGCACACCGATCACGATGAACGAGGTACGGACTTCATGAACGACCACATCGACTCCGGCGACGAGCACGGAGAGCTTGGCGACGCCGAGTACACGGACTTCATGGAGCTTGCCGCTCAGGAGGGCTTCGAGGCCGAGGAGGTGGAGGGCGCGCTGGACGAGGCCGGGCACGGCCCGCTGCCCGTCCTCGCCGTCGTCGGCCGCCCGAACGTCGGCAAGTCGACTCTCGTGAACCGGATCATCGGCCGCCGTGAGGCGGTCGTCGAGGACAAGCCGGGCGTCACCCGCGACCGGGTCACCTACGAGGCCGAGTGGGCCGGCCGCCGCTTCAAGATCGTCGACACCGGTGGCTGGGAGCAGGACGTCCTGGGCATCGACGCCTCCGTCGCCGCCCAGGCCGAGTACGCGATCGAGGCGGCCGACGCGGTGGTCTTCGTCGTGGACTCCACGGTCGGCGCCACCGACACCGACGAGGCCGTGGTACGGCTGCTGCGCAAGGCGGGCAAGCCCGTCGTGCTCTGCGCCAACAAGGTCGACGGACAGAGCGGCGAGGCGGACGCCACCGCGCTCTGGTCGCTGGGCCTCGGCGAGCCCCACCCGGTCTCCTCTCTGCACGGCCGCGGCACCGGCGACATGCTCGACGCGGTGCTCGAAGCGCTGCCCGAGGCACCGGCGCAGACCTTCGGCACTGCGATCGGCGGCCCGCGCAGGATCGCCCTCATCGGCCGCCCGAACGTCGGCAAGTCGTCCCTGCTGAACAAGGTCGCGGGCGAGGACCGGGTCGTCGTCAACGAGATCGCGGGCACCACCCGGGACCCGGTCGACGAACTGATCGAGCTGGGCGGCACGGTCTGGAAGTTCATCGACACCGCGGGCATCCGCCGCCGGGTCCACCTCCAGGCGGGCGCGGACTACTACGCGTCGCTGCGCACCGCCGCCGCGGTCGAGAAGGCCGAGGTCGCGGTCATCCTGATCGACACCAGCGAGTCCATCAGCGTCCAGGACCAGCGCATCGTCACGATGGCGGTCGAGGCGGGACGCGCCATCGTCGTCGCGTTCAACAAGTGGGACACCCTCGACGAGGAGCGCCGCTACTACCTGGAGCGGGAGATCGAGACGGAGCTGGCGCAGGTCGCCTGGGCGCCCCGGGTCAATGTCTCCGCCCGCACCGGACGGCACATGGAGAAGCTCGTCCCGGCGATCGAGACGGCGCTGGCGGGGTGGGAGACCCGCGTCCCGACCGGCCGGCTCAACGCCTTCCTCGGCGAGCTGGTCGCCGCGCATCCGCACCCGATCCGGGGCGGCAAGCAGCCCCGCATCCTGTTCGGCACCCAGGCCGGCACGAAGCCGCCCCGCTTCGTGCTCTTCGCCTCGGGCTTCATCGAGGCCGGGTACCGGCGTTTCGTGGAGCGCCGGCTGCGCGAGGAGTTCGGCTTCGAGGGCACCCCGATCCACATCTCCGTACGGGTACGGGAGAAGCGCGGGCGCAAGAAGTAGCCGTCCGCCGGCCGCGTCGGCGGCAGGACGCGGTGGGGCCCGGCACGGACGATCCGTGCCGGGCCCCACCGCGTGACGGCCGTGACGGCGGCCGCTCCGGTGCCCGAAGTGGGCGGACGGGTCAGACCCCGCGGCGCGGGCCCGGCGGCAGCGCCAGCCGGTCGGGCCGTCCCATGTGCTGCTGGCGGGGGTCCCGCTGCCAGGATCCCTGGTACTGCGGCTGCGTGTGGCCGAAGCCGCCGTGGCCGCCGTAGAGGTGGTGGGAGGTGCCCAGCCCGGTGCCGAACGCCGTGAAGCCGAGGTTCTCCTCGTTGGTCCGGTCGCCCGGCAGCGCTCTGAAGGACCTGCGGAACTCGGAGTAGAGCGCGTCGTAGATCGGGGTCGTCGAGAACCCGTCCGCTCCGTCCTGCGCCGGGCGCATCGAAGGGATGTGGCTCTGGTACTGCGGGCGGGAGGGGTCGTATGAGTGCACGTACGTGCCAACGACCCCGTCGTCCGTCGGATGCGGGCTGCCCGGGGAATTCGCCTGCTGCGGGAGGGGAGGCAGCCGGCGGGTGGGGCGCGTGGCCTCGGTCATGTGCCGGCCAGCGGCATCATGGCGGCGACCAGATTGCCGTTGGCCGCGGCCTTCTCCAGGGCGTCGCGCAGCAGGTCCTCACGGGGCTGCTGGCCGATGGAGCCGACCGGCGCGGCGAAGACCAGCACCCGCTGTGACTTGTTGGCCGCCGTCCGCCACCCCTCCGTCACCTGGAGCGGCTGGTGGGCCTGCCACCAGGCGGTCGGGGAGCCGCCGCCGGTGCCGGGCTGGAGCACGGCGTGGAGCTGGCCCATGGCGAGCAGCACCGACCAGCCCGGGTTCTGCGCGGGCACCGACCCCAGCGCGTGCACCGGCTGGAAACCCTGCTCGACCAGGAGCGACAGGAACTCGTCGGTGGTGGAGTCGGAGCCGGGCCGGACGATCGGGGCCGTCGGCTCGACGACGAGGGCGGGGTGCAGATCCTCCTCCAGCAGTACCAGCCCGCTGGTGACACCGAGCACCGCCTGTCCGGGAGCCGCCGCGGGGGCCTGCGGCGGCGGGGGCTGCTCGCCGCCGGTGATCGACCGGACGGCGCCCTGGAGCTGGTCCTCGGCGACCTGGACGACCTGGGAGGGGATGCAGGTGGCGTGGGCGAAGGCGAGAACCGCGGTCTCCTCGCCCACGAACAGGACGGTGCTGGTCCGCTCCTGTTCGGAGTCGCCGGGGGTCCGGCAGGACGTGCAGTCGTAACTGCCCGGGGAGTTCTCGCCGGCGAGCAGCCGGTCGGCTTCCTCGTCGCCGATCTCGGCGCGGACGTCCTCGCTGACATCGAGCATGCGCGGCACGGGTGGCTCCTCGAACTCGGTGCGTGGGCCGGGCTGTTCCCGGCTCGTACAGAGACAACGGGCGACCCGTGGCCCGGGTCACGCGCGGAAGCGCACAGAATCGAACCGTCCGGCGCGCCGCCCGGGCCGGTGGCCGGAACCCGTAGCGCCTGGTCAGCTCGTGGAACAGGTGCTTCCGCCGCTTCGGTGCGCCGCGTCCCAGGCCAGGCGGTGGACAGGTCGACAAATCGCGATATCGGTGAGTTGCACGGGTGGCTGGATCCAGTTGCTTCTTTCGGCGCCCTCCGTGTGCGAAACGCGTCAGTGCGACCGATCATACGAATCTGTCCCCACCCGGTACGTTCCGGGCATTCCGCCGCCCGTTCGGGTGCCCGGGAGGCGCCCGCCGGGGGCACCCGTACGAGAAAGACCGGCGCCGTATGCACCTCGCCTTCCTGCTCCACAACGCGTACGGCGTCGGCGGGACGATCCGGGCCACCTTCCACCTCGCCGGGGCCCTCGCCGTCCACCACGACGTCGAGATCGTCTCGGTCTTCCGCCACCGGGACCGGCCGCACCTCGGCGCGCCCGCCGGAGTGCGGCTGAGTCACCTTGTCGACCTGCGGCACGGCACCCCGGGCGACGAGAGCGGCGACCCCGACCACGCCCGCCCCGCCCGGATCTTCCCGCGCGGCGACGGCCGCCACCGCCAGTACAGCCGCCTCACCGACGCCCGCATCGGCGAGCGGCTCCGCTCCCTGGAGGCCGACGTCGTCATCGGCACCCGCCCGGGGCTCGTCGTCCACCTCGTCCGGCAGGGACCCGGCGGCGGCCAGGTGCGGATCGGGCAGGAACACCTGACCCTGGACGGCCACGGCCACCGGCTGCGCCGCGAGATCGGCCACCGCTACCGGCTCCTCCACGCGGTCACCACCGTCACCGAGGCCGACGCCCGCGCCTACCGGACCCGGCTGCGGCTGCCCGGCGTACGGATCGAGGCCATCCCCAACGGCGTGCCCGCGCCCGCCGTCGCGCCGGCCGACTCCACGGGCCGCTGGGTCGTCGCCGCGGGCCGGCTCACCCGGGTCAAGCGGTACGACCTGCTGGTGCGGGCGTTCGGGCAGGTCGTGGCGGTACGCCCCGACTGGCGGCTGCGGATCTACGGCGCCGGGGAAACCACCGGCGACGAACGGGGAGCCCTCCGCGCGCTCATCGGGGAACTCGGCCTCCACGACCACGTCTTCCTCATGGGCCGCGCCGACCCGCTGGAGGCGGAGTGGGTGAAGGGCTCCGTCGCCGCCGTCACCTCCAGCCGCGAGTCCTTCGGCATGACCATCGTCGAGGCCATGCGCTGCGGGCTCCCCGTCGTCTCCACCGACTGCCCGCACGGCCCCGGCGAGATCATCGCCGACGGCGTCGACGGGGTGCTGGTGCGCAACGGCGACGAGGACGCCGTCGCCGGGGCGCTGCTCAGGCTGATCCAGGACGACGCGCTGCGCCGCCGGATGGGCCGGGCGGCGCTGATCTCCGCCGCCCGCTTCGACCCGGCGCGGATCGCCGAGCGCCACGCGGCGCTCTACGCGGAGTTGGCCCGCGGCTCCCGGCGCCCCTTCCGCGACGCGCTGCACCGGGGCTCCAGCGCGGTCCTGGGCGGCGCGTACGCCGTCCGCGACCGGGCCGCCGACCGGATCAGGGGGCGCGGGAGCCCCGGAGGCAGACACGCGGACGGACACGGCGACGAACACGGCGACGGTTCGCGTGCGGGTTGTGCGGGGAAAGCGTGAATTCGACCGGGACGTCAATTGAGTGGCCGGGGTTCACGCCGTAACCGTAAAGGAGAATTAAAGGAGCGGGAATTTATGTGATCTTCGGGGTCGTGAAATTATCGATGAGTCCGGTGTGAGTGCTCCGTAAGAGTGAAGCCGGTCGTGCTCGGGGAGTGTCGGGAACCTGTGACACAAGTGTGACCGCCGGGGGACGCGGGTGTTCCTCTCCCGGTATCGGATGGGCTTCCGATCGCCTCCGAATCGCTTCCTTCCGCGCTCCCCGGCGCCTACGGTGAGTGGCATGGCACCCCTACCGACTCCACCCCGACAGCCCGACGACGCGCCCGAGTCCTATGTCGGACTCGACGCCGAGAGCGCCGAGCGGCAGGCTCGCGGTCGCGGCTGGACCCATGTCAGAGCGCTGCCCCCGGGCTCGATCATCACGATGGAGTTCGTGATGGGCCGGCTCAACTTCGAGGTCGACGGAGGCCGGGTGATCCGCTGCTGGGTCGGCTGAGCGACACGCCGCACCCGTCGGCACGGAGCGCGCACCCGTCGGCACGGATGTTCCCGTCGCACGGACGTACCGCCCCCGCCGAGGTCTCAGCCGCCCGTCACGGGGCGGGAGCGCGGCGGCCGGCGGCTGCCGCCCGCCGGGGTCACCGGGGTCCGCTCCGAGCGCACCGCGTGCTGCCGGGGCTGGGTGGTGAGCTGCGCGGCGCTCCTGGCGCCCGCGGGCCGTACGCCGTGCGTGGGGCCGGCGGCCTCGCAGGGCGTTCCCTCCACGGTCTGCTGGGCGCCCTGGGGCACCGTCTCGGGCCGCCTGGGCGCCGGCTCCGTCCCCTGCTCCGTCGCCGGGGCGGTGGGGGCCGCGCCGCGCCGCGCGCGCCACCGCTCCCGGACCGCGAAGACCGCCTGCTCGGCGCGGCCGATCAGCGGCTCCATCCAGGGCAGCCCCAGCAGGATCAGCAGCCCGGCGGCCCAGCCGAGCAGCACGTCGCTCAGCCAGTGCGTACCGAGGTAGACGGTGGTCGCGCCGACCCCGAGCGCCACCAGGGACGACATGACCGAGAGATAGCGCCTGGCCCGTGGCGTGGTGGCCAGATAGGAGAGGATTCCCCAGGTCACCACGGCGTTGGCGGTGTGGCCCGAAGGAAATATATCGCCGCCCGCGAAGAGCTCGGCCGAGCCGATCTGCGTCGCGTAGTGGGGGCCGAGCCGCCCGAGACCGAGCTTGACCGCGCCGACGGTCACGTTGAGCAGCAGCAGCGCGGCGCCGAGGGTCAGCAGCGGCCGCAGCGTGTGCTGGCGCCACGAGCGCCAGCCCAGCCAGGCCGCGATCATCACGGCGGTCGGACCGCGCTGGCCGAGCACCACGAAGTAGTCCAGGTAGGGATGCAGGACCGGCCACTGCTGATAGGGCCGGAAGAGCATGACCTTCCAGTCGGTGATCACCAGCGAGGACGAGACGAGCACGGCGACGACGATGGCGAGATAGAACGCCAAGGTCCCGCCGAAGAGAGCCTTACGGGTACGACTCATCCGCGGGATCTCTATCTTCGGCGGTTCCGGCTCCCGGTCCAGGCGGGCAAAGATGTCGGTACGCACGTAAAGGACGTTACAGCGAGTGAGGGAGCGAGCCGGTCGATCCGGTCTCTTTGTGATGACGATGTGATGTGGACTATGTCTCGGATCACATTTCCGTCCGGGCCGTTCCGGAAATCTCCAGGGCCCTTCGGCCCTATTCATCAGGGCCCCCTTCCGGGGAGTGTCTTTCTGCGGAACCGAATTAGTTCACCGAGGCGTCGCGCGGAATTTCCCTCACGCTCGTGTCGCGCCCGGGGCCCGGTCCTGGCGCGGACGGCGTGGCGTACGCCACACTCCCTGGTCAGAACGGTGAGAGATGCACCACGCGATCCGCGGGAACACTCGCGTACGCTGTCGGCTCACTCGCCCGCCGATGCCGGGCCGCCCCGTGGGACCCGTGTCCCCGCCGGCCCGCCGAGCGCGAGGGACGCATTGGGAGGTACGCAGATGTCCGGGACCACCACGGCCGGAGCACGGCCGCGCCCGGCCGCCGGAGGTGCGAACCGCTGGATCGTCCTGCTGGTCCTGTGCGTCAGCCTGCTGCTCGTCGCGCTGGACGCGACCGTGCTGCACGTCGCCGTACCGGCCGTCACCGCGGATCTCCGCCCCAGCGGGGTCGAGCTGCTGTGGATCGTCGACTCCTACCCGCTCGTCTGCGCGGCGCTGCTGATCCTCTTCGGCACCCTCGGCGACCGGGTCGGGCGGCGCCGGATCCTGCTGACCGGATACGCGCTCTTCGGGGCCGCCTCGGGCCTTGCCGCCTTCGCGGACAGCTCCCTCGTGCTGATCGGGGCGCGCGCCCTGCTCGGGGTCGGCGGCGCGATGATCATGCCCGCGACCCTCTCCATCCTGCGCGCCGTCTTTCCCGACCGGCGCGAACGGGCCATGGCCATCGGCGTCTGGACGGCGGTCGCCGCGGTGGGGGCCGCGGTCGGCCCGGTGCTGGGCGGCTTCCTCGTCGAGCACTTCTGGTGGGGCTCCGTCTTCCTCGTCAACATCCCGCTGCTGGCGCTCCTGCTGCCGCTCGGCCGTTTCCTGCTGCCCGAGTCGAAGGGTGCCACCGACGGCCCCTGGGACGTCCTCGGCGCGCTGACGGCCGCGGCCGGGGTGCTCGGGGTGGTCTTCGGGGTGAAGCGGCTCGGCGCGGGGGAGGGGCCGCTCGGCCCGATGACGCTCGCCCCGCTCTGTCTCGGGGTGGCGCTCCTCGTCCTCTTCGTACGGCGGCAGCGGCGCCGGTCGCATCCGCTGATCGACGTCCGGATGTTCGCCAGGCCGACGTTCTCCACCTCCGTGGGGTGCATCGTCCTCGCCATGCTCGCCCTGGTCGGCCTCGAACTGATCGCCGTCCAGTACCTCCAGCTCGTGCTGGGGCTCAGCCCGCTGGAGACCGGGCTGCGGCTGCTGCCGCTCACCTTCGCCGCCATGGCCGCCGGGGTCACCGGTTCCGTCACGCTGCGGCGGATGGGGCCGCGCCGGATGGTGGCCTGGGGCTTCGTCCTCACCGCGGCCGCCGTCCTGCTGCTGGTCATGATGGGCCAGCACGACCGGCCCGCGCTGCTGACCACCGGGTTCGTGCTGCTCGGCTTCGGGCTCCAGACCACGCTGTTCGGGGCGTACGAATCGATGCTCAGCGAGGCCCCGCCCGAACAGGCGGGCGGCGCCGCGGCGATCGGCGAGACCTCCTACCAGCTGGGCGCGGGCATGGGCATCGCCCTGCTCGGCAGCGTGATGAACGCGGTGTACGCGCCCGCCATGGCCTCCCTGAAGGGCGTCCCGCCGGGGACGAGCTCGGCCGCGGCGGACTCCCTCGGCGAGGCGTACCAGGTCGCCGGCCGGCTCGGCGGGCCCGCGGGGCAGGCGCTGCGGGCGGCCGCGCGGGACGCGTACGTCCACGGCCTCCATGTGACGCTCCTGGTCAGCGCGGGGCTGCTGCTGCTCGGCGCGGTGGCCGCGCTCCGGCTGCCCCGGGCCATGGAGTGCGCGGCGTCCGCCGACGATGCCGGGACGGCCGCCGCCGACGAGGCGGGTGGCGCGCCCGCGGCGCACGAACCGCGGCCCCCCACGCGTGGCGCCGAGGAGCGCCGGCCCGCCGATCACCGGCCGCCCCGCATGCGTACAGCGCCGGAGCAGGGCGTCTCCGTCGAGGCGGCCGTACCCCTGGGCCGCGGACCCGCCGCGCGGGCCGGGTCTGGACGGGCGTCGCGCTGAGCCGTAACGTCGGCGCGGATCTTCGGCCGGTGCGGGCGGTCGCGGGGTGAGCCGGTCGCGGTGACCGGCCTCACCCCGGCCGGCCGTACCGGCCCGTACCGGCCCCAGTCCGTTCTGCGCGAGCCGCCGGAGGCGCCCCATGTCCGTACCCCCAGCCGACGAGCCGCCGCCCTTCGACCCGGGCGACCCCCTCGGCCTCGACGATCTGCTCGACGCGGAGGAGCGGGCGATCCGGGACACCGTGCGCGCCTGGGCAGCCGACCGGGTGCTGCCGGAGATCGCCGGGTGGTACGAACGCGGCGAACTGCCCGGCATCCGGGAACTGGCCAGGGAACTCGGCTCCCTCGGCGCGCTCGGCATGTCCCTGACGGGGTACGGCTGCGCGGGGGCGAGCGCGGTCCAGTACGGACTGGCCTGTCTGGAGCTGGAGGCCGCCGACTCCGGCATCCGCTCCCTCGTCTCGGTACAGGGTTCGCTCGCCATGTACGCGATCCACCGGTACGGCTCCGAGGAGCAGAAGGAGCGCTGGCTGCCCGGGATGGCGGCGGGCACCACCATCGGCTGCTTCGGCCTCACCGAGCCCGACCATGGCTCCGACCCGGCGGGCATGCGGACGTACGCCCGGCGGGACGGCACCGACTGGGTGCTCACCGGACGGAAGATGTGGATCACCAACGGCTCGGTGGCGGGTGTCGCCGTCGTCTGGGCGCGGACCGAGGGCGACGGCGGACCCGGGAGCGGGGCCGTGCGGGGGTTCCTCGTACCGGCCGGCACCCCCGGGTTCTCCGCCCCCGAGATCCGTCACAAGTGGTCGCTGCGGGCCTCGGTCACCAGCGAGCTGGTCCTGGACGAGGTGCGGCTGCCCGCCGACGCCGTGCTCCCCGGGGCCACCGGACTGCGCGGACCGCTGAGCTGTCTGAGCCACGCGCGCTACGGCATCGTCTGGGGCTCGATGGGCGCCGCGCGCGCCAGCTTCGAGGCGGCGCTCGGCTACGCGCGGACGCGGGAGCAGTTCGGCCGGCCGATCGGCGGCTTCCAGCTCACCCAGGCCAAACTCGCCGACATGGCGCTCGAACTGCACAAGGGGATCCTGCTCGCCCACCATCTGGGGCGGCGGATGGACGCGGGCCGGCTCCGTGCCGAACAGATCAGCTTCGGCAAGCTCAACAATGTGCGGGAGGCGATCGGGATCTGCCGGACCGCGCGGACGATTCTCGGCGCCAACGGGATCTCGCTCGAATACCCCGTGATGCGCCATGCGACGAACCTCGAATCGGTGCTCACGTACGAGGGCACCGTCGAGATGCATCAGCTCGTGCTGGGCAAGGCGCTCACCGGCCTCGACGCGTTCCGGTGAGCCGCCCTGCTCAGCTCTGGTTGAAGAAGCCGTCCTGCGGACGGCCCACGGCGTCCCCGGTGACGATCTCGGTGTCGGCCGGGCTGAGCAGGAAGACCCGGGTGGCGACCCGGTCGATCGAACCGCGCAGTCCGAAGATCAGTCCGGCGGCGAAGTCCACGACGCGCTTGGCGTCGGCGGGGTCCATGGACGTGAGGTTCATGATGACCGGGGTACCGGCCCGGAAGAGCTCGCCGATGGCCCGGGCGTCCCGGAAGGACTCCGGCGAGACGGTGGCGATTCTGCGGTCCTGCTCCTGGGCGGGGGCCTCGGGGGCGACGCGCATGCGCGGTTCGCTCCGCCAGGTCTCGCCGCTCTCCGCACCATCGGCGTACTCGTCGTCGTAGTAACGCTCGTCGTTGTCCTCGACGAGGCCCAGCCAGGCACTCGCCTTACGCACCGATCCCATGGACGCCTCCTTTCACCGCGGTCACTTGAAGTTCCCTATCCCTATCGTCGTCCATCATGCGGATCGTGCGCCAAGGGGATAGTCGGCGCGCAGGCGATTCGTGACGGTACTGGTGCAGAAGATGTGGTGGTTCGTCAAGATTCCTCCAGGATACGGGCCCTGAGATGGTGCAAAATAATACGTTCCGGCCAGATGGGTGATGCTGGGTTCGTCCGGGTGAACGAATCACTCGATACGATGCGTCGCGCACAGCGGTACGACTCTCGGGGGAACGTCGTGTTCGGAATCGTCAGGCCATGCGCGCACCGGCTCGGCAGCCGTCTCAAGGCGGAGTGGACGGCCCATCTCTGCGGGCTCTGCCTGGCACTTCGCGCCGATCACGGGCAGCTCTCCCGGATCGTCACCAACTACGACGGCCTGATCGTCTCGGTCCTGACGGAGGCTCAGGGCCCCCGGACGCCCGCGCAGCGCCGCACGGCCGGGCCCTGCCCGCTGCGCGGCATGCGGACCGCGCCGGTCGCGCGCGGCGAGGGGGCGCGGCTCGCCGCCGCGGTCTCGCTCGTCCTGGCCTCGGCGAAGGTACGGGACCACGTCGCCGACGGGGACGGGCTGTTGCGGCGCCGTCCGCTCGCCGCCGCCGCGCGCCGGGTCGCCGGCGGCTGGGACCGGGCGGGCGCGCGGGCCGGCGCGGAACTGGGCTTCGACACCGCCGTCCTGGTCGACGCCGTCGACCGCCAGCCCGGTATCGAGGCGCTGGCCGGGCCCGGTACCCCGCTGCTCACCGTCACGGAGCCGACCGAGACCGCGACCGCCGCGGCCTTCGCGTACACCGCCGTCCTGGCCGGGCGGCCGGGCAACGAGGCGCCGCTGGCCGAGGCGGGGCGGCTCTTCGGGCGGCTCGCACATCTGCTGGACGCCGTGGAGGACCAGGAGACTGACGCGGCGTCAGGTTCCTGGAACCCGCTCACCGCGACGGGCGCCTCGCGGGCGGAGGCGCGCCGGCTCGCCGACGACGCGGTGCACGGCATCCGGCTCGCCCTGCGCGACGCCGAGTTCAGCGACGGCCGCCTGGCGCACGTGCTGCTCGCGCACGAGTTGCGCGCCTCGGTCGACCGCGCTTTCGGCCCGGCTCGGTGCGCGCACCCCGAAGACGGCGCGCCCGGCGCCCCGTCCGGCACTCCGTCCGGCACCCTGTCCGGCGACCCGTCCGGGGCCCCGGGCACGCTGCCGCCCGGCTTCCCCGAGGGCCCGCGGAAGCCACCGGAGAAGCGCGGGTTCGTGGCCGGCTGCGCGGTCTTCACCGGGCTCTTGTGCACGTGCCGGATGTGCTGTGCGAAGGAGTACGAGGGCCCCTGGTCGCGGCAGAAGCACGAAGGCGTCTGCCGCGACGGCGACTGGTGCGAGGGCTGCTGTGATTGCTGTGAGGGTTGCGGCAATTGCTGTGACTGCTGCGAGACCTGCGGCAACTGCTGCAGTTGCTGCGACTGCGGGGGTGTCTGACCGGGGGCTGTCCGACGGTACGCACCCGAAGGCGCGCGTCGGACGGTGGTGCGAGGGGAGGGGAGGAGCGTGGAGCGCTGCGTGTGAAGGCACGCGGGAACGGCGCGGCGAGCACCGGGAAGAGCACGGGATGGCGCAGGGCGTCAGCTCAACAGGAAGAGGACCACACGCGACCGAAGTCGATGTGGGAGCGCTTGACCAGCCACTGCTGCGCATACATGAGCCAAGTGGAACAGGCATCCGTTTCCGCGTCAACCGGCCCTCGCGTCGGCGTGAGACGCGCGGCTCACAGTGTGGACAGGCTTGACAACAGGCCGTACGCGCCGCTTAGCCTCGGTCCCGCAGGCGGACCCCGCTGAGGGGCTCGGTCCGCCCGCGTTCCGTGTGAAGGCACCTCCCGTGTTCGATCTCAGCATCCACGGAGCCTTCCATGTCCGCGTCACCGGATCCGGACCCCGCCCGCACGCCTCCCGCCACCCCGTCCGTCGTGATCGTCGGCGCGGGCCCGCGCGGCACGGGCTTCCTCGAACGGATCGCCGCCAACGCGCCCTCCCTGTACGGCGGTCTGCCGCTGGACATCCATCTCGTCGACCCGTTCCCGCCCGGCGCCGGCCGGATCTGGCGCCGCGACCAGTCCCCGCTGCTCTGGATGAACTCCATGGCCGAGGACGTGACGATGTTCACCGACGACTCGGTCGTGCTGGAGGGACCCGTACGCCCCGGACCCGCGCTCGACGCCTGGGCCCGGGACGTCGCGGCGGGCCGCGCCCGCCCGGCCGCCGCGCCCGCCGCCGGGTCCGGGGCCGGTGTCGACGGCGGGGCCGCGGCCGACCGGGCCGGGCTGCTCGCCGAGATCGCCGCCCTCACCGGGCAGAGCTTCCCCAGCCGCCGGGTCCAGAGCGCCTATCTGAGCTGGGTGTACGAGCGGACCGTGGCCGCCCTGCCGCCCGGCGTCCGGGTTCATCTCCACCCCACCCACGCGCTCCGCGTCCACGGCCCGCGCGAGGGACGCCAGCGCGTGGTGCTCGCCGGCCGGGCCGAACCGCTGGAGGCCGATCTCGTCGTACTGACCCTCGGTCACCTCGACGCCGAACCCGACCCGGAGCAGGTGGAGCTGGCCGGATTCGCGCGCCGCCACGGGCTGCTCCACCTGCCGCCCGACTTCACCGCCGACACCGACCTGTCCGCCCTGCCCGCCGGCGAATCCGTCCTCGTGCGCGGGTTCGGGCTCGCCTTCGTCGACCTGATGGTGCTGCTCACCGAAGGGCGCGGCGGCCACTACACCGGGGGCGAGGGCCCCGGCGACGAGCTGGTCTACCACCCCTCGGGGCGCGAGCCCGTCCTCCACGTCGGCTCGCGGCGCGGCGTCCCGTACCACTCCAAGATCGGTTACGGGCTGACCGGCGAACGCCCCCCGCTGCCGCGCTTCCTCGGCCCCGCGCAGGTCGACGCGCTGCTGAGCGGGGCCGAGCGGCCCGACTACGACCGCGACATCCGGCCGCTGGTCGAGAAGGAGCTCGGCTTCGCCCACTACCACCGGCTCTTCGCCGCCCACCCCGAACGCACCCGCGTCGACTGGGCCGACTTCGAGGAGAAGTACGCGGCGGCCGGCCCCGGGAGCCCCGAACTGGAGGCCCTGACCGGCTCGGCCGTCCCCGACCCCGCCGACCGGCTCGACCTCGCCGCGCTCGACCGGCCGCTCGACGGGGTGCGCTTCGCCTCGTACGACGCGCTCCAGGACGGTCTGCGCTCCTACATAGCCCGCGACCTGGCCCGGCGCCACGACCCGGCCCACAGCGCGGACCTCGGGGTCTTCCTCGGGCTGCTCTCCGTCTACGGCCAGCTCGTCCGCCTCGGGGACCTCGGCGACCCGGGCGGGCGGTGGCACGGCTTCTTCAGCTACCTCGCCTCGGGCCCGCCGGGCCCCCGGCTGCGGCAGCTCCTCGCTCTCTCCCGGGCCGGTATCGTCCGCTTCCTCGGCGCGGACACCACCGTCGAGGCCGACGAGCGCGGCGGCGTCTTCCGGGCCCGCGGCGCCTCCGTACCCGGGGCGTACGTCGAGGCCCGCGCCCTGGTCGAGGCCCGGCTCCCCGACCCCTCGCCGGAACGCACCCTCAGCCCGCTGCTGCGCGCCCTGTACGACGAGGGGGCGGCCACGGTCTCCGCCGCCGGGCTGGTCAGGGTCGACCCCGGGGACGGCCGCCTCGTGGAGCGCGACGGCCGCCCGCACCCGCGCCGCTTCTCCCTCGGCCCGTACACCACCGCGCGGTCGAGCGGGGCGTTCACCCGGCCGCGTACCGGCGGACCCGCGTTCCGCCAGAACGACGCCGCCGCGCGGAGCGCCCTCACCCTGCTCGCCGAGGCGGCCGCCCGTACGGTCCGGGCACCGGCCCCGTCCGAAGCCGGAAGGTAGGGCTGCCCGTGTCCGCCACCCGTACCCTCCACCTCGCCGCCGAGATCGGCGGCCCGCCCCGGTACGACGCCGCCTCCTACGTGGCGCTCGCCCGGCTCGCCGAGCACGGCGCCCTCGACTTCGTGACGCTCAGGGACTCCTTCGAACGCCCGGGACCCGACGCGCTCGCGGTGCTCGCCCGGGTCGCCCCCGCCACCGAACGCGTCGGTCTCGTACCGACCGTCACCACCACCCACACCGAGCCGTTCCACCTCTCCACGGCGATCGCCACCCTGGACTGGGTGAGCCACGGCCGGGCGGGTTGGCTTGTCGACGTGTCGACCACCACCGCGCAGGCCCGGCTCTTCGGCCGGCGCCCCGCCGCGTCCGCGTCCGCGCTCTGGCGGGAGGCGGGCGAGGTCGCCGACGTGGCCGCCCGGCTCTGGGACAGCCGGGAGGCCGACGCCGGGATCCGCGACACGTCGACAGGCCGCTTCGTCGACCGGGAGACGCTGCACCAGGTCGACTTCCGGGGCGCCACCTTCGCCGTACGCGGCCCGTCCACCGCGCCCCGGCCACCGCAGGGACACCCCGTCACCGTGGTCGACATCGTCACCGGACGCACCCCCGAACTCACCGAGACCGCCGCCCGGTACGCCGATGTCGTCCTGATCAGGGCGGGCCAAGCCGAGGAGGCCGCGGCCCTCCGCGGGCGGCTGCGCGCCCGCGCCGCCGAGACCGGCCGCGACCCCGGCACCCTGCGGGTGCTGGCCGCGCTCACCCTCGACTGTCACGACGGCGAACGCCCGCGGGAGCCGGGCTGTGTGTACGGGACGCACACCGCGGCCGGCGCGGCGGGCGCGCACTACCGGGGCGGCCCGGTCGACCTCGCCGACCTCATCACGCGCTGGCACGGCGACGAGGCCGTCGACGGCTTCCACCTCACCCCCGTCGAGCCGCACCGGGACCTCGAACGCCTGGTCAACGGCACGGTCGCGGTCCTCCAGCACCGCGGCCTCTTCCGCACCTTCCACCCGGGCGGCACGCTCCGCGAACACCTGGGCCTGGCCCGCCCCGCCAACCGGTACACGACCGCGGGGGGAGCGTCATGACCACGGAACCGACGAGTGGCGCCACCGAGTCGACCGGGGCCACGGAGTCGACCGGGGCCACCGCGGCGACCGGGGCCGCCGGGCGCGCCGGGGCCGCATGTCCGCGCGCACGTAAGCAGATCCATCTTGCCGCGCGCTTCCCCGGGGGTGACCGCACCACCGTCCGGACCGATCCCCGCTCCCGCTCCCGGACCGACTTCGCCTCCTTCGAGGCGCCGGCGAGGGCGGCGGAACGCGGCACGTTCGACTTCTTCCTCCTCGCGGAGGGGCCCCGGCCGCACGAGCACGTCGGCCGCCCCGAACCGCTCACCGTGCTCAGCGCCCTGGCCGCCGTCACCGACCGGCTCGGCCTCGCCGCCACCGCCGACACCACCTTCAACGAGCCGTTCGAACTGGCCCGCAGGTTCGCCACCCTCGACCACCTCAGCGCGGGCCGCGCCGCCTGGCACGTGGTCACCTCCTCCGACGCCCGCGCCGGGGAGAACTTCCGGCGCGGCGGCTGTCCCGACCGGGCCGGCCGGCGCACCCGGGCCGCCGGGTTCGTCCGTACCGCCCGCGAACTGTGGGACTCCTGGACCGCGCCGGCGCCCGGCTCCCCGGACGGCGCGCCCCGGCCCTTCGCGCACTCCGGGCCGCAGTTCGACATCGCGGGGGAGTTCACCGTCCCGCGCTGCCCGCAGGGCCACCCCGTGATCATCCAGGCCGGGGACTCCGACGAGGCCCGCGAGTCCGCCGCCCGCGCCGCCGACGTGATCCTCACCCGGGGCGGCACCCTGGAGGCGGCCCGCGCCTTCTACGCCGACACCAAGGCGCGGCTGGCCGCGTACGGCCGGAAACCGGACGACCTCAAGATCATGCCGCGGGTCACCGTCGTCCTCGGCGACAGCGACGCCGAGGCGCGGGAGCACGCCGCGTACGACCCGGACGGGCCGCGGTCCTTCATCGGCGCCCCGGAGACCGTCGCGGCGGAGATGGACGCCTTCGTCTCCGGCGACGCGGCCGACGGGTTCCTCCTCCTGCCGCCTCCCGCCCCGGACGGGCTCGACGACTTCGTCGACCGGGTCGTCCCGCTGCTCCGGGAGCGCGGCGTCTTCCGTACGGAATACGAGGGCACCACCCTGCGCTCCCACCTCGGGCTTCCCGATCCGGTGAACCCGGTATGAAAGGTTGAACAGCATGACAACGGACACATCGCCCGTCCCCGCCCGGGAGTGGACGAGCTGGCACGAGCGCCGCACCGCCACGGTCTCCGCCCCGTACGGACCGCTCGCGCTCACCGGCACCCACTGGCTCGCCGACCACCCCGACGGGGTCCTCCCCGGGCTCCCGGGGGTGTGGCGCGAGGACGGCGACGCGATCGTGCTGACCGCGGCGGCCGGCGACGGGCTGACCGCCGACGGCGAACCGCTCGCCGGCGGGATCAGGCTCACCGCCGACACCGGCCCCTTCGCGGAGTCCCGGATCGCGGCCGGCCCGCGCCGGCTGGTCGTGCTGCGCCGCGAAGGGCTGTGGGCCGTACGGGACTTCGACCCGGACTCCGCCGCGCGGCGCGCCTTCCGCGCCGTCGAGGCCACCCCGTACGACCCGGCCTGGACGCTGCCGGGCCGCTTCCGGCCGTACGACGGGAGCCGCACCGTTCAGGTCGCCAACGCCGACGGCCGGGAGCGCGGGCTCGGCCTCGGCGGGGAGATCGCCTTCACCGTCGGCGGTACGGAGCACACCCTCCAGGTCGCGGTGGAGGCCGACGGCTCCCTGTGGGCGGTCTTCGCCGACACCACCAGCGGCCACGGCAGCTACCGCTTCCGCTTTCTGCGGCCCGCCGCCCCGGCCGCCGACGGGACGGTGACGGTCGACTTCAACCGGACGCTGCTCCCGCCGTGCGCCTTCGCCGACCACTTCATCTGCCCGTTCCCGCCGCCCGGCAACACCCTCCCGATCGCCGTCCCGGCGGGCGAGCGCACGGTCCGCACCGACTGACCCGCAACGGCCTCCGACGGGCACCGGGCGTACCTCACGTGGCGCCTGGGCACCGTACGTCCCAGTGGTGTCGCGGACGGCCAAAAGACGCCCTTGCGGGGGCAGTTGAGGCCGCCAATACTCCCGTGCAGCGCCGGTCGGGGCGCGCCGCGGTCCGGGAGACCCCCGCACCGTGCCGAGTCCCCGGCTGCGCCTCACGGGCCCAGGAACCCCACGAACGGGCCCCCGATCCCCCTCGGGAGGAACGACAGTGAGGACCAAGCGCACCAACCCCCTCAGCGGTGTCGCCAGACGCGTGCGTCTGATCGCCGTCACCACCGGTATAGCCGCCGCGGCGGCCCTCGCCATACCCACCGCGAGCGCCGCACCGGCCACCACGTTCAGCGCGAGCCAGCTCACCGCGGCGAGCGAAGCCGTCATGGAAGCCGATGTCGCGGGCACCGCCTGGGCCGTCGACCCGGCGACCGGGACGGTGGTCGTCCAGGCCGACTCCACGGTCACGCAGGACGGGATCGACTCGATCGAGCGGGCCGCGGGCGCCGGCGCGGGCGCGCTCCGCGTCGAGCGGACCGAGGGCAAGCTCTCCAAGCTCATCTCGGGCGGCGACGCCGTCTACGCCACGAGCTGGCGCTGCTCGGCCGGGTTCAACGTCCGCAGCGGCTCCACGTACTACTTCCTGACGGCGGGCCACTGCACCGAGGGCCTGCCGCCCTGGTACACCAGCTCCGCGCACACCACCAGCATCGGCCCCTCGGCCGGCACCAGCTTCCCCGGCAACGACTACGGCCTCGTGCGGTACTCGAACACCTCGCTGGCCCACCCGGGCACCGTCGGCAGCGTCACCATCACGGGCGCGGCCAACGCCACCAACGGGATGTCCGTCACGCGCCGCGGCTCCACGACCGGCATCCACAGCGGTTCGGTCACGGGCCTCAACTACACGGTGAACTACGGGAGCGGTGACGTCGTCAGCGGTCTGATCCGCACCAACGTCTGCGCCGAGCCGGGCGACAGCGGCGGGCCGCTCTACTCCGGCTCCACCGCCATCGGTCTGACCTCGGGCGGCAGCGGGAACTGCTCCTCGGGCGGTACGACGTACTTCCAGCCGGTGACGGAGGCCCTGAGCGCCTACGGGGTCACGCTCGTCTAGAAGGACGCGACGAACAGACGAAGAAGAGCGCTCCTGACCGGGCGCGGGGCGAGTCTCCGTCCGTACGACGGGCGGGGACTCGCCGCCGTTCTCTGAGAAGATGTCAGGGTGTGCGCCGCAGAGGGAACGGGGGCCGTGGAACAGTGAAACGCATCGGAGTGACCGGTCACCGGAACATCCCGGCAGAGGCGTACGCGCACATCAGAGCCGCCATCGCGGCCGTGCTCCACGGCCAGGGCGGGTCGATGGAGGCGCTCTCCAGCCTCGCCGTGGGCGCGGACCAGCTCTTCGCCGTCCTCGCCCTGGACCACGGCGCGGAGCTGACCGTGGTCATCCCCAGCGGCGACTACGAGGACGACTTCGAGGGCCAGGACGAACTCGACGGCTACCGGCGGCTCAAGGAGCGGGCCACCCTGGAGGTGCGGATGGCCTATCCGCACTCCACCGACGAGGCGTACTACGCCGCGGGCACCTACATCGCCGACAACTGCGACCGGCTGCTCGCGGTCTGGGACGGCCGGCCGGCCCGCGGTCTCGGCGGTACGGGCGACATCGTGCGCTACGCGCGCGAGCGCGGGAAGCCGGTCACGGTGATCTGGTGCGAGGGCGTCGAGCGCGCCTGAGGCGGCGCGCCCCACGCCCGCGCCCGGCCTCCGTTCCTGGGGCGGGACGGTGGCAGGCGGCTCAACTGCGGTGCCGTACCAGCCAGTCGGTGTGCTGCGGCGAGACGATGCGCTCGGTCTCGTACACCGCGTTCGCCCACTGCTGCTCGGTGACCATCGTCTCCATCGCCGTGTGCATCGCCGCCAGGTCCTCCTCCACCAACGAGTGGGCGGATATGAGGGGTTGGTGCCGTCGTATCTCGCTCCACGCCAGACAGGCCGCCGCCGACGCCGACAACAGCCCCAGCACCGCACCCGAGTCGGTGAACGAGAACGTCCGCAGCACGGCGAGGAGCAGCGCCAGGAGGGTGAGCAGCGCGATGGTGGCCGACCAGAGGGTGGTGGCCCGGCGGGAGACGACCGTCCTGCGGTGGTACCAGTTCCGCTGCTCGATCAGCCGGTCCCTGACATACGTCTCCTTCCGGGCGCTGAACGGCTTGTCCCGCAGCACCCGCATCGCGGGCGTGATCAGCTCACCGGCGTCGCCCTGCCCCGGATCCGCGCCCTCCTCGGGGTTCTCCCGGGGGTCCTCCCACCCCACCTTCCGCAACTCCGCGAGCCCCGCCTCCATCCGGGCGGTGAAGAGATCGGTGGCCCCGGCCACCCCGGAGTCGAAGGGCGCGCCGTGCACCGCGTAACGCCAGGAGAGCGATTTGATGAACTCCGCGGCGGAGCGGTTGAGTTGCCAGTGTGACTTCGCTCGCTGGCCCGCCGAGCGGAAGGTGACCAGAAGCACACCCGCGTACGCCAACGCCCCCAGGGCGCTGATGATTTGGAACGAATCGCCCACCGTCCCGTGCCAGGGCAGCGAGGTCAGCAGCGCGCCCAGCACCAGCAGCAGGAGCTGGCGGCGTGTGGCGTTGACCGCCTGGCGCTGCCGGCGGATGGCGACCCCGTCCGCGTGATGGAAGAGAACCGGCAGATCAGCGTTTCGGAAGACCATGCTGTGCAGTGGTCCGCGTAAGTCGGCCATGCGCGCCCCCGTCTGCTGTTTTGTTGTCACTCGATCAGCGGAACGATCAGTCCCGCACCCGGTCGTGTGGTCCCCGGCAACGCTTTCGTCTCGTCCCCACGTGCCGAGTTGCCGCACGGGTTCATGAGAGTAAAGTCGAGCCGCTGACACTGCAACGGTGCGGTGTCTCCTGTACGACCGACATGATCAAGGACGGCCGCCGTGACCTCTCAGACCTCTGCCGCCTTCGCCACCGCGAAGAAGAACCGTGTCCCCCTCGCGGAGATCGACGTACGCGACGCCGGTGTCGCCAGGAAGCTCGGTCGTGTACTGCCCATGCCCAGTGGCCGTGTCGCGCGGGTTTCGAGCTTCAACTCGGCGCTCTAGAAGGGCTAAACGTCGTTGCTCACCACTGGCGGAACGAGCTCTAGACTGTCGGAATGACAGGACCCCTGGTCCCCTTCCGCGAGATCGTTCTGAAGGTCCACAGCAGGTGCGATCTTGCGTGCGACCACTGCTACATCTATGAACACGCCGATCAGAGCTGGCGTACCCGCCCCAAAGCGATCTCTGACGAAGCGATTTCCCGGACAGCCCGGCGACTGGCCGAGCATGCCGCCACCCACGCCCTGCCCTCCGTGTCAGTGATCCTGCACGGAGGGGAGCCACTGCTCGCCGGCCCCGCCCGGCTCCGGCGCGTGTGCGAGGAACTGACCGTCGCCCTCGACGGCGTCGCCGATCTGGATTTACGCGTCCACACCAACGGGCTCCAGCTCTCCCCCCGCTACCTCGACCTCTTCGACGAGTTCGGCGTCCGGGTGGGCATCTCCCTCGACGGCGACCGCGCGGCCAACGACCGGCACCGCCGCTTCGCGGACGGCCGCAGCAGCCACCCCCTGGTCCTCAAGGCCGTCGAACTCCTCCGGCAGGACCGCTACCGCCATCTCGACCTCGGGCTGCTCTGCACGGTCGACGCCGCCAACGACCCGGTCGACGTCTACGACGCGCTCGACGCGCTCGACCCGCCGCGCATCGACTTCCTGCTGCCGCACGCCACCTGGGACGAGCCGCCGCCGCGCCCCGACGGCTCGCCCACCGCGTACGCCGACTGGCTGCTCGCCGTCTTCGACCGCTGGGACGCCCGGGGCAGGCCGATGCCCGTACGCCTCTTCGACTCGGTGCTCTCCACCCTCGCCGGCGGCCCGAGCCTCACCGAATCGCTCGGCCTCGCCCCCACCGATCTCGTCGTCGTGGAGACCGACGGCACCCTGGAGCAGGTCGACTCCCTCAAGAGCGCCTACGAGGGCGCCGCGGCCACCGGGTTCGACGTCTTCGCGCACGCCTTCGACGAGGTCGCCGCGCACCCCGGCGTACGGAGCCGGCAGCTCGGGCTCGCGGGAGTGAGCGAGGAGTGCCGGCGGTGCCCGGTCGTGCGCTCCTGCGGCGGCGGGCTCTACACCCACCGCTACCGGTCTGCGTCGGAGCCGTCGCCGGGCGCCCCCGGCGCTCCCGGCGGCTTCGACCACCCCTCGGTGTACTGCGCCGACCTGGCGGCCCTCATCCGCGGCATCGAGGACCGGACCCGCGCCGAGAGCGCCCCGTCCGCAGTCGGCCACCCCGGCGAACTCCTCGTCGCCCAGCACGAACTGACCCGCTCGATGCTGGCCGAGCTGCACGCCGCGCTCGACGGCCGGGGCGGCGAGCCCTGGCAGGAGGCGTGGGAGCTGGCGGCCGCCGTGGAAAGGGGCTCCGACGGGCTCGACACCGTCTTCGCCCACCCCTACACCCGTACCTGGCTCGCCGAGGCGATCGCCGCCGCCCGCGCGGACCGCCCGGACGCGCCGGACCTCGCGGAGCGGGTGGGGGCGTATCTCGCCGCCGCCGTCCTGCGCGGGGGGCTCGACACGCCCGTACGCGTCCGCCACCGGGGCGGGGTGCTGGTACTGCCCACACTCGGCGCGCTGCGGCTCGGCGAGCCCGGCGAGGCCGAGGTGCGCCTCGCCGAGAAGGGGTTCGTGGTGCGTACCGGCGCCACGGAGCTGCGGGTCGTCCGCGCCGACGAGGCCACCGGGGTATGGCGCCCCGTGCGCCGCCTCGGCCGCGACGGCGCCCCCGACTTCGCCCTGGACGACATCGACCCGTACCGCGACCGCTTCGACGCCCCGGCCCACCCCGGGCTCGGCCGGGACGAGGCCGCCGACTGGAGCGGCCGGCTCGCGGCGGCCTGGGCGCTGCTCCGCGAGGCCGTCCCCGAGCAGGCCGCCGAGGCCGCCGCCACACTCTCCACACTGACACCGCTGGACGAGCCGTTCCGGAGCCCCGTGGCGGCCCCGTACGGATACGGGGCGCTCGGCATCCCCGTACGCGGCACCCCCGAGGCCCTGGCGCCCGCGCTGCTGCGCGGCTACCGCCGGGCCACCCTGCGGGCGCTCACCGAGGTCACCGACCTCTACGCCCTGGACGGCGCGTGGCACCACCCCGCGCCCTGGCGGGAGAGACCGGTGCCGTTCTCCGAACTGCTGGCGGGGGCCCACGAGCGGGTGGGCCTCGCCGCGTACGACCGCCGCCACCTGGACCACGCCCTGCGGGCGCTGGACACCCTGGAGGACGCGGCCGAACTCACCGTCGGCGGGAAGAGCCTGCTGACCACCCTGCGCGCGGAGGCCGACCGTGTCCGACACCCCTGACCCCCCGGCTCCCACCACCGCGGAACTCGCCCGCGAGCTGACCGCACTGGGCGTCACCCCCGGGTCGGTCCTGCTCGTCCACGCCGCCCTGCGCGGCACCGGACTCGACGCCGACACCCTGCGCACCGCCCTGCTGACGGCGCTGGGGGAGGACGGCACCCTCGTCGTGCCGGCCTTCACCGAGGAGAACTCCGACACCTCCGCCGCCCACCGCGCCAGGATCTCCGGGCTGACCCGCCGCCAGGCCGCCGCGTACCGCTCCCACATGCCCGCCTTCGACGCGCGGACCACGCCCTGCCTCGCGATGGGCCGGCTGGCCGAGTCCGTACGCACCGCCGAGGGCGCCGTACGGAGCGGCCATCCGCAGACCTCGTTCGCCGCGCTCGGCGCGCGCGCCGCCGAACTGATGGCGGACCATCCGCTGCACAGCCATCTCGGCCCGGACTCCCCGCTCGGCGCGCTGGCCGAGGCCGACGCGCGGGTGCTGCTGGTCAATGTGGGACACGGCGTGTGCAGCGCGTTCCATCTCGCCGAGTACCGGCCCGGCGCGACCACACGTTCTTATCACTGTGTGGTCAAAGCGCCGGACGGATCACCGCGCTGGGTGGAATATGAGGATGTGAACCTCGACGACAGTGATTTCGCGGCGATTGGAGCCGCGTTTCCTTGGGGACTTGAGCAGAGGGGGCAACTGGGAGGGGCGGTCGGGCGGCTGTTCCCGATCAAGGACGCGGTGGCACACGCCACGGTGTGGATGGCCGAGAAACGGCGTTGAACAACGTGGATGTCCACCACAGGACGGGGGTCGTGTGCACGCGTCACCGCAGCAGCGAGCGGCCGACCATCGGCCGTACTTCTTCCTGAGCTACGCGCACACACCCCGGGACGGCGCCTCCGGGGCCGACCCGGACATGTGGGTGCAGAAGCTCTTCCGGGATCTGTCCGAGCACGTGATGGCGATGACGGATCTGCCGGCCGGCGCCCAGGCCGGCTTCATCGACCGGGAGATGCGCTCGGGCGAGGGCTGGTCGGAGCGGCTCGCCGACGTGCTCGCCACCTGCCGGGTGTTCGTACCGCTGTTCTCACCGCGCTACTTCGCCAGCGAGATGTGCGGCAAGGAGTGGTACGCCTTCGCCCAGCGGGTCATCTACGAGCAGGCCAAGAACAACACCACGGCCGAGGCGATCGTCCCGGCCCTGTGGGTGCCCGTACCGGCGCGGCAACTGCCGGGCCCCGCCGAGCGGTTGCAGTTCAACCACCGGGACTTCGGGGACCGCTACGTCACCGACGGCCTCTACGGGCTGATCAAACTCCGGATCTTCGAGGACGAGTACCAGCGGGCCGTCTACGAACTCGCCAAACGCATCGTCAGCGTCGCCGACACCGCCGCGATAGGCCCCGGGCGCCCCGTCGACTACCGCAGCGCGCCCAGCGCCTTCGGCACCAGCGGCGGACCCCGCCCCATGCAGGTCACCGTGGCCGCGCCCACCCGGCACGGGCTCCCGGAGGGCCGCCGGGCCGACTACTACGGGGGCATGGCCCAGGACTGGAACCCGTACCACCCGGACTCGGCCCGGCCGTTGGCGTACGTCGCCCGGGATCTGGTCCGCTCCCTCAACTACCAGGCGGACATCGTCTCCTTCGACGAGGTGTCCGTGCCCCACGAAGGCAAACAGGCCCCCGTCCGGCCGGAGATACTGCTGGTCGACCGGTGGGCCCTCAACGACGAGGAACAGCGCGAGCGGCTCGCCGCGTTCGACGCCGAACACCGCCCCTGGGTGAGTGTCGTCGTCCCGTGGAACCGCGAGGACGAGCAGAGCCGGGCGGCCCAGGCCGAGTTGAGCGAGAAACTCGAACAGACCATGCCCAAGAAGATGGGGCAGGGCCGCGCCGCCTGCCGGGCCGCCGCCAAGGGCGTGCCCAGCATGGAGGCGTTCGGCCAGATCCTGCCCCAGGTCGTCGAAGCGGCGGCCCAGCAGTACCTGAGACACGCGGAGGTCTATCCGCCGGCCGGCGGCAGCCACACCGAACGGCCGCGGCTGCGCGGCCCGATGGCCGCCGAGTACGCCACGACGCACTACGTTCCCCAGACGCACGACCTGGCGCCCGATGCGGAGGACACGGATGACAGCACGTCGTGACGGACGCATCGTCACCTTCTACTCGTACAAAGGCGGCACCGGCCGCACCATGGCCCTCGCCAACACGGCCTGGATACTGGCCGCCAACGGAAAACGCGTCCTCGCGGTCGACTGGGACCTGGAGGCGCCCGGCCTGCACCGCTTCTTCCACCCCTTCCTCGACCCCTCGACCCTCGGCGCGACCACCGGTGTGATCGACGTGATCACCGAGTACGCGTGGGCCGCGACCAGCCCCGTGGAGCGCCCCGACGACTGGCACCGCGACTACGCGCGGATCCAGCCGCACGCCGTCTCCCTCACCCCGGAACTCCTCGGCTGGGAGTTCCCCGACGGCGGCACCCTCGACTTCGTCTCCGCGGGACGGCAGAACCGCGAGTACTCCGCGACCGTCTCCACCTTCGACTGGGACAACTTCTACGACCGGCTCGGCGGCGGCCACTTCTTCGACGCGCTGCGCGAGGACATGAAGGCCCACTACGACTACGTCCTCATCGACAGCCGCACCGGACTCAGCGACATCGCCGACATCTGCACCGTCCACCTGCCCGACGTCCTCGTCGACTGCTTCACCCTCAGCGACCAGTCCATCGACGGCGCCGCCGCCGTGGCCCGCCAGATCGACGAGCGGTACGGCGGCCGGGGCATCAAGATCTTCCCCGTGCCGATGCGCATCGACGAGGGCGAGAAGGAGAAGGCCGACGCCGGACGGGCCCTCGCCCGGCTGAAGTTCGACCGGTTCCCCGCCGGGCTCACCGGGGAGCGCCTCACCGCCTACTGGGGCGCCGTGGAGATCCCGTACCGCCCCTACTACGCGTACGAGGAGACCCTGGCGACCTTCGGCGACGAGGCGGGGCTCTCCAACTCCCTGCTCTCCGCCTTCGAACGGCTCACCACCTACGTCACCGAGGGCGCCATCACCGCGATGCCGCCCGTCGGCGACGAGGCCAGGCTGCGGATCAGGGACGCCTTCACCCGGCGCAGGCCGGCGCTCCCCGCCGACCTCCACCTCAGCTACGTGGCGGAGAACCGGATGTGGGCCGACTGGATCGAATCCGTCCTCACCCGGGCCGGGTTCCGCGTCGTGCCGCGCGACGTCTCCGCCGAGCCGCCCGCAGGGCCCACCGGGGGCGACACCGGCTCGCTCACGATCCACCAGGACAGCGCCACCCGTACGGTCGTGCTGCTCTCCGCCGCCTACCTCAAGTCCGCGCGGGCCGTGGAGGTCTGGTCGCGCTCCGCCTCCGAGGACCCCGGCGGCACCCGGCGCCAGCTCCTGCCCGTACGCGTCGGCGACGTACGGCTCACCGCCCCGTACATCGACCGCAACCCGGTGGACCTCTTCCGGCTGGACGAGGCGCACGCCACCGGCGCGCTGCTGCGCGCCCTGGAACGGCCCGCCCAGCTCGCCGACGCCGTCGCGCCGGGACCGCGCTTCCCCGGCACCGTCCCCAAGATCTGGAACGCGCCGGCCCGCAACCCCGGCTTCACCGGGCGCTCCGCCGTGCTGGAGCGGATGCGCGACCAGCTCGGCGGCGGCATGGCCGTCGTCCTGCCGCAGCCGCAGACCCTGTACGGGCTCGGCGGCATCGGCAAGACCCAGGTGGCGCTGGAGTACGTGCACCGCTTCATGGCCGACTACGACCTGGTCTGGTGGATCTCCTCGGAGCAGACCGCCGACGTGGTCGCCTCCCTCGCGGAGCTGGCCGTACGGCTCGGCGCGCGCGGCGGCGACGACATGTCCGCCGCCTCGATGGAGGCCGTCGACCTGCTGCGGCGCGGGGTGCCGTCCACCCGCTGGCTGCTGGTCTTCGACAACGCGGACGACCCCGAACTGGTGCAGCGGTACTTCCCGCCCGGCGGGCCCGGCCACGTCCTGGTCACCTCCCGCAACCAGACCTGGTCGAGCTACGGCGACGCGCTGCCCGTCGACGTCTTCCTGCGGGAGGAGTCCGTCGAACACCTCCAGCGCCGCGCCCCCGGGCTGAGCCTCGTGGACGCCGACAAGGTGGCCACCGCCGTCGGTGACCTGCCGCTCGCCGTCGAACAGGCCGCCGCCTGGATCGCGGAGACCGCCACACCCGTCTCCGAGTACCTCGACCAGCTCGGCCAGCAGGCCGCCGGGGTGCTGGCGCTCAACCAGCCCGCCGGATACCCGGAACCGGTCGCCGCGACGTGGAACATCTCCATCGACCGGCTCAAGGAGCGCTCACCGGCCGCGGTGCGGCTGCTCCAGCTCTGCGCCTTCTTCGCCCCCGAGCCGATCTCCGCCAACCTCCTCTACAGCAAGGAGATGATCGAGGCCCTCAAGCCGTACGACGTCTCGCTCCAGGAGACGCTCGTACTGGGCCGGGTCATCCGGGAGATCGGCCGGTTCGCGCTGGCCAAGGTGGACCAGGTCGGCAACAGCATCCAGGTGCACCGGCTGGTCCAGGCGATCATCCGGGCCCAGCTCACCGAGGAGGAGCAGCGGGACGCCCGGCACGCCGTCCACCGGATCCTCTCGGGCGCCAGGCCCGACGGCGACGAGCCGATCGACAACCCCGGCACCTGGGACCGGTTCAACTCCATCTGGCCGCATCTCATCACCTCGGAGGCGAGCCTGTGCCGGCGCCCCGAGACCCGCCGGCTGCTGATCGACCGGGTCCGCTACCTGTGGAAGCGCGGCGACCTGCCCGCCGCCTTCGAACTCGCCGGGGAACTGCGCGACCTCTGGCGCGAGACCCTCGGCAACGACGACCCGCAGTATCTGTACCTGCGGTTCCACCTCTCCAACATCTTCCGCTCGCAGGGCCGTTACGTGGAGGCGCGGGAGCTGGACGAGGAGACCCTGATCCGGCAGCGCCGGGTGCTCGGGCCGACCCATCCGCACACGTACATGACCACCAGCGGGCTCGCGATGGACCTCGGCACGCTCGGCGAGTACGCCAAGGCGATGGAGCTGGCGACCGAGGCGTACGAGGGGTTCAGCGGGATCTTCCACGACTCCCACCCGAGGACGCTGGCCGCCGCCAACAACCGGGCGCTGAACCTGCGCATGGTCGGCCGGTACGCCCAGGCGCGCGAGATGGACCAGGAGGTCTTCGACCGGCGGACGGAGGTGCTCGGCCCCGAGCACCCGTACACGCTCTCGTCCGCCGCCAGCCTCGGGCGCGACCTGCGGGAGATCGGTCGGTACGAGGACTCGGTCGCCCTGCTCAGCCGGACGTACGCCCTCTACAAGGAGCGCATGGGGCGCGCGTTCCCCGGCACCCTCGCGGCGGGCAAGAACCTCGCCGTCTCGCTGCGCAGGGCGGGCCTGCTGGAGGACGCGCGGCGGCTCACCACCGCCACCAGGAACCGCTACCGGGCCAAGTACGGCGCGGACATCAACCCGGACACCCTCGCCTGCGATCTCAACCTGGCGGCCGACCACTTCGCCTCCGGGGAGCCGGTGGCGGCCAGGGACCTGGCCCAGGAGGTCGTCGACCAGTACCTGCGGGTGCCGGGCGCCCGCCACCCGTACACCCTCGCCGCCATCAACAACCTCGGGTTGTTCCACTGGGGTTGCGGGGCACCGGAGCTGGCGGAGCAGCTGCTCCAGGGTGCTCTGCGGACGATGCGGGAGGTGCTGGGCGACGAGCATCCGCACACGCTCTTCTGTACCGTCGGCCTCGCCAACGCCAAGGCGGATCTGGGGGAGCTGGACGAGGCGCTGGTGACCGAGCGGAGCGCCGTCGCGGGGCTGCGGGTCTCGCTGGGCGCGCGCCATCCGGAGACACTGGCCGTCACGTCCAACATGTGCGTGACGCTGGGGGCACTGGGCCGCAAGGGCGAGGCGGCGCAGCTCCGGGTGGAGACCGTGGAGGAACTGGTCGGGCTGCTCGGCGAGGAGCACGCGCTGACCCGGTTCGCCAGGGACGACCGGCGGGTCTACCGGGATCTGGAACCGCTGGCGGTGTGAGACACCCGAGGGGTACGGCGCCGGGTCCGCGCCCGGCACCGTACCTCTGGGGCTGTCACCTGGCGCTGTTCCGTCGGTCAGTCGTCCAGGAGCCAGGTGAGGCTTCTGGGCAGGGCGTGCAGGGAGGCGAAGTGTGCCGCGGCCGGCTCCAGGACGACCGTCGCGCCCGGGATGCGCTCCCCGAGCCAGCGGGCGTGACCGACCGGCGAGAAGACATCCTGCTCGCCGTGCCACAGCAGCACCGGGGTGCGGATGTCGGCGGGGTCGAACCCCCACGGGCTGGCGAAGGCCACCGCGTCGTCGATCCAGCCGTACGCCGAATCGCTCAGCCCCTCCTGGTAGTTGCGCAGCAGCATCATTCTGAGTCCGGCGTCCGAGACCACCATGCGGTCGGAGTCGGTCAGCTCCCTGCGCAGGTCGTCCAGCAGCCGCACCGGGTTCTTCCTGATGGCCTCCGCGCGCGGGATGAGCCGGGCCGCCACGCCCGCCGGATCCCGCGCCGCGGTGGAGTACTCGGCGACATTGGACGGGGCCATGCCCTCGAACCAGTCGAGGCCGTCCGCGTCCCACGGCGCGAGCGGGACCAGCGCCGCCGCGCGGGTCACCCGGTCCGGCATCAGCGCCGCGCACGCCAGGGCGTGCGGGGCGCCGCCGGAGCGGCCCGCCACGGCGAACCGGTCGAGGCCGAGGGCGTCGGCGATCGTCGCCACGTCCTGGGCCACATCGCCCACACTGCGCCCTTCGAGCCGGTCCGAACCGCCGTACCCCGGCCGGTCGAAGGCGATGAGCTGCATGCCCCGCTGGTACAGCACCATGCCGCGCGGCGCGGGTCCCAGCCTGCTGCCCGGCGTGCCGTGCAGCAGGAAGACCGGTCTGCCCCGCGGGTCCCCCAGACGCTCCACCATCAGATGCCGCCCGTCCGCCGCGCGCACCCGACGTCGCAACCCCCGCCCCTTTCATCCTGTGTGCTCCGGTTACGTGCCCCATGCAGGCACCGTGACCCTGCATTCCCCGCCGCCGTGGTCCTTATCCCTCGGTGCTCATGACCGGCTCGAATACCCCGTAGGAGAGCCCGGTTCAGGTCGATTGTCCCGGCTCGGGGCCGTCCGCGTAAGGGCGCCGCGGCGGGCTGCGGCCGCCGCGGATGTTCGCGAAACGGAACGGAAGGTGTCGTCCTTCGGCCGCAGCCGAATGTAGGGGCGCGCGATGTGTTGGTCGTGTGCGCGTCCTCAAGTCGACCTTGTGTGCGACTGGTGGCGCTCGGAATAGTGGGCGCCTCGTCCTCCGTGCCAGGACACCCCACATGAACCGGCACGGTCCCCACAGGAGGTTGACGTTGAACCATCGGCGCGTGTCGAAGAAGCGCACCACCATCGCGGGTGGCGCGGCGATCGCTCTGATCGCCGCCGGTTTCACCTTGCAGAATGCGAACGCCAGCGAGGAGACACCGCAGTTCACCGTGAAGGAACTGACGGCGAACGCGGCCGGAACCCTCGGTTCGGCCCTCGGCCGGGACCTCGGTGACGCCGCGGCCGGCTCGTACTACGACGCGAAGACCAAGGCGCTCGTGGTGAATGTCGTCGACGAGAAGGCCGCCGAGAGCGTCCGGGAGGCGGGCGGCAGGGCGAGACTGGTCCAGCACACCCTCACCGAGCTGACGAGCGCCCGGAAGACCCTCGCCGCCGACGCGTCCGTCCCGGGCACGTCGTGGGCGGTCGACCCGGTCACCAACAAGGTGGTCGTCACGGCCGACCGTACGGTCGAGGGCGCGTCCTGGGACACGATCAGCGGCGTGGTGAAGAAGCTCGGCTCCAAGGCCGAACTGCGGAAGACGGCGGGGGAGTTCAAGACCTTCGTCGCGGGCGGCGACGCCATCACGGGCAGTGGCTCGCGCTGCTCGCTCGGCTTCAACGTGGTCAAGGACGGCGAGCCGTACTTCCTGACCGCCGGGCACTGCACGGAGTCCGTCACGACCTGGTCCGACACCCAGGGCGAGCGGATAGGGACGACCGAGGGCTCCACGTTCCCGGGCAGCGACTTCGGTCTGGTCAAGTACACCGCCGACGTGGACCACCCGAGCGAGGTGAACCTGTACGACGGCGGCAGCCAGGAGATCACGCGGGCGGGCGAGGCGACGGTCGGCCAGCAGGTCGTCCGCAGCGGCTCCACCACCCAGGTGCACGACGGCGAGGTCACCGGGCTGGACGCCACCGTGAACTACGGCAACGGCGACATCGTCGACGGGCTCATCCAGACCACGGTCTGCGCCGAGCCGGGTGACAGCGGCGGCTCCCTCTTCGCCGGGGACACCGCGCTCGGACTGACCTCGGGCGGCAGCGGTGACTGCGACTCGGGCGGCGAGACGTTCTTCCAGCCGGTGACGGCGGCGCTCGACGAGTACGGCGCCGAGATCGGCTGACCGTACGCCACGGTCCGCAGGACCGGGGGAGGGCCCGGCACATGAGGGTGTGCCGGGCCCTCCCCTTGTGGACTTTCCCGGGCGGGCCTTCCGGGCGGGCCTTGCCGGGTGGTGGTCAGGCGGGCGGGGGCCCCGCGGAAGCCGCACCACCGGTGCCGGTGCCGGTGCCCGGACCCGTGCCGGTCCCTGGGCCCGTGCCGGTCCCTGGGCCCGTGCCGGTCCCTGGGCCCGTGCCGGTCCCTGGACCAGTGCCGGTGCCCGGGCCCGTCCCCGTCTCTGAGGGCGTGCCGGTTCCGGGCGGTACGGCCGGGCGGTCCCGGCGCAGCGCCGGCCTGACCAGGGTGACCGCCGTGCCGGCCACCGCCCACAGGGAGAGCACCAGCAGCGGCACGGTGACCGCGTTGCCCCGGAAGTACGCGATCGACCTGGCCACCCAGGTGGCCGCCCCCGGCGGCAGCGCGGGGCCGATCGCCCGCCAGAAGTCCGGCAGCAGGGGCCACGGATAGCCGCCCCCCGAGCTCGGGTTCCCGGCGATCACGACGATCAGCAGGGCCAGCCCGATCCCGACGACGCCGAAGAGCGCCTGGAGCGCCAGGGTGAGCGCGCCGACCGCGAAGACGGTGAGCGCGCCGAGCCCCCACAGCCCCGCCACGCTGCCCGGCAGCGCCCCCAGCACCGGACCGACGATCACCGCGCCGAGCAGGCCGCCGACGATCGCGTACACCGCCAGCACGGCCAGCCGGATCACGGACCCGCCGAGGCCGGGCGGCCGGGTCCCGGCGCTGACCGCGAGCGCGGTGGCGCACAGATAGCCGCCGACGCACCAGCCGATCACCAGGTAGAAGGAGGTGAGGCTGCCGGCGTCCCGCGCGGAGGCGGGCGCGATGTCCTCCAGCGCGAGGGTGCGCTGCTGCTGCGACTCCAGCCCCTCGAAGATGTCCGCCAGGACCCTGGTCTCGTTGGTCCCCTGGCCGGTGGCGATCAGCAGGGTGTCGTTGAGCGACCGCGGCCGGACGACGAGGGCGGCGTCGATGTCACGGTTCATGATCTGCCGCCGCGCGGTGTTCTCGTCGGGCAGCGTCCGCGGGTCCAGCGGCCGGCCCGGCAGCCGCTTCAGCGCGGCGGTGAGCTGCGCGGCGCTGTGGCCGGGGGCGACGACGGCGACCTTCACCCCCGAGGGCCTCGGGCTGTGCAGCGCGCCCACGTAGGACGCGATGAACAGGAGCTGCAGCGCGAGCACGCCGAGGACGAGCAGCGCGGACCGTACGGTGACGGCGTTCTTCACCTCGTCGACGAACGTCATGCCCCCACGCTCCGGGCCCACCGGTGCCCGCGCAGGTGGGAGGGGGCTGAATGGCCGAGGGCCGTCCCGTGGGGTGCCGCGGTACCGCCCCACTTTTTACCGACGCGTAACTTCCTTCTTCACCTTACTCCTGCGTAACTTGACGGTAGTTCACCCTTCAATGTGGTCCGGGCCGCAGGGCTGACAGTCATCGCCATTCCCTTGAGCCGCAAGGAGATCGCACGATGCTGCCCTGGAAACGCGTACTCGGACCGCTGGCCACACTGCTGCTGGCCGCGACCGTCACGGTCACCCCCGCCGCGGCCGTCCCCACCGCCGCTCCCTCCACCGCCGCCGCTGCCCCGAGCCGTGGCTGGAACGACTTCTCCTGCAAGCCCTCCGCCGCCCATCCCCGCCCCGTCGTGCTCGTCCACGGCACCCTCGCGAACTCCGTCGACAACTGGCTCGGGCTCGCCCCGTACCTGGTGAACCGCGGATACTGCGTCTTCTCGCTCGACTACGGTCAACTCCCGGGCGTACCCCTGTTCAACGGGCTCGGCCCCATCGACGCCTCGGCCGCGCAACTCGCCACGTACGTCGACCGGGTGCTCGCCGCCACCGGCGCCCCCAAGGCCGATCTCGTGGGCCACTCCCAGGGCGGCATGATGCCGCGCTACTACCTGAAGTTCCTCGGCGGGGCGGCGAAGGTCAACGCCCTGGTCGGGATAGCACCCTCCAACCGCGGCACCACCCTGCTCGGGCTGACCGGGCTGCTGGAGTACTTCCCCGGCGCGAAGGACCTGCTGACGGAGAAGACCCCGGCGCTCGCCGACCAGATCGCCGGATCGCCCTTCCTCACCAAACTCAACGCGGGCGGCGACACGGTGCCCGGAGTCCGGTACACCGTCATCGCCACCCGCTACGACGAGATCGTCACGCCGTACCGGTCACAGTTCCTGACCGGTCCCGACGTACGCAACGTGCTGATCCAGGACCTGTGCGCGGCCGATGTGTCCGAGCACGCGACGATCGGGCTGCTCGACCGGATCGCCTTCCACGAGGTGACCAACGCACTGGACCCGGCCCGCGCGACCCCGACCACCTGCGCCTCGGTCATCGGCTGACCCGGTAGCTCCCCTACCCCGTGGGCGGTACGGGGCCGGCTCGGCCTCAGCGGCTGTGGCGTCCGGTCGTGGCCGTCCGGCGCCGCACCGTGCCGAACGTCACCGCCGCGCCGAGGGCGAGGGCCGCCGCCCCGGCGACCGCGAGATACGGGGTGGCGGTGCTGCCCCCGGTCTCGGCGAGGTTCTCCTGGCCGCCCGCGGGCTGCGCGGCCGGCTGTGTGGCGGGGGCGCCGGCGGCCTTCACCTCGGGCCCGTCGGTGGCGTCGGCGTCGTCGCCGGTGGCCTCCTGGCCGGCCGCGGCGGGCGGCTCGGCGGCATCCTCGGCGGGCGTCCGCTCGGGGGCGGTGGTGTGGCCCGCGTCCCCGCCGTGGCCGTTGTGGTCGACGGAGGACTTGTCCGTGCCCTCCTCGATGGTCCGGTCCGTCGGCGCGGACGCGGCGGGCGCGGCGGTGGGCGCGCTGCCCGCCCCGCCGCCCGCCGTACCCCCGTTGTCCTGGCCGAAGACCACGTCCGAGCAGGTGTAGAACGCCTCCGGGCTGTCCGAGCGCTGCCAGATCGAGTAGAGGAGGTGCCGGCCCGAGCGGTTCGGCACCACCCCGTCGAAGACGTACGCGCCGTCCTCCAGCTTCGGGTCGACGACCTTCAGGAAGGGCTTCTCCTCCAGGTCGGACCACTTCAGCGGCTGCGACGGGTCGTAACCGTCCTTGGTGAGGTACAGCTCGAAGGAGCCCCGGTGCGGCGCGGTGGCCTTGTAACGGAAGGTCCGGTTGCCCGCGTTCATCGGCGACGACGGCCAGTCGGCGCGGGGCAGGTCGAGCCCCTTGTACTTGTCCCGGCCCGCGCCGCACAGCTTCCCGTCCGGGATGATCTGCCGGTGGTTCCCGGCGGCGTCGGGGATGTTGACCTCGTTCCAGTCGTAGAACGCCTGCGTCCCGCTGGCCGCGATCGCCGCCTTGCACGCCGCCGACTTCGGACTCTCGGGCCCCTCGGCGAAGCACGCGGCGACCCGGCTGACCGGGTCCGTCATCGAACCGTGGGCGGCGGCGGGCGCGGCGGTCAGACCGGCCAGCGCGAGCGGGGCGAGGCCGAGGGTGACGATCCCGGTGGCCGTGCGTCGAGCGGTCATTGAATGGATCTCCTTCGGAGGGGAACGTGCGCGAGACCGCCGGAGCGGCAGGCGGCCTCCCCGCCCCCGTGCCGCCCCAGCGATCAGCAAGCTAGCCGTTCGAAACCCCGGAATCGCCTGTTGAGAGGGGTCGGAGCCAATCCTTATGCCGCAGTTAAGGCGCGGCTAAGAGGGGCCTGAGAAAGAGCCGTCGCGTAGGCCCGCGCGCCCCGGGGGCTCCCTCGGGTAGGGTGACCGACGCACACAGTGACCTACCCACCGGCCACCGAAGGAGGCGAGACCCATCACCGCTGTACCAGGTCGGGCGCTCCTCTCCCACGGCCGTGCGGTCCATCAGGCATAGGTGACCGCCCGGGAGTGCCCCTCGGCATCCCGAAAGGCTCCCCGTGTCCTCTGCTTCCTCCCCTTCTTCCTCCTCTCCCTCCTCGTCCGCCGCCGCGCCGCCGTCCGATGTCGTGGCCAGGCTCCGGGCCGCCGGCTGTGTCTTCGCCGAGGACGAGGCGCGCCTGCTCGTCTCCGCCGCCCGCACCCCGGACGAGCTCGCCGCGATGGTCGGCCGCCGGGCCGGCGGGCTGCCGCTGGAACACGTTCTCGGCTGGGCGGAGTTCCACGGGCTGCGGGTCGCCGTCGACCCCGGGGTCTTCGTGCCCCGCCGCCGTACCGAGTTCCTGGTCGACCGGGCCGCCGCGCTCGCCCCGCCCCGCGCGGTCGTCGTGGACCTGTGCTGCGGCACCGGCGCGCTCGGCGCGGCGCTGGCCGCCGCGCTCGACGGGGCCGAGCTGTACGCCGCCGACATCGACCCCGCCGCCGTACGGTGCGCCCGGCGCAACGTCCCCGCCGGGGCCCGGGTCTACGAGGGCGATCTCTACGCGCCGCTGCCCGCCGCGCTGCGCGGCCGGGTCGACATCCTGCTCGCCAATGTGCCGTACGTCCCCACCGAGGAGGTCGGGCTGCTGCCCCCCGAGGCCCGGATCCACGAGGCGCGCGGCGCCCTCGACGGCGGCGCCGACGGGCTCGACGTACTGCGCCGGGTCACGGCGGAGGCGCCCGGCTGGCTGGCCCCGGGCGGCTCCCTGCTCGTCGAGACGAGTGAGCGGCAGGCGGCGGGGGCGGCCGAGACATTCGCCGCGAACGGGCTGGTCCCGCGCGTGTGCTCCTCGGACGAGCTGTACGCCACCGTCGTCATCGGGACGGTGGCGTACAGCGGCTGAGCGGCGGGTCCGGGGGAGGCCGCCCTCCCCGGACCCGCCGCTCACCGGGTGCGCGCCGCGCTCAGCGCAGCTTTCCGGCGCCCGCCCCCGCGTCGACCACGCGCGGCACCGCGCGCGGCGGGTCCACGGCGGTACGCAGGGTGGGCGTCCACCCCGCGTCGGGGCGCAGGGTCTCCTCGGGGATCTCCGCGTTGTGAACGGCGAGCAGGTCCACGGGACGTCCGTTGACGTAGTTGTCCGCGGTGGTGACCGGCGCGTCCTTCCACTTCTTCAGGATCGTCGCCGGACGCACGTCCGCCCCCAGCGTGAACGCGTTCTTCTCGGCGACCAGTTGGGACTCGATACCGATGCCGAAGGAGTACCCGAAGTTCTCCGGCCGCTCGGCCACGTAGTGGTTGTTGTACGTGTCCACCTGGCCGAAACGGACGCGGGGCGCCCGCTCCTTGACGTTCCGGAACCGGTTGTGGTGCAGGGTGACCTTGAGCTTGCCCCGGTCGTCGGCCGCCGCGCTGTCGCTGTTGCCGATCAGCATGGTCTTGTCGTGGTCGGCGAAGACGTTCCACGAGACGGTGACCAGATCGGCGCCCCGGACGATGTCCAGCAGCCCGTCGTGCTGCTGGTACAGCCGGCCGAAGTGGCGCGGCTGCGCGCTGTCCGGGCGGCGGCCGTCGGTGAACGTGTTGTGATCCACCCAGACATGGGTCGTGCCGTACACCACCAGGTTGTCGTACTCGGAGTTCCACTCGCCGACGTCGCCGTCGGTCGGGTCCCACTGCGGGAAGCAGTCGTAGGCGTCCTCGAAGGTGAGGTTGCGGACGATGACGTTGTCGACGTTCCTGACCTGGAGGCTGCCGCCGAGGATCCGGGCGTCCCGGCCGACGCCGACGACAGTTGTGTTCGCCGGGACGTACGCCATGATCTGCGCGGCCTGCTGCTTGGCGGAGGCCGCCCGCAGGTCCTCCTGCTCGCCGCTCACCGGGTTCTCGTACCCCCACACCGCCGGGTCGTAGTCGGCGAGGTACTGCTCGAAGGAGTAGCCGGGGACCGCGTAGTCGGCGCAGGTACGGGAGTTGCCCTGCTCGTCCGAGAGCGCGTCGAGGGTGCCCTTGACCCGGATGATCGACGGGGCGCCGCCGGCCTTCGCCAGCGCCGCTCTGAACTCGGCCCAGGTGGTGACGGTGTAGACGTGCCCGGCGTCGGCGGCCCGGCCACCGGTGGTGCCGGTGCCGGCGGAGCCCCAGCCGTCGCCCGGGGTGAGGGCCGCGCGCTCGGCGGAGCGGCCCGCCGTGCCCGTACTCGCGCCGCTGCCCGTACCCGTGCCGGCCTGCGCCGGTGCGGCGAGCGTGGCCAGGGCCAGGGTGGTGCCGCACACCACCGCTGTGGCGGTGAGCCGTGCGTGACGTCCAAAGGTGCGCATGACTGCTTCTCCTCGGTCGGTCGGGTCATCTCATGTCGGTGGTGGTGCGTGCCGGTGGTGCGGCGGGTGCTCGGTCGTCGAGCCAGGTGAGCCAGGACCCGGGGATCTCCGCGTCGAGGCGGCGCACCTCGCGGGGGGCCAGCACCCGCTCGGCACGCAGCGCGCGGGCCACCAGACGGGCCACCGCGACGGCGCCGCGGGGCCGGAAGTGCGTGTTGTCCGAGACCCCGTCGGGGTAGTTCGGGGACTCGCCCGGGGCGAGCCAGTTGAAGTACGCCTTGCTCTCCGTCACACCGAGGCGCTGCCACAGGGCCAGCGTCATGGCCTGGAGATCCAGCAGCGGCACCCGCTCCGCCGCCGCCAGCGCGCGCATCGCCGCCGGGTAATCTCCGTGTGTGGGAAGGGAGTTGCCCGCCGTGTCGAACCTGCGGCGCTCCACGGAGGTGAGCAGCACGGCGCGCGCCCCGGCCGCCGCCGCGCCCGCCACGTACACCCGCAGGCACTCCTGGTAGGTGGTCCAGGGCTCGGTGTAGCGGGTGGGGTCGTCGGCCTTCTCGTCGTTGTGTCCGAACTGGACGAGCAGCAGATCGCCGGGGCGCAGGGCCTCCAGGACCGGGGCGAGCCGCCCCTCGTCCAGGAAGCTCTTCGAACTGCGGCCGTTCACGGCGTGGTTGGCGACGGTGAGGTGCTTCCCGAGGAAGAACGGAAGGGCCGTGCCCCAGCCGGACTCGGGGGCGGCGCTCCGGTACTTGTCCGCGGCGGTGGAGTCGCCCGCGATGTGGACGGTACGGGGGCCCGCCGGCCCGGGGCCGCGGGGCGCCCCGGCCGCCGACGGCGCCGCGGCGGCGGCCTGGGCGAGTGCGGCCTGGGGTAACGCGGCCGACGGGAGTGCGGAGAGGGCGGCCGCGGCGGCCTGTCTCCTGGAGATCGGCACGACGGTGTGCCTCGCTTTCCTGACACGGGCGGAGGAGGGGGAGGCGGTCGGCGGCGGGGCCGGTGGGTGCCGGTGGGTCCCGCCGCCGGACCGGTCGTCGGTTCTCGGCTCTCGGTTCTCGGCCGGGCCACCCGGCTCAGCTCTTGTTCTGTTCCTTCCACTCCGCCTGCGCGTCGTTCAGCTCCTTGGCGAGCTTGTCCGCGAACGCCTTCGGGGTCATGTCACCGAGCAGCACCTTCTGGAAGTTCGGCTCGTTGCCGCTCTTGCTGATGGTGTTCCAGTCGGGCAGGTAGTACGGCAGGTTGACGAGCTTGGTCGAGCCGTCGCTGAGGGCCTTCATCGCGGTGGCCGTCGGCACGGCGTCCTTGATCCAGGCGTCACCGGCGGCGTCGGTGTTGGCCGGGATGGAGCCTGCCGACGCGTTCCACGCGCTGTTGGACTTGTGGGAGGCGGCGAACTCGATGAACTTCCAGCCCGCCGCCTTGTTCTTGCTGTTCTTGAACAGCCCGAGCCCGTCGACCGGGTTGGAGACCTGCACGCGGGTGCCGTCCTCCTGCGCCGGGTAGGGCAGGCCCTTGAACTTCTCGTTGCCGAGCGCCTTCACATGGTCCTGGTACGAGGCCAGGTTGTGGGTCAGCATCCCGATCGAGCCGTTGTCCCACTGCGCGACCATCTTGATGAAGTCGTTGTTGACGTCGGCCGACGGCGTCACCTTCTTGTACAGGGCGACGTACTTCTCCAGCGCGGCCACGTTCCTGGGGTCGTTGACCGTGGTCTTGTCACCGTCCCAGAAGGACGTGATGCCGGACTGCCCGTACATCGCGTCCATCGCCGGCGCGATGGACCCCGCGCCGCCCCGGATCGTGTAGCCGAACTCGTTCTTCCCCGCGTCGGTCAGCTTCTCCGCCGCCGCGTAGAACTTCGACCAGGTGGTGGGCGGTTCGAGACCGGCGGCCGAGAACAGATCCGTGCGGTACCAGAGCGTGCCGTTGTTGGTGGACGTCGGCACGGAGTACATGCCGTCCCGGCCGCCCGCCGCCTTGACGCTGTCCACCATCGCGGGGACGAGCTTGCCCTTGAGCGGACCGGCGTCGATACGCTGGTCGACCCGGTCCAGGACGTCCCGTACCACCAGGTTGGAGAGGTACGCGGTACCCACCCCGCCGACGTCCGGAAGCCCGCCGCCGTCGATCGCCGTGTCGTACTTCGCCTGGACCTGATCGATCGGGAGCCCGACGTACTTGACCTTGATGTCCGGGTTCTGCGCCTCGAAGTCCTTGATGATCTGCGCCCAGATCTCCCGGCGCTCACCGGTGTTGTTGTCCCAGAGGGTGATCTCGCCCTTGCCGGAGCCCTCGTCGCCGCTGCCGCTGCCGTCGTCACCGCACGCGGTCGCGGTCAGGGCGAGTACGGCGGTCAGGGCGACGGCTGCGGAGCCGCGTCCTCTGCCGCCGGATGCCGTGGGGATTCTCATGTCAGGCTCTTCTCTCTCGTCGTTGAGTGGAGGGGTCGGGTGAGTGGGGAGTGGCAGCGGAACGAGGAGAAGGCGGCTGTCCCGGCCGCCCCCTCCCCGTCGGCCGGCGCCGTGGCGAACAGCCCCAGCAGCGCGCCGACCCAGCGCCAGGGCGTGGCCGCGAAGACCTGGCCCGAGGGGCGGAAGCCGTCCCCCGTGTCGGCGGAGAACCGGCAGCGCGCGCCGGGGCCCACCTCGATCCGGAGCACGGCGCGTCCACCGGGCGCCGGGCGCGGGGCCGCGGCGTGCCGTTCGCGGGGCGCGCCGGTCTCCGCGAAGCGGTGCACGAGCGCGACCGCGCCGTCCACGCCGCGTTCGAGACCGATCCAGGAGAAGGCGTCCCCGAGGACGGCGAGCCCCGCCTTCGTGCCGGGCTCGCCACCGCCCGCCTTCTCCGCGCTCCCGGTGCTCTCCGCCCCCTGCGCGCCCTCGGTGCTTTCGGTGCTCTCCAGGGAGAGCGCGACGGTGACGGTGAACGTCTCGGCGGGCAGCCGCTGCACCAGCACACTGGACAGCAGGCGCAGATCGTGCGCGTCCGGCGTCCGCCGGGGGACCAGCCGCAGCCCGTCGCCGGGGTGCGGGAGCGTCCAGCCGGGCTGCGGGTTCGCGGTCCACTGCCACTGCGGTCCGAAGCGGCCGCCGGGGAAGTCGTCGTCGGTGGCGGGCGCGGTGACCGGCGGCGCGGGGAGCCGCGCGGGGACGGCGGGCTTCGGGTGGGTGAGGACGGGCTCGCCGTCGGCGCCGATGACCGGCCAGCCGTCGTTGTCGCCGGTGGTCCAGTGCATCGGCTGGAGGTGCACGACCCGGCCGTACGCGCCGCGCTCCTGGAAGTGCAGGAACCAGTCGCCGGCGGCCCCCGCCCCCGTCACCCAGGCGCCCTGGTGCGGCCCGTTGATCTCCGTGCGCCCCTGGGCGAGCACCACCCGCTCCTCGTACGGCCCGAAGAACTCCCGTGCGCGGAAGACCCCTTGCCAGCCGGTGGTGACACTCCCGGCGGGCGCGAAGATCCAGAACCAGCCGTCGCGCCGGTGGAGCTTGGGCCCTTCCAGGGTGAACCAGCCGGGCAGCCGGTCCCCGTCCACCACGGTCCTGCCGCCGTCGAGCAGCTCGCGCCCGTCCGGGCTCATCCGGTGTCCGGTCAGCCGGTTCTTCACCCCCGACCGGGACTTGGCCCAGGCGTGCACGAGATACGCCTCGCCGGTCTCCTCGTCCCACAGCGGGCAGGCGTCGATCAGTCCCTTGCCCACCTTGAGGAGGTGCGGTCTGCTCCAAGGCCCCGTGATGTCGGCCGAGTTGATCTGGTAGATGCCGTGGTCGGGGTCGCCCCAGAAGATCCAGAACCGGCCGCCGTGATACCGGAGCGCGGGCGCCCACACCCCGCAGTCGTGCCGGGGCGAGGCGAACGCGTCGGCGGGCTCCAGCCGCTCCAGGGCGTGGCCGATCAGCGTCCAGTTGACGAGATCGCGGGAGTGCAGCAGCGGCAGCCCCGGCACCCGGCCGAAGCTGGAGGCGGTGAGGTAGTAGTCGTCGCCGACCCGGATCGCGTCCGGGTCCGACCAGTCGGCGGCCAGCACCGGGTTGCGGTACGTACCGTCGCCGAGGTCGGCGGTCCACGGCAGGCTCACGCCGTCACCGCCTTACGGGCCAGGGCCGACGCGGCCGGGCGGTCGAGGCGGCCGTCCGCGACGACCGTGACGATCCGCCGCGACAGGCTGCCGCCCGCGGCCAGCGGCAGCCGCCGTCCCCAGGCCAGCGCGGAGCCCACCCCTGGGTACTGGCCGGTGCGGACGAACCAGGGGTCCTGCCGGGTCTCCTCGTTGGCCCCGGCGAAGACCAGCGTCCACTCCCGTCCCGCGAGCGCCAGCCACTCGGCGGTGGTGCCGTGCACCGCGTCCTCGCCGCTCGCCGTCCCGGTGAACACGTCGGGCGCCGGGTCCGCCGCGTCCTCCTTCGGGGCCCGCCAGAAGAAGCCGCCGTACCCCGCGCCCGGCCGCCCGTTGGTGGCCGGGCTGCCGAAGGAGAGGTCCCCGCCGGACACATTGGTCAGCGCCGAGGTGAAGTCGAGGGCCCACGCGTCGGCGGAGAGCGCGAGCACACTGATCGTGCGCCGCTCCTTGAGGAGTTCGCGGCCCTCCCGGGTCCAGGACAGCTCCTGCACACAGCCGTCCGGGTCCCGCAGCAGCCAGCCGGTGTGTTCCTGCGCGCCGTGGTTGTCGAGCGCCACCGGGCCCTGGTCGCGCACGTACGTACGCCCGCCCCAGAAGTTGACCGCCGGGAGCCCGGTGCCCGACACGTCCGGTACGGCCATCGACACCCCGAGGTGGTGCGCGTGGTCCGCGGGGCGCAGCTCGGTGACGGTGACGCCGCCGAGGGTCCGTACGGGGTGCAGGTACGGGCGCGGCGCGGCGGTCGAGGGGAGCCGCGGCGGCCGGTGGTGGTAGCCGGCCACCGGGCGGGCGTCACAGCGCAGCATCGTGACCGCCGGGGCTCGGGATACCTGTGGCTCGCTCATCGGGGGTGCACCTCCGTCGGTGGCGCGGCCCAGCCCGCGCCCAGTTCGGAAAAGGTGGAGAGGGTGTCCGCGCTCGCCGCGACCAGTGCGTCGATGCCGTGGACGACCCGGCGCGGCGCCTTCTCGCCCGGCACGGTGTGCCAGGCCCCGGCGGGCAGCGGGGTGGGCGGCGGGCCGGTCCTGATGGCCTCGACGATCCGCATGAACGCGCCGGTGCGCGGGGCCGGTACGAGCAGTTCCGTGCCGTCGCGCAGATGCGCGACCAGGTTCTCCAGCAGGTCCGTGCGCCCGTGGACGGTGCCGGCCGGATCCGTACCGGACGGACTCGTACCGGCAGGATCCGTGCCGGACGCCCCGTACCCGGACCCGTCCGCCGCGCCGTCGTCGTGCGCACCGTCCTCCGCGCGCTCCACGAGCACCCGGTCCTGCTTGTACCAGAAGGTGATCCGGCCCCGGCTGCCGTGGACCACGACGTACGGCTCCCCGGCCCGCTCCGCGCAGAGCGTGACGGCGACCGTGATCCGGGTCCCCCTGGCCGTGCGTACCCGCAGACAGCTGGTGTCGTCGGCCTCGATGTCGTTGGCCCGGAACTGCTCCAGCTCGATCCCGGCGATGTCCTCGGCCCGTTCGCTGCCGTCGAGGCGGAGCGCGGTCGCGACGGCGTGCGCCAGCGGGTTGGTGAGCACCCCGTCCACGACGTCCCGCCCGTTCAGGGAGCGCCGCCCGGCCCACGGCACCCGGTGGTAGTACGCGTCGTCGCGCACCCAGGCCCCGGCCGCGCCGATCCCGCGTACGGATCCGATCGCACCGTCCGCGACCAGCCGCCCGATGGCGTCGACGGCGTCCGAGCCGAGCGACTGGAAGCCGACCTGGCAGGCGGTGCCCCGCTCGGCCAGCCCGGCGAGCAGCCGCTCGAACTCCCCGTACGACGGTGTGGTCGGCTTCTCCAGCAGGGTGTGCACCCCGTGGTCGGCGGCGACGAGCGCGAGTTCGGTGTGCGTGTGGATGGGGGTGCACACCACGGCGACCCGCGCCCCCGTGCGCTTCAGTAGACCGGCGAAGTCGTCGGACTGCTCGGGGGCACCGAAGCCGGCCAGCTCCTCCGCGCTCAGCGGGGTCAGCTCGCAGATGCCCACGAGCCGTACCAGACCCGCCTGTTCGAGCCGGTGGATGTTGACCAGATGTGTACGGCCGTGGCCGCGCGCACCGGCCAGCACCACGGGCAGCGGACCCGGGGGCAGCGCGGCGGGGGACGGGGGGACCGGCCGGCTCATCGGGACCCGGTGGCTCATCCCTTCACCGCCCCCGCGCTGAAGCCGCTGATCAGCCACTTCTGGATGAAGGCGAAGACGATGACCACCGGCACCGCGGAGATCACACCGCCCGCCGCCAGCGCGCCGAAGTCCACACTGTCCGAGCCGATGAGGGTGGAGAGCCCGACCGGGATCGTCTGCTTGTCCTGTTCCATCAGGAACATCAGCGCGAACAGGAAGTGGTTCCAGCTGTGCACGAAGGCGAAGGAGCCCACGGCGATCAGCCCCGGCCGCAGCATCGGCAGCACCACGATCCGGAACGCCTGGAGCCGTGAGCAGCCGTCCACCCAGGCCGCCTCCTCCAGGGAGTACGGGACGTTCTTGATGAAGCCGCTGATCAGAATGATCGACAGCGGGAGCTGGAAGACGGTCTCCGCGATGACCACGCTCACCGGGGAGTTGATGAGCTGGAGGTTCTTGAAGATCTGGAAGAGCGGCACCAGCATCAGCGCGCCCGGGATGAACTGCGAGCAGAGCAGCGCCAGCATGAAGGTCTGCTTGATCCGGAAGTCGAAGCGGGCCAGGGCGTAGCCGCCGGCCAGCGCGACCCCCGTCGTGAAGATCAGGGTGAAGACGCCGATCAGCGCGCTGTTCTGGAAGAAGACGGAGAAGCTGCGCTCGTTCCACACCTTCTCGAAGTGGTCGAAGGTGATCGGCCACGGCACCAGCGAGGTGGATCCGGCGGGCCGCAGCGAGAACAGCACCATCCAGTAGAACGGGATGAGGGTGAAGAGGAGATAGAGACCGAGCGGCACATAGATCTGCCAGCGGGGGACCTCGTCGAACCGGCGCCCGCGGCGCCGGCGGCGGGTGGGCGGAGGTACCGGGCCGCCGGTCGCGGACACGTCGCTCAGGCCCTTCTCGGCGATGGCGGTGGTCACTTGTGATCGCCTCCGAACTTGCTCAGGCGCAGATAGAGAATCGAGCAGAAGAGGAGGATCATGAAGGCGACGGTGGTCAGCGCGGTGGCATAGCCGAAGTCGTGTGCCTCGAACCCGGTGACCGCGACATACAGCGGCAGTGTGGTGGTGACACCGGCGGGCCCGCCCTTGGTGAGGGTGAGCAGCAGGTCGACGTTGTTGAACTCCCACACCGCCCTGAGCAGGGTGGAGAGGATGATCGCGTCCCTGAGGTGGGGCAGGGTGATGTGGAAGAACTGCTGGAACCGGTTGGCGCCGTCGACCGAGGCGGCCTCGTACAGATCCCCCGGGATGGACTGGAGGTCCGCCAGGATGAGAATGGCGAAGAACGGTACGCCGCGCCAGAGTTCGGCGAGGACCGCCGCCCAGAAGACGGTGCCGGTGTCGGAGAGCACGGACGAGCCGTACTCGCCGATGCCCGCGTCCGCGAGGTAACGCCCCACGCCCGTCGAGGGGTTGTAGAGCAGCAGCCAGATCGTGGTGGTCAGGACGCCCGAGACCGCCCACGGTGAGAAGACCAGCGAGCGGGCCAGGGCCCGGCCCAGGAACGTCTGGTTGACCAGCAGGGCCAGGATCAGGCCGAAGGCCAGCTGGAGGCTGACCTCGGTGACCACCCACTTGGCGCTGAAGATCAGGCTGTCCCAGAACAGCGGGTCGTCGGTGAAGATCCGCCGGAAGTTGTCCAGGCCCGCGAAACCGTTCCGCCAGGGCTTGGTGGCGTTGTAGTTCTGGAGGCTGTAGTAGAAGACGCTGAGCATCGGATAGGCGATGAAGCCCAGCATCAGCAGTCCGGCGGGGGCGATCAGCAGATACGGGAGGCGGCGCGGTGCCACTCCGTTACGGCGCCCCGGTTTCCTGGGCCGGGGGGCCTGGGGCGGAGCCCCTGAGTCCTGCGCCACAGCAGAGGCCATGACTTGCTTCTCCGTTCGGTGGGTGAAGCCTTTCGCAGACCGGGTCCGACGGATCGGACCCGGTGGTGTGCGGGGCGTCGGGTGCGGGGGCGGTCCCCTGAGGGGGCGGGGACACGCGGTGACCGGCTGTCGGCCGGTGTACGGGTCGGGCTCGGCGGGTGTACGGGTCCGGCTGTCGGCCGGTGTACGGATCCGGCTCGACCGGCGTACGGGTCCGGCTCGGCCGGTGGTCGGCTCGGCGGCGTACCGCTCAGCCGACGTACGGGTCCGGCACCTCGCCGGGGCGGGCGAGGAAGGCGAAGTCGCAGCCGGTGTCGGCCTGCGTGATCTGCTCGTCGTAGAGGGCGCCGTACCCGCGCTGGAACCGGGGCTCCGGCGCGGTCCACCCGGCCCGCCGGCTCGCCAGCTCCTCGTCCGTCACGTGCAGGTGAAGGCTGCGGGCCTCGACGTCCAGGGTGATGGAGTCGCCGGTGCGGACCAGCGCGAGCGGCCCGCCGACGTACGACTCGGGCGCGATGTGCAGGACGCACGCGCCGTAACTCGTGCCGCTCATCCGGGCGTCGGAGAGCCGCACCATGTCCCGTACACCCTGCTTGAGCAGGTAGTCGGGGATCGGCAGCATCCCGTACTCCGGCATCCCCGGGCCGCCCTTGGGCCCGGAGTTCCGCAGCACCAGCACATGGTCGGGGGTGATCGCGAGCGCCGGGTCGTTGATGGTCCGCTGCATGGTCCGGTAGTCGTCGAAGACCACCGCGGGACCGGTGTGCCGCAGGAGCGCGGGGGTCGCGGCGATGTGTTTGATGACCGCGCCGTCCGGGCAGAGATTGCCCCGCAGCACCGCCACCCCGCCCTCGTCCGCGAGCGGCTTCTCCCGCGGGCGGATCACCTCCGGATTGTGCACGAGCGCGCCGGCGAGCTGCTCCCGCAGGGTGGCGTGGGCGACGGTCGGCCGGTCCAGGTGCAGGACGTCGGTGAGCCGGCTCAGGAAGCCGGGCAGCCCGCCCGCGAAGTAGAAGTCCTCCATCAGGTACTGGCCGCCGGGCCGGAGGTTGGCGAGCACCGGTACGGTCCTGGCGATCCGGTCGAAGTCGTCGAGGGTGAGCCGCAGTCCGGACCGGCCCGCCATCGCGATGAGATGGATCACCGCGTTGGTGGAGCCGCCCAGCGCGAGCACGGTGGCGACGGCGTCCTCGTACGCCTCCCTGGTCAGCAGTTGCGACAGGCGCAGATCGCTGCGGATCAGCTCGACGATCCGCCGTCCGGAGGCGGCGGCCATCCGGTCGTGCGCGGCGTCGACCGCCGGGATCGAGGACGCCCCCGGCAGTGTCACCCCGAGCGCCTCGGCGGCGGCGGTGAGCGTGGAGGCGGTGCCCATCGTCATACAGGTGCCGGGGGAGCGGGCGAGGCCGTTCTCCAGCTCGGCCATCTCGGTGTCACCGATCAGCCCGGCCCGCTTGTCGTCCCAGTACTTCCACATGTCGGTGCCCGAGCCGAGGACCTCGTTGCGCCAGTGCCCCGGCAGCATCGGCCCCGCCGGGACGAAGACGGCGGGCAGGTCCACGCTCGCCGCGCCCATCAGCAGCGCGGGCGTCGACTTGTCGCAGCCGCCGAGGAGCACCGCGCCGTCGACGGGGTACGAGCGCAGCAGCTCCTCCGTCTCCATCGCCAGCATGTTGCGGTAGAGCATCGGCGTCGGCTTCTGGAACGTCTCGGAGAGCGTCGAGACGGGGAACTCCAGCGGGAAGCCGCCGGCCTGCCACACCCCGCGCTTCACCGCCTGGGCGCGGTCCCGCAGATGGACATGGCACGGGTTGATGTCGGACCAGGTGTTGAGGATCGCGACGACCGGCTTGCCGAGGTGCTCCTCGGGGAGGTAGCCGAGCTGGCGGGTGCGGGCCCGGTGGCTGAACGAGCGCAGCCCGTCCGTCCCCCACCACTGGTGGCTGCGCAGCTCCTCGGGGCGTACGAGGGCCCCCTCGGCGGCCCCGTCTGCCGGGGCGTGTCCGGAGTTCGGCGTGTGTCCGGGGTCCGGTGTCATATCGCCCACCCCGCCGCCAGCGCCGCGACCGCCGCGCGCCGCTCCTCGGGCAGCGCCCGGCTCGGCGGGCGGATGTCGCGCCGGCAGAGCCCGAGCGCGGCCAGCGCCTCCTTGACGACCGTGACGTTGTCGGCGGACTGGTGCGCGGCCCGCAGCTCCTCGAAGGGCCTGATCTGCTCCCAGACCTTCATGGCGCCCGCGTAGTCCCCGGCGCGCAGCGCCTCCAGCATCCCCAGCGAGACCGCGGGGGCGACATTGACGAGCCCCGAGGTGAAGCCGGTCGCGCCGCCCGCGAAGTACGAGGGGGCGTACAGCTCGGCGAGGCCCGCGACCCACACGAAGCGTTCGAGACCCGCGTCGCGGGCGAAGGCGGCGAACCGCGCGGCGTCCGGCACGGCGTACTTCGCGCCGATGACATTGGGGCACAGCTCCCCGAGCCGGGCGAGGGTCTCACCGGCGAGCTGCGGGTTGCGGATGTACGGTACGACGCCCAGCTCCGGTACGGCCTCGGCGATCGCGCGGTGGTAGTCGACCCAGCCGTCCTGCGAGACGTAGGGGTGCACGGGCTGGTGGACCATCACCATCCCGGCGCCCGCGGCGCGCGCGTGCTCGGCGGCGGCCACCGCGGTCGGCACGTCGAGGCCGATCCCGACGAGGATCGCGGCCTCGCCCGCGGCCTCCTCGATCGTCAGCTCCGTGACCGCGCGCCGCTCGTCGGGGCCGAGCGCGTAGTACTCGCCGGTGTTGCCGTTCGGGGTGAGGGTGCGGACGCCGCCGTCGAGCAGCCGGCGGAGCAGCGCCCGGTGGGCCGCGGTGTCGACGGTGTCGTCGGCGGTGAACGGTGTCACGGGGATCGCCACGACATCGGCGAGCGCGTCCCGCGACGATGTGAGATCAGGGCTCTTCATGCGTGGTCTCTCCTTCGGGGAACGCCCGGTGCAGAAACGAGGCGATGTGATCGTGGAGGGCGCCGGCCGCGCCGTCGGTGTCACCGGCCAGGGCGAGGCGCAGGATCTCCCGGTGCTCGCCCGCCTCCCGCTCCCAGGACGGGACGGCGGCCCAGGCCACGGTCGAGACGAGGGCCGCCTGGTCGCGTACCTCGTCGAGCATCCTGGCCAGCAGCGGATTGCCGCAGGGCAGGTAGAGCGAGCGGTGGAAGTCCCGGTTGGCCAGCGAGCGTTCGGCCCGGTCGGCCGCCTCGTCGGCGCGCAGCAGGGCTTCCCTGGCGGGTTCCAGGGAGGCGCCGCGGCTCAGCGAGCGGCGCAGCGCCGCCGGTTCCAGCAGCAGCCGTACGTCGTAGACCTCGTGGGCCATCGCGGCGTCGACCGTGCGGACGGTGGCGCCCTTGTACTGGCTCATGACGACCAGGCCGGTGCCGGCCAGGGTCTTGAGCGCTTCCCGCACCGGTGTCTTCGACACCCCGAACTGCGCGGCGAGTTCCGTCTCGACCAGGGCCTGGCCAGGACTGAGCCCGCCGGTCAGGATGGCGTGCTTGACCGCCTCCTGGACGTACTGGGTTCGGGAGGGGATCGGACTCGGTGCGAAGGCCATGGGCGCTCTCAGATCTCGCGTCTCATATATGACGTACGAAGTACGACGCGATGAAGCTAGGTCCGCGTTCATGGTTCGTCAATGCTTCTGACGGAAGTAGTAAGCGCTTCGACGGATGTCGTCCGAACCATTGACGTACGGCCTACAGATCCTTAATTTCTAGCGGCAAGCGCTTACCTAAAACGATTCAATTTTTGGGAGTGAGGGGCGAGCTATGCCTACGTCGGGGAGCGTCGACAGACGCGGCCTGCTCAAGATCGCGGGTGGCTCACTGGCCGCACTCGGCCTGACCGCGGCGGGTTGCGGTTCCGGTTCCGGAAGTGGATCGGGCGGCGGCGACGTCACTCTCCGGTACGCCTGGTGGGGCTCCGAGGACCGCGCGAAGCGGATCAACCGGACGATCGCCCTCTTCGAGGAACAGCACCCGAAGATCAAGATCAAGACCGACTTCCAGCCCTACCTGGACTTCTGGAAGAAGTTCAACACGCAGGCCTCCGGGGGCAATCCGCCGGACGTGTTCCAGAACGCCGTCGGCTTCCTGCGCAAGTACGATCAGAAGAACGTGCTGCTCGACCTGAAGCAGCAGGTGAGCGCGGGCAACCTCAGCATGGACGGCTTCCGGGCCGGCCTCGCCACGTTCGGTGAGGTGGACGGCAAGCTGCTCGGGGTCCCGGTCGGCAGCAACTCGATGGCGATGGTCATCGACGAGAAGGTGTACGAGAAGGCCGGCATCGCCCCGAAGCCGGGGTGGACCTGGGACGAGTTCGACGCCGCGATGCGCACGATCCGCGACACCCAGGGGGTGGCGGGGGACAGCGGGATGTACGGCGTCATGTACCTCTACGACCTCTACCTCCGCCAGAACGGCAAGGCGTTCTTCACCGCGGACGGGCTCGGCTTCACCGAGGCCGACCTCACCCAGTGGTGGACCAAGGCGCACGCCGGGGTGAAGTCGGGTGTCTACACGGACCCGAAGAAGATCGCGCAGATCAAGCCCAAGTCCGCGGTCGCCGCCGAACTCGCCGCCGGGGAGTTCACCTGGGACAACTTCACCGTCCGCTACACCGCCGAGGGCAAGAGCAGCTACGGCCTCGCCCCGATCCCCACGACCGACGGCAAGAAGACGGGACAGTACCTCGGCTCGCTGATGCTGAGCGGCTCCCGGCGGACCGAACACCCCAAGGAAGTCGCCCAGTTCATCAACTTCATGGTGCACGACCCCGAGGTCGCCAAGATCATGGGCTACGACCGGGGCGTCCCCACCACCACCGCCCAGTACGAGGCGTTCAAGCCCACCGACGACGTCAACAAGCAGATCGCCGCCTACGAGCAGCAGCTCGTCGACACCGGGGTGCTGGAGCCGATCACCCCGCACCCGGCGGGCGCCGACGTCGCCGAGTCCGCCTTCCTGCGGATAGCCGAGGAACTCGCCCTGGACAAGCGGTCGGTGGACAGCGCGGTGAAGCAGTTCTTCACCGAGTCGAAGACTGCGCTCGGCTCCTGATGGGACCCACGGTGGTGAGCGCAGCGGCCGCCGCGTCGGAGCCCCGCGCCGGGGGCGCGGCCCCACGGGCCGGCCAGGACCGCCCCGGACCCCCCGCCGCCGGACGGCGGGGGCGCCGGGAGAACCTGGCCGGCCTGCTCTTCATGTCGCCCTGGATCGCGGGCTTCCTGGTCCTCACGGCGGGGCCGATGGTCGCCTCGCTCTACTTCGCCTTCACCGACTACAACCTCTTCGACGCCCCGCGGTGGATCGGCTTCGACAACTTCACCGAGATGTTCGGGGACGCCCGCTGGCGCCACTCGGTCTCCCTGACGCTCTGGTACGTGGTCGTCGGCACCCCGCTCAAGCTGGCGGCGGCGCTCGGGGTGGCCCTGCTGCTCAGCCAGAAGCGCCGCGGACAGGCCTTCTACCGGGCCGCGTTCTACGCCCCGTCGCTGATCGGGGCGAGCGTCTCCATCGCCATCGTCTGGAAGGCGATCTTCTCCGACGACGCCGTGGTCGACCGTACGCAGCGGCTGTTCGGCCTCCCCGCGGGCGGCTGGGTCGGCGACCCGGACCTGATCGTCTACAGCCTGGTGGCGCTCACCGTCTGGCAGTTCGGCGCGCCCATGGTGATCTTCCTCGCCGGGCTGAAGCAGGTGCCGGTCTCCCTGTACGAGGCGGCGGAGGTCGACGGCGCGGGTCCCCTGCGCCGGTTCTGGAACATCACGCTCCCGATGATCTCCCCGGTGCTCTTCTTCAACGTCCTGCTGGAGACCATCCATTCGTTCCAGATCTTCGGCTCGGCCTACATCCTGGGCGGCGCGGGCGGCACCTGCGGCCCGGCCGACGGCACACTCGTCTACACCTGTTACCTCTACGTCCAGGGCTTCGAGAACAGCCGGATGGGGATGGCCTCGGCCATGGCCTGGATGCTGCTGCTCGCGGTCGGGCTGGTGACCGCTGTGCTGTTCCGGTCCCAGAAACGCTGGGTGCACTACGAGGAGGCGACCCGATGAGCACGGAGCGTACGCGGTGGTCTCCGCGCCCGGCGGCCGGGCCGCCCGTACCGGCGCCGGTACGTCGTCCGGACCCCGCCGAGGCGGTACGGGCAGCCTTCCGCCGCCGCGGTGCCGGCTCGCTGGCCTGGCACCTCGGCTCGCTCGCCGTCCTCGCGGTCGTCCTCTACCCGGTGGTCTGGGTGATCGGGGGATCGTTCAAGCCGAACGACCAGATCGTGGGCAGCCTGGACCTCTTCCCTGTCTCGCCCATCACTGAGAACTACACCCGGCTCGCCGACGGCATCGCGGACATCCCGATCGCCACGTTCTTCGTCAACTCCACCGTCCTGGCACTGGGTTCGGTCGCCGGAGTGCTGATCTCGTGCTCGCTCGCGGCCTACGCCTTCGCCCGGATCCGGTTCGCCGGGCGCAATCTGCTCTTCACCCTCATGATCGGGACGCTGCTGCTCCCGTACCACGTCCTGCTGATCCCGCAGTACGTGCTCTTCCAGAAGCTCGAACTCATCAACACCTACACGCCGTTGCTGCTGGGCAAGTATCTGGCCACGGACGCCTTCTTCGTCTTCCTGATGATGCAGTTCATGCGGAACCTGCCGAAGGAGCTGGACGAGGCGGCGCGGCTCGACGGCTGCGGACACGCGCGGATCTACTGGTCGATCGTGCTGCCGCTGTGCCGGCCCGCCCTGATCACCAGCGCGATCTTCACCTTCATCAACGCGTGGAACGACTTCATGGGCCCGCTGATCTATCTCAACGAGCCCGAGAAGTACACCGTCTCCCTCGGTCTGAAGATGTTCGTCGACCAGGACGGGGTCGCCAACTACGGCGGCATGATCGCGATGTCGCTCATCGCCCTGCTGCCCGTGCTGCTCTTCTTCCTCGCGTTCCAGCGCTATCTGATCGACGGCATGGCGACCTCCGGACTGAAGGGCTGAGCCGTTCCGATGAGCCGGACCGTCAACCCAGCCGAGCGGGACCGGGCCGAGCGGCGGCGCGTGGCCCGGCAGGACTCGCTGTTCCTGCGGGCGTTCGCCGTCTTCGCCGAGGCGCTGCTCACCGGCGTGTGGATCGCGCTCGCCTCGCTGCCCCTGCTCACCTTCCCCGCCGCGTTCGCCGCCGGGGCCGGACACCTGCGCCGGGTGCTGGCCCACGAGGTGGCCACCCGGCGGGAGTTCCTGGCGGACCTGCGCTCCGCCGCCCGGCGCGGCTGGCTCGTCGGGGCGGGCGGCTGGGTGGCGCTCTGGCTGCTCTGGGCGGACCTGACCGTCGTACGGGCCGGGCTGCCCGGCGGTGCCTTCGTGGGCACCGTCGGCGTGCTCGCCTTCCTCGGCCTGTGCGTCGCCGGGCTGCGCGCCGCCGCGTGCTGGCGGCCCGGGGCCTCCTGGCGGGTCCTGCTGCGCGCGGCGGCCCGCCGGACGCTCCGGGACCCCGCCGGGTCGCTGCTGCTGATCTGCGGCCTCGCCCTCGTACCGGCCTCGGCGTGGTTCGCCACCCCGCTGGCGGCGCCCGCGCTCGGTGTGGTCACGGCCGCGGCGCTGGCGGTGGAGCGACGCCGGCACAGCGCCTGACCGGCCGTCGCGCGCCACACCCGTACCCGTACCCACACCCGTACCCCCCCGCGCCCCACCCACCTGCTGCATGTCATGCGCATGTAAATCACATGTCACTGCCGAGGAAGGATTGCCGATGTCACCGATCCCCCGCAGGTCCCTGCTCAAGGCCGCCGCCGTCGCCGGCGCCGCCGGCCAGTTCAGCTGGGCGCTCGGCCGCGACCGGGCCCACGCGGCGGACGCCCCCGCTGCCGCGGCCGACGCCCCCGTCACGGTCCGCTGGCTGGAGGACGAGGGGCCCGGAGCGGCCGCCGGCTCCACCTTCGGGGTGCCATGGCCGCGCGGCGCCCACCCCGCCGGCACGGCGTTCGCCCTGGCCACCGCGGGCGGCGAGGCCGTCCCCGTACAGAGCTGGCCGACCGCCTACTGGCCCGACGGCTCGCTCAAATGGACGGCCCACGCCGTCGGCACCGAGGGTGACCGTGCCGTCGCCGCGGCCGAGCGCCTCACCCTCGCCGCCGGAACGCCCGCCGCCCCGGCGAAGAAGGTCACCGTCACCGGGACCCGGCGGAAGATCACCGTCGACACCGGTGTCGTCCGGGCCGTCATCCGCAGGGACGGCGACCAGCTCGTCGAGTCCCTGACCCGCGGCACCACCCGGATCGCCACCGACGGCCGCCTCGTCCTGCTCCGTCAGGGCGAACTTGATGAGGACGACGCGGGCAGCGCCAAGTGGGAGCGTTTCGACGGCGAGATCTCCGGTGCCGAGGTCGAACAGGACGGCCCCGTCCGGGCGGTGGTCCGCATCGACGGCAAACACCGGCGCGGCAGCCGCAGTTGGCTGCCGTTCAGCGTCCGGCTCTACTTCTACGCCGGCGCGGACTCCTTCCGCATGGTCCACACCATCACCTACGACGGCGAACAGACCGCGGGCCGCACGAAGGGCGACTTCATCCGCGGGCTCGGCGTCCGCTTCTCCGTACCGATGCGCGACGCCGCGTACGACCGGCACATCCGGATCGCCGGCGAGGGCAAGGGCTTCCTCACCGAGGCCGTCCAGGGCATCACCGGACTGCGCCGCGACCCGGGCGCCGCCGTCCGGGCCGCGCAGGTCAAGGGCGAGAAACTGGCCGACCCCGCCACCTGGGACCAGCGGGTCACCACCCGCCTCCAGTACATCCCCACGTGGGGCGACTACACCCTCTCGCAGCTCTCCGCCGACGGCTTCACCCTGCGCAAGCGCACCAAGCCGGGCCACGGCTGGATCACGGCGGGCGGCGGCGGCCGGGCCTCCGGCTTCGGCTACGTCGGCGGGGCGAGCGGCGGACTCTCCTTCGGGCTGCGCGACTTCTGGCAGAAACACCCCGCGCAGCTCGACATCCGGGGCGCGGCGGGCGACGAGGCCGAGGTCACCCTCTGGCTCTGGTCACCCGAGGCCCGCCCCATGGACCTGCGCTTCTACCACGACGGCATGGGCCAGGACACCTACCCCGAACAGATCGAGGGCCTCAACATCACGTACGAGGACTACGAGCCCGGGTTCGGCACCCCGTACGGCATCGCCCGCACCAGCGAGCTGATGTTCTGGGCCAACGCGGCCACCCCCACCGCCGCCGAACTCGTCGCCCAGTCCCAGGCCGTCCGCACCCCGCCACAGCTCGCCGCGAGCGCCGAGGACCTGAGCAGGGCGGGCGTGTTCGGCGGTCTGTTCGCCCCCGTCGACCGCTCGGCACCCGCCAAGGCGAAGATCGAGGACCAGCTCGACTTCCTCTTCACCTACTACCAGGAGCAGGTCGAGCAGCGCCGCTGGTACGGCTTCTGGGACTACGGCGACTTCATGCACAGCTACGACGAGAACCGGCACCAGTGGCGGTACGACGTCGGCGGCTACGCCTGGGACAACTCCGAACTCTCGCCCGACCTCTGGCTCTGGTACGCCTATCTGCGCTCCGGCCGCTCCGACATCTTCCGCTTCGCCGAGGCGCTCACCCGGCACACCGGCGAGGTCGACGTCTACCACCTCGGCCAGTGGGCCGGACTCGGCACCCGCCACGGCGTGCAGCACTACGCGGACAGCGCCAAGCAGCAGCGCATCTCCACCGCCGTCTACCGCCGCCCGTACTACTACCTCACGGCGGACGAACGGGTCGGCGACCTGATGCGCGCCCAGGTCGACTCCGACGAGACCTTCCTCGTCCTCGACCCCATCCGCAAGATCCGCACCGAGCCGTACGAGCCCGACCGCAACGCCCTGTCGATCGGCTTCGGCACCGACTGGAGCGGCCTCGCCGCGGGCTGGCTCACGGAGTGGGAGCGCCGGGGCCCGCAGGCGGCCAAGGCGGAGGCGCGGCTGCGCTCCACCATGGAGACGATCGCCGCGCAGCCCAACGGCTTCGTCCAGGGCTCGGGGCTGTACGACCTGGACACCGGGAAGTTCGCGGTCGCCGACAAGCCCCTGGTCAGCGTCTCCCATCTCTCCGCGATGTTCGGCCTGGTCGAGATGTGCGCGGAGCTGATCGACCTCATCGACCTGCCCGCGTTCGAGGCGGCCTGGCTGGACTACTGCCGCTACTTCAACGCGACCAAGGCCGAGCAGCGCGAACGGTACGGCTCCGACTTCGGCAGCCTGCTCCTCTTCCAGGGCCACTCACGCCAGGACGCCTACGCGGCCGCCCGGTCGGGCGACGAGAAGCTGGCGGAGCGCGCCTGGCAGAAGTTCTACGACAGCGACGCGTACACCTCGGCGATGGTCTGGGACCGGAAGCGCATCGAGGGCCCCGACGTGCTCGAACCGGGCTGGGAGAACCTGCGGATCAACACCAACGAGACGGCGCTCTTCGGGCTGGCGGCGATCCAGAACCTGGCGCTGGTGGGCGACCGGATCCCGAAGTAGGGGAGGGGAGGACCGTGCGACACACCAGGGAAGTCATGAGGGAACACACCGGGGAACAAGCCAGGGAAGTCATGAGGGAGCACACCACGGAACGCGTACGAGCCGGGAGAGGGTTGCCGCTCCGGCACGCCGGGGCGGTGCTGCTGGCCGCCCTCACCGCGGCGACGGTCCTGTCGTCCCCCGCGCGGGCCGGGGCACCCGGGCGCGCACCGGGCCTGCCCGCCGGGTGCGCGGGGACCTCCCCGGTGGTCTGCCACTTCGCCGTGGCGCCGGGGACGTACGAGGTGACGGCCCTGCTCGGCGGGGCCACCGCGGGCTCCACCGGCGTCTCGGCCGAGACCCGCCGTACGATGCTCGCCGAGACGGCGACCGCGGCCGGCCGGACGGTACGGCGCGGCTTCACCGTGAACGTACGCGAGCCCGAGGGGGAACCCACGGGTCCGGCCGGCAGTCCCGGCCTCGACCTGCGCTTCGACGGCGCGGCGCCGCTGCTGGCGGGGCTCCGGGTCACCCCCGCGCCCCGGGCGCCCCAGCTCTTCCTGGCCGGTGACTCGACGGTCTGCGACCAGGCGGGCGAACCGTACACGGGGTGGGGCCAGCAGCTCCCGCAGTACCTCCGCGCCGGGATCTCGGTCGCCAACTACGCCGATTCGGGGGAGGGTTCGCAGTCCTTCCTGGACACGCCCGCGCTCTTCCCCGCCGTCGAGTCCCGGGTGGGCCGGGGCGATCTCGTCCTCGTGCAGCTCGCGCACAACGACAAACAGACCCCCGCCGACGTCTACCGCGCCAACCTCACGGAGATGACCGACCGGGTACGGGCCAGGGGCAGCCGGCCCGTCCTGGTCACGCCGATCGTCCGCCGCTGGTTCAACGCCGACGGGACGCTCGACAACGGCACGGCCCTGAACGTGAACGGCCTGGGCGTCGACCTCCCGGCCGAGATGCGCGCGCTCGCCAGGGACCGTGACATCCCCGTCGTCGACCTCACGGCGCTCACCAAGCGCCGGGTGGAGGAGCTGGGACCGGAGGCGTCCAAAGCGCTCTTCCTCCACGACGAGAAACGCGACAACACGCACACCTCGGTCCGGGGCGCGACGGAGTTCGCCGCCCTGGTCCTCGGGGAACTGCGCGCACAGCGGCTGATTCCGGGCCGGGTGGTGCGCTGACCAGCGGCGTCCCGGCCCGCTGGTCCGTGCGGATACCCGACAGAAGATGTCGGGTATCCGCGCCATCATCGTGCTGACGCCGATCGCTCAGGCGCGTTCAGGCGCGTTCGGGCGTCGGCACGACGATGACACGGGGACAGGGAAGTAGGACACACATGTCAGCAACGCTGGACGGCAAGGTCGCGCTCGTCGCGGGAGCGACAAGGGGAGCGGGCCGGGGCATCGCGGTGGAACTCGGCGCGGCCGGCGCCACGGTCTACGTGACCGGCCGCAGCACCCGGGAGCGGCGCTCGGAGTACGACCGCCCCGAGACCATCGAGGACACCGCCGACCTGGTGACCGAGGCGGGCGGCCGCGGCATCGCCGTCCCGACCGACCACCTGGACCCCGCCCAGGTCCGCGCCCTGGTGGACCGTATCGCCGCCGAACAGGGCCGTCTCGACGTGCTCGTCAACGACATCTGGGGCGGCGAGAACCTCTTCGAGTGGGAGGCTCCCGTATGGGAGCACGACCTCGACAAGGGGCTCCGGCTGCTCCGGCTCGCGGTGGAGACCCACGCGATCACCAGCCACCACGCCCTGCCCCTCCTCCTGCGCAACGAGGGCGGACTCGTCGTCGAGATGACGGACGGCACCGCCGAGTACAACCGGGACACCTACCGGAACTCGTTCTTCTACGATCTCGCCAAGTCCGCGGTCCTCCGGATGGCCTTCTCGCTCGGCCACGAGCTGGGATCGCGCGGCGGTACGGCGGTGGCCCTGACGCCCGGGTGGATGCGTTCGGAGATCATGCTGGACCACTTCGGCGTGACCGAGGAGTCGTGGCGCGACGCCCTGGAGAGCGAACCGCACTTCGGCATCTCGGAGTCCCCGCGCTACGTCGGGCGGGCCGTGACCGCCCTGGCCGCCGACCCCCGGGTGAACCGGTGGAACGGACAGTCGCTGTCGGGCGGCCGACTGGCCCAGGTCTACGGCTTCACCGACCTCGACGGCAGCCGCCCGGACGCCTGGCGCTACATCGTCGAGGTGCAGGACGCCGGCAAGCCCGCCGACACGGCCGGCTACCGCTAGGTGTATTGACCCGCGTCAACAACCCCGCGGGTCAATACAGCCAGGCCCTTGCGTACGCGGGCCCGGAAGCGGCCGGGGCGCCGCCCCGGGCGCTTCCGGGCGCTTCCCGCCTCACCCCGTCCAGCGGTAGCGGCGCTCCGGGCGCCCCGTTCCGCCGTACCGGAGCGAGATCTCCGCGCGGCCCGTGGTCGCGAAGTACTCCAGGTAGCGCCGGGCGCTCACCCGGGAGAGGGTCCCCGCCGCGGCGCACTCCGTGGCGGAGAGACCCCCGGCGTTCTCCCGCAGGATGCGCTCCACCAGCTCCGCCGTGTGCGGGGCGAGCCCCTTCGGGAGCCCGCGGCTGCCCGGCGGCCGGGTGCCGAAGATCCGGTCGACGTCCTCCTGGCGCGCCTCGCCCAGACCGGCCAGCCGGCTCCGCAGCGATGCCACGTGCTGGAGCTGCTCCTGGAGCGCCGTCCGGTGGAACGGCTTGATCAGATAGTGCAGCGCGCCCGCCCGCAGCGCCGCCCGGATCAGCTCCGCGTCCCGCGCCGCCGTGATGAACAGCGCGTCGACGCTGGTGGTCCGGCCGTCCCGCTCCTCCGCCGCCCGCAGCTCGCGCAGCACCGCGATGCCGTCCATGTCGGGCAGGTAGATGTCGAGCAGCACCAGGTCCGGCCGGAGCCGTTCGGCCGCGCGCAACGCCTCGGCGCCGCTGTGTGCCACACCGACGACCGTGAAGCCGTTCATCGCGGACACATAGCGGCTGTGCAGCTTGGCGACCATGAAGTCGTCGTCCACGACCAGCACTCTCATCACGGCGACACGCTAAGCCGCGACCACAACGACCACAACGTCCGTTGATTCCGGAAGAGAGACAGCTTGTTAACGCACAGGCAACATGTGGCCCACTTCACACCACTTCCCGAAGGGCGGCACACGTGCGATTGCGCACCCCTCTGGCCCTGCTCGGGTCGGCACTCCTGGTGCTGGTGGGGCCGCCGCTGCTCTCCTCGGGCAGTGGCACCGACACCGGTACGCAGATACCCGGCCTGCGCTTCATGGTCCCCAACACCCCCGGCGGCGGCTACGACATCACGGCCCGCACCCTGGCCAAGAACGCCGAGGACGCCGAACTCACCCACAACATCGAGGTGTTCAACCTCCCCGGCGCGGGCGGCACCGTAGGACTGACCCGGCTCGTCGGGGAACACGGCAACGGCAAGCTCGCCATGTCCATGGGCCTCGGGGTCGTCGGCGCCGTACACACCAACAAGTCGCCCAAGACCCTCGCCGACACCACGCCGATCGCCCGGATCACCGAGGAGTCGGACATCGTCGTCGTCGCCAAGGACTCCCCGTACCGGACCATCGACGACCTGGTCACGGCCTGGAAGGCCAACCCCGCCAAGGTCCCGGTCGGCGGCGGTTCCTCGCCCGGCGGGCCCGACCACCTCGCCCCCATGCTGATGGCGAAGGCCGCCGGCATCCCGCCGAAGACCGTCAACTACGTGCCGTTCGACGGCGGCGGCGAACTCCTCGCCTCCATCCTCGGCAACAAGGTCGCCTTCGGGGTCTCCGGCGTCGGCGAGTACCTCGACCAGATCGAGTCCGGGGAACTGCGGCTCCTCGCCGTCACCGGACCCGAGCGGCTGCCCGGACTGGACGCCCCCACCCTGCGCGAGTCCGGCCTCGACACCGACTTCACCAACTGGCGGGGCATCGTCGCACCGCCCGGCATCTCCGACGCCGAACGCGCCAAGCTGCTGGCCTTCATCGAGAAGCTGCACGACTCGCCGCAGTGGCGGGAGTCGCTCAAGAAGAACGGCTGGGCCGACGCCTTCCTCACCGGCGAGGAGTTCGGTGACTTCCTCGCGGAGGAAGACCGGCGCGTCGACTCCGTTCTCAAGGAGCTGGGACTGTGACACCGCCGACCGACACCCCAGACTCTTCCGGCGCCTCTGCCACCGCCGGCACCGCGGCCCCGGCAGGGCCCCGCGACGCCCGCGGCTGGCTCCGCGAACACTCCGAGATCGGCGTCGGCCTGCTGCTGCTCGCCCTCGGCGTCCTCGTCCTGACCGACGCCCTCACCATGTCCGTCGACCTCACCCAGCGCGGCCCCGTCGGCCCGAGGACCGTCCCCGTCGTCGTCGGCACCGGACTGCTCGTCGTCGCCGTACTCCTCACCCTCGACGTGCTGCGCGGCGGCCGGGGCGAGGCCGAGGGCGGCGAGGACATCGACCTCGCCGAGCCCAGCGACTGGCGGACCGTCCTCCTGCTCGCCGGGGTCTTCCTCGCCAACGCCGTCCTCATCGGCCCGCTCGGCTTCCCGATCTCGGGCGCCCTGCTCTTCTGGGGCTCGGCGTACGCGCTCGGCAGCCGGCACCACGACCGGGACCCGCTGATCGCCGCCGGACTCTCGCTCCTCACCTACTTCGTCTTCAACAACCTGCTCGGTGTCCCCCTCCCCGGTGGCCCGCTGATGGGGGTGCTGTAACCGATGGACTCCCTCAACTCCCTCATTGACGGCTTCGGTACGGCGCTCACGCCGATGAACCTGCTCTGGGCCGCGATCGGCGTGCTGCTCGGCACCGCCATCGGCGTCCTGCCCGGCATCGGCCCGGCCATGGCGGTCGCGCTGCTGCTCCCCGTGACGTACGGACTCGACCCGACCGGCGCGTTCATCATGTTCGCCGGGATCTACTACGGCGCCATGTTCGGCGGCTCCACCACCTCCATCCTGCTCAACACCCCGGGGGAGAGCGCCGCCGTCGTGGCGGCGATCGAGGGCAACCCGATGGCCAAGGCGGGCCGTGGCGCCCAGGCGCTCGCGGCGGCGGCCGGCGGACACTTCGCCGGCGGCATGATCGGCACGATCCTGCTGGTCGTCCTCGCCCCGACCGTCGCCGCGCTCGCCGTCGACATCGGCGCGCCCGACTACTTCGCGATCATGGTGCTCGCCTTCATCGCCGTGACCTCCGTCCTCGGCTCGTCCCGGATCCGCGGCCTCGCCTCCCTGCTCATCGGCCTCACCATCGGTCTCGTCGGACTCGACCAGATGACCGGCCAGCAGCGGCTCACCTTCGGCACGCTCCAACTCGCCGACGGCATCGACGTGGTGATCGTCGCGGTCGGCCTCTTCGCGATCGGCGAGGCCCTGTGGGTCGCCGCCCATCTGCGCCGCACCACCGGCGAGGCGATCCCGGTCGGCCGCCCCTGGCTCGCGAAGAAGGACCTCCGCCGCACCTGGCGGCCGTGGCTGCGCGGCCCGCTCATCGGCTTCCCGTTCGGGGCGATCCCGGCCGGCGGCGCGGAGATTCCGACCTTCCTCTCCTACGTCACCGAGAAGCGGCTCTCCCGGCACAAGGACGAGTTCGGCAAGGGCGCCATCGAAGGCGTGGCGGGCCCCGAGTCGGCCGCCTCCGCCTCGGCGGCCGGCACGCTGGTCTCGATGCTCACCCTCGGACTGCCGACGACGGCCGTCGCCGCCGTGATGCTCGCCGCCTTCCAGCAGTACGGTATCCAGCCGGGCCCGCTGCTCTTCGAACGCGAACCCGAGCTGGTCTGGGGGCTGATCGCCTCCCTCTTCGTCGGCATGGTGCTGCTGCTCGCCCTCAACCTGCCGCTGGCGCCGGTCTGGGCCAAGCTGCTGCGCGTCCCGCGCCCCTACCTCTACGCGGGGATCCTCTTCTTCGCGGCGGTCGGCGCCTACGCGGTCGGCGGCGAGGCGCTCGACCTGGTCATTCTCCTGATCATCGGGCTGATCGGGTTCGGGATGCGACGGTACGGGCTGCCCGTGCTGCCCGCGGTCATCGGCGTCATCCTCGGCCCGGCCGCCGAGCAGCAGTTGCGGCGCGCGCTCCAGATCAGCGACGGCAGCGTGACCGGGCTGGTCAACACCCCGTTCTCGGTGACGGTGTACGCGGTGATCGTGCTGCTGCTGGCCTGGCCGGGGATACGGAAGCTGATCGCGACGCGCCGGGGGCCCGCGTCGTAACGTAGCGGTGTGACTCCCCGCGACGACCGACTCCGCCCCGCGACCGCCGCCGATGTGCCCCGGCCCGATCACGGGGCGGAGGCGGTCGCGGGGCCGCCGCCCCGGCGCCACCGGGAAGTGGTCGACGTCCATCTCGTCCTGCGCCGGGGCGACGAGGTGCTGCTCGCCCGCAGAGCCGGGACGGGATACGGCGACGGGCTGCTCAACTGCCCCTCGGGGCACGTGGAATCCGGCGAGGACGTCCGTACGGCCGTGATCCGGGAGGCGGCCGAGGAGATCGGCGTCGCGCTGACCCCCGGCGATCTGCGCGTCGCGCTGGTCATGCAGCACCGCGGTCCGGGCGGCCGGCCCCGGATCGGCTGGTTCTTCGAGGCGGCGTACGGCGCGGGCGGCGAGCCGTACAACCGGGAGCCGGACAAGTGCTCGGGCCTCGCCTGGCACCCCCTGTCCGGCCTCCCGGACGACCTGGTCGCGTACTGCCGCGCGGGCCTCGACGCCTACCGCGCGGGCGAGCGCTTCGTCCTGCACTGGCACGAGGACGACGACCCGGTCGCCCACTCCCCGGGCACCGACCGGTCCACGGTCCTGCCCGCCACGCGCGGCGGCTCGCGCTGAGAGAGACGCCGCGGGTCAGCTCAGCTCGCGGACATGGCGTACCTCGGTCGCGCAGATCTCGTACCCGAACCACCGGTTGACGGCCAGCATCGGGCCGTTGTCCGCGTCGTTCGACGTGAACGCCTCCTGGTACCCCGCCGCCCTGGCCCGGCGCAGGGAGTCCGTTTTGGCGAGCTTCGCCAGACCGCGGCCCCGGAAGGCGCGGCGGGTCCCCGTCATGCCGGTCGCGTAGCGGGTGGCGCCGTCGGTGTGGGCCGAGGTGAAGGCCGCCACCTGGCCGTCCACCTCCACCACCGTCGTCAGCTCGCGGTCCAGACACGGGTGGTTCCAGGTGTGGTTCAGCCAGTCCTCGTAGTCGTCCAGGGCCGTCGCGATATCGCCCGGCTCGTCCGAGGACACCTCCGCGTCCGCCTCGAACAGCGGGCGCGGGTCGGCCGCGTACGCGTCGCCCGTACGGAGCACCACCCCCGCCGGGAGCACCGCGGGGAGCTCCGGCAGCGCGTCGCCGGTCAGGTCGAGGCTCTGGAAGCGGGCGGGGCGCGTGGGGCGGTAGCCGTGGCGGGCGGCGAAGGCGAGGCTGCCCGGCTCGTCCAGCGCCCAGGCGTAGACGCTCGTCGCCCCGTGCGCCGCCAGATGCTCCTCGGCGGTCCTCAGGATCAGCGACCCGGCGCCCCGCCCGCGCCGCCCGGGCAGGACATGCGGGGTGACCGAGGACTGGCCGGGATCCTCGCTGTCGTATGCGATGCCCACATGCGCCGTACCGATCACCTCACCCGCCTCCTCGGCCACCAGGAGGCGGTACTTCTTGGCCGGATTCGCGTTCGCCACCTCGAACAGGAGGTCCTTCTCCGTCACGACGACGAACGGCAGGCAGGCACGGCGCAGCGCGACGACGGCAGGAGCGTCCTCGGTGCGGAAATCACGCACAGTCACAGTCATGGAGCGTGACCCTACGTGCGCCCGCCCCCGGCGCGCCTCTTCTTTTTCCCGTCGCGTTCCGGCCAGCTCTGGCGCCTGTCACTCGGCGCCGGGGGCCCGTGGGGGAGAATCGCACCGTGACGTTGAAGATCGTGATCGACCCGGCCGCCGTGACCGCTCCGTACGAGCAACTGCGTACCCAGATCTCCGCGAAGGCCCGCTCCGGTGCGCTGCCGGTCGGGTACAAACTCCCCACCGTACGGGGGCTCGCCGAGGAGCTGGGACTGGCCGCCAACACCGTCGCCAAGGCGTACCGCGCGCTGGAGACGGACGGGGTCATCGAGACCAGGGGCAGGAACGGTACGTTCGTCGCCGCCGCCGGCGAGGCCGCCGACCGCGAGGCCGCCTCGGCCGCCCGCGCCTACGCGGAGCGTGCGCGACGCCTCGGGCTCGGCAGGGCCGCCGCGCTCGCCGCGGCGGAGGAAGCGGTACGGGCCGTGTACGCGAAGTGACCGCGCCCCGGGCCCCGGAGCCGCCGGCGGCCCCCGACACCGACCCGGAGTCCGGCCCCGACCCGCTCCGGAGTCTGGCCCCGACCCGACCCGGAGTCCGGCCCCGACCCGCCCTCCGCTCAGAGGTACAGGCCCGCCTCCGGGCCCGTGTGCTGTGCCGGGACCGACGCCGGTCCCGTTCCCCGGCGCAGCGCGTACAGCTCCGCCAGCGTCGCGCCCTCCCGGCCCACCGCGGCCGCCTCCGCGTCGCCGTCCTCCCGGCCCAGCCAGGAGACCGCCTCCGCGCGGGTCAGTGAGCCGACCTCGATCCTGGCCAGGCAGCGGCCGGGGCGGACCACCGCCGGATGCAGCCGCTCCAGATCCTCGTTGGTCGTCACCCCCACCAGGACGTTCCTGCCCTGCCCGAGCAGACCGTCCGTCAGGTTGAGCAGCCGCGACAGCGCCTGGCCCGCCGTGTGCTTGGCCTCGCCGCGGATCAGCTCGTCGCAGTCCTCCAGGAGCAGCAGCCGCCACCGGCCCTTGGCCGAGCCGTCGTCCTCGCCGATCGCGATGTCCATCAGATAGCCGACGTCGTTGAAGAGCCGTTCCGGGTCCAGCACACAGTCCACCTGGCACCAGTCGCGCCACGAACGGGCCAGCGTGCGCAGCGCGGAGGTCTTGCCGGTACCCGGCGGCCCGTGCAACAGCAGCAGCCGGCCCGCGATGTCGTCCGGGGTCACCTTCATCAGCCGGTCCATCGCCTCGGCCACCGGCGCGGTGTAGTTGGGCCTGACCTCGTCCCACGTGCCGGCGGTGATCTGCCGCGTCGTACGGTGCGGGCCGCGCCGCGGCGAGACGTACCAGAACCCCATCGTCACGTTCTCGGGCTGCGGCTCCGGATCGTCCCGGACGCCGTCCGTGGCCTGCCGGTGGATCTTCTCCGCCAGTTCGGTGCTGACGGCCGTCACCGTCACATCGGCGCCGCGGTTCCAGCGGGACACCAGCAGCGTCCAGCCGTCGCCCTCGGCCAGGGTCGCGCTCCGGTCGTCGTCGCGGGCGGAGCGCAGCACGGTGGCGCCGGGTGGCAGCAGGCCCGCGCCCGGCTTGACCCGGTCGATCGTGGAGCTGTGGGAATAGGGCTGCTCGCCCGTCGTGAAGCGGCCGAGGAAGAGTGCGTCGACCACATCCGAGGGCGAGTCGCTGTCGTCGACGGTGAGCCGGATCGGCAGGGCGTCCTGAGGGTTGGGGGACATGTCGCCCATGATCCGGCACAGGGACCGCCGATGCACGGTCTTTTGGCCCCTGGCGGGGGAGCGTGCCGCGGGCGCCCCGCGGCTCCGGCGCGCCGCGCCGCCGCCGTCACCGCCGTCAGCGCTCCCGGCCCGCCCCCTGTCTCCCGGCCCCCGTCACTCCGTCAGGCCGCGTCGCGGTCCCCGCCGCCGCTCCGCCGGCGCGCGCCGGGCGCGGCCGCGCGGGCCACGGCCGCGGCCCGGCGGGCCCGCCGTACCAGCGCGTACCCCTTGGTCAGCGCCCGGTCCCCGGCGAAGGCGCGGCCGAGCGCCCGGCCCTCGACGAGCCGGTCGAACTCCTCGATCCCGGTGGTGCGCCGTACGGTCACCCGCTCCAGCGCGTACGGGCCCTGGCCCCGGCGCGCCAGCGCGTTGCCCACGGCCAGCGACTGGGTGAACCCGGCCGCGCGGACGGCGTGGCGCACCCGCCGGCTGGAGTAGCCGTACGGGTAGGCGAAGGAGACGGGCTCCGCGCCCAGCTCCTCGGCGAGGATCTCCCGGCAGCGCCCGGTCTCGAAGCGCAGCCGCCGGTCATCGGTCTGGTCGAGCTGCGGATGGGTGTGGCTGTGGCCGCCGATCTCCGTGCCGGCGGCGGCCAGTTCCCGTACCTGGTCCCAGTCGAGCATGGTGTCCGGGGCGCCGCCGGCCCGGCGATCGGAGGGCCCGCCGCGCAGCCACGCCGTCGACACGAAGAGCGTCGCGGCGAAGGAGTGCTCCGCGAGTACGGGGAGCGCGTGCCGGTGCACCCCCTCGTAACCGTCGTCGAACGTGATCAGCACCGGGCGCTCCGGCAGCGGCTGCCCGGTGCGCCAGGCGTCGGCGAGCCGCGCCGTGGTGACCGGGGTGAAGCCGCGCGCGCCGAGCAGCGCCATCTGCGCGGCGAACGCCCCGGGCGGGACGGAGAGCGCGCGGGTGGCGGGCGCGGGCCGCTCCGCGACGGCGTGGTACATGAGGATCGGTACGCCGCCGCCGCCGCCGCCGCCGCCGGCCCCGGCGGCGGCGGCGGGAGGC